>DASUSZ010000064.1:0-3140 GCA_036374815.1 Vicinamibacterales bacterium | reverse complement strand
CTTCGCGCGCCACGACGTCGAGACCGGCGAACGCGTCTACCGATCGCGGGTCGCACCCGGTGCGGCGGCGTTCACCGCGTCGCCGTGGGCGTACGGTGGAAAGATTTTTCTGCTCGGCGAGGAGGGCAACACCTTCGTGGTCGAGGCGGCCGACGAATATCGCCTTCTTCACGTCAACTCACTCGATGAGTTCACGCTTGCCAGCCCGGCCATTGTCGGCGATCGTCTGCTCATCCGCACGCAGCACCACCTCTACTCCATTCGCAACCGCCGTTAGCGCGCACACGTTTATCTGTCTTTTATCTTCGTCGGGTAGAGTGAAGTGTGTTCAATTGGATCGCCGGCATCATCACCAGCCTCGGCTATGCCGGCGTCGCCTTCCTGACGTTTCTCGAACACGTCTTTCCGCCAATCCCGTCCGAGTTGATTCTTCCGTTGGCAGGCTACGTGGCGGCGTCGGGCGACTTGACCGTCGCGATGGTGATCGCGACGGGGACTGTCGGATCGCTCGCGGGCTCGACGTTGTGGTACGCGATCGGGCGCAAGGTCGGCGAGCAGCGGCTGCGTGCATGGATCGACCAGCACGGCAAGTGGCTGACGCTCGGCCAACACGACATCGATCGCGCCACCGCCTGGTTCGAGCGTCGCGGGAAGATCGCTGTCCTGATCGGGCGCCTGCTACCGGGAATTCGAACCTTCGTCTCGCTCCCGGCGGGCTTCTCGCGCATGCCGTGGGTGACGTTTCTCGCGTATTCGACGGCAGGCACACTGGCGTGGACCGCCGCGCTCGTCTATGCGGGTGTACAGCTGAAGCACAACTTCGCGCTGGTCAGCGATCGCATCGACATCGCGACGAACGTCGTGTTCGTCGTGCTGGGCGCGATGCTGGCGTGGCGCTACGTGAAATGCTGGCGGAAGCGATCAGTGCCGCGGGTCGCCGACGCGGAACGGCGCCGGCACGCCGAGGAGCTGAAGGCATAGCGGCGCAATGTCCACCGATCGCATGCGGCGCGGCAGATCGACTTTATTGGGACCGGCGATCAGGAACGGACAGAGCGACTCGAGCGCGTGCAGGCCGCCGTGGGACGCGCCCCCGACATGCGCGGCCCCGCCGGGCACCTCGAACTCGCAGCCCGGTTTCGCCGTGAACCACACGTCGCCGCTGTTGGGTGCATCGAGTGCACCGGCGATGCGCTCGAACGCATTCGGATAGTCGTTCCACCGCAGCTCCCCGTCTTCGACGTGCGCATCGATCACCTTCAGATCGCCGCGCCAGCTCCACGACGTGCCGAACGCATCGTTCGCGCTGTTGCCGCCGTCTTTGCCGCGCCAGAACGCGAGCTCGCCCTGCGCGTTGCGCGCGAGATACGAGATGCCCGCGCGCGTTCCGCCTTCCACACGCCAGAACGCATGATCGACCCGGCGATCCGAGAGCGCGCGCTCGATCGCGCGCAGCCGTGACGCGTCGTCGTGATGCCGCAGGTAGACCTGCGCCGATCGCATGTTCGGGCAGATCATCATCTGATCGTCATCTTTCCAGGGCTGCCCCAAGGCCGCCTGCTTGAATTCCGCGAGCGCGCGATCGAGATGGATGGTCGCGCGTTCGGCATCGGCGAGCACTTCGCAGTGCCCGTGATCGGACGTGATGATCACGTAGGTATCGCGCAACATGCGCTCCATGCCGCCGGCCGCTTCGAACATCGTCGCCAGCGCGCAGTCGACCTTCTCGATCACCTTCAGCGCGGCGTAGGGACCAATCTCGTGACTGCGGTAGTCGTTGTCCGCGAAATACGCGACGGTGAAGTCCGCGAAGGCATCGTCTTCGGCGACTTCCGCGAGCAATAGACCCGTGGACGCATCGTCCATGCCGAAGCGGTGGCTGACGCCGCCCTTGTCGACCATCGGTTTGCCGCGCATGGTTCGTGTCGCGACGAAATCGCCGAGGCACAACAGCGAGGGGCCCTGGATGACCTCCTTGCGCGCCACACCCGGCAGCATCGCGAGCAGCAGCGGAATCTTGACGGTGTGTTCGACGTCGCCCTTGAAGACCAGGTAGTTGAGGCAGAGCGCGGTCTTGCCCGCGCGCTCGACGTGCTGGAACAGCGTTGGCGCTTTCAGCCGATCGCCATTGAGGCCCACCAGGAAATCATCGAGGAACGGCCGAAAGCCCTCGCGCGCGACGACCCAGAAATCGTCGCCGAAGTAGGCGACGTTCCTGTCCGCCTCGTCGTACCACGAGGCGCCGACGATGCCGCTGCCGGCAGGATATTGGCCGGTGATGATCGTCGCCGTGGCCGCCGGCGTGATCGACGGGAACATCGTCACCGACTCATGCAGGCAGCCGGCCTCGGCGAGGCGCTGCATCGTTGGGAGTTGACCGGTCTTGATGGCGGGAGCAACGACGCGCGACGTCGCCGCGTCGATCACGACAAGCAGCACCTTCACAACATCAGGATACCTAACGGCACCTACGCGCGTCGAGTTGCGGAGCTGGCTGCATGTGTGCGCGTCAACGCGATGACGGCAAGGCATAACAACAGGAACACGCTGAACTCCATGCCGTTGCGTCCCGCGCCGACGACGAACCAGCCGACCCGGCTGTGAATCAGGTAGATGCCCATCAGCAGCTGGAACGCGAACCACGCGGACAGCGGCAGCACGAAAAATCCGGCGGCGAGGATCGCCCCGCCAACGATCTCGACGATCGTGATCGTCCACGCCAGCGCGAAGCCCATCGGGAAGCCCCACTGGTTCAGCACCACGCCGAAATCATCGACAATGCCGAGCCAGGCGCGCGCCACGCCGTGGATGATCATGATCGCCGCCGTGCCGGCGCGAAGAATCGTCAGACCAGTTTGCGCTGTGATCGTCATGGCGGGCCATCCTTGCACGAGACGGGTGCCGTTGACGGGAAATGTGACGAGTTGAGGTAGATTGTCGGCGATATGAAAATGTTCTTCAGCGCCCTGTTCCTGTTGTGCGTCGCTACTGCTGCATCCGCGCAGGCGCCCGCGCCCGCGCCGACCGATCGCACCAAGGCCACGCACTTCAGCGCCGCCGATCTGCAGGCGGCGCTGGCGAAGCTGCCGGCCGACCGCCCCGCGGCGTCGGTCCGGGTGTTCTCGCTCGATCCGTACAAC
>DASUSZ010000063.1:0-11500 GCA_036374815.1 Vicinamibacterales bacterium | reverse complement strand
CGCAGGGAGATCGCCGTGTCTGCTGCCGTGCTCAAAAAGTATGTTGGTGCCTACGAGCTCGGGTCATCGTCGGCGATGACCATTACTTTGGAGGGCGACCAGCTGGTGTCGCAGCTGGGACCGCAGAAGCCGATCCCGATCTTTGCGCAGAGCGAGACGGTGTTCTTCGCGAAAACGTTCGACGCGCAGATCGAATTCGCCCCCGACGGCAGCTACATCGTCGTGACGCAGGGCGGCCGCGAGATGAAGGCGACGCGTCGTAAATAGGTTCAGCGCGCGGTGCAATCCGGCGCCTTGCCGCCGTTGCTGCGCAGGTAGCCGACGTAATACTCGGCGTTGGCGGCGACCGCCTTGTGGCGCGCGGGATCGCTGCCGATCAGCGTCTTCACACCATCGGCCCATCCTGCCGCGCACTGTGCGGGCGCGGCATCGGATCGCACACAGCTGACGAACGCGCCGAACGACTGGCGGTAGACGTCGAACTGCGTGCGCGTCATCGGCTGGCCATGTCCCGGAATTGCCGTCTCGAACGGCGTGGCCCAGACCTCGTCGAGCGATGCCTGCCATCGATCGGGACATGCGGTTTCGAAATACGGCACCGGCACCGTGACCAGATCGCCAATGACGGCAACCTTCGAGGGCGCATCGAACAACCAGACGTCGGCATCGCTGACCGCCTTGTCGGTGACGCGCACATCAAGCGTGCGGCCGGCGACGCCGAGCGATCCCGATCGCGTCAGCGCTACATCCGGCTTCAAGTCGTGCTGCGCCGCCATCGTGTCGATGAAGATCTGCATCTCCTCGCGGCGCACCGCGTCGGCGGTCGATGCGAGCATCTGTTTCGTGTTTGCCAGGTTGCGCGCGAGGAAGCCGCCTGGCGCCAGCACCTTGTCGATCGCCGTCGTCGTGTAGACACGCGCCTTTGGATAGGCCGCTTTCAACCGTCCGTTGCCGCTCGAGTGATCGAGGTGCCAGTGCGTGTTGAAGATTGCGGCGATCGGACGTTTGCGCTCTCGCGCGAAGGCGAGGATCGCGTCGCTCTGCGTGGTATGGCGGCCGGTGTCGAAGACGATCAAGCCGTCGGGAGCGTCCAGGACGACGGTGTTGCCGTCGGGGCCGCGGCCCGGCATCGGCACCGGCCGAATCAGGAACATTCCCGGCGCGAGTTCCACCGGCGGCTCCGGTGGCGTCAGCGCGGGTGTTTGCAGGAACGTTGCAATCAGCAGTAGCAGCAAACGCATCGACGGATTCTCGCATGCCGATTCGCGACGTCCTGATGTTCGTCCCCGGTTCGCGCCGCGCCGTCCCAGCTTTCCAAAGAAAAAGATCCAATAAGTTCTAGCGTCGTTTCCGGGCCGCGATGCGCGCTTTTTCAATCTCTTCGCGCGCCACCAGCGGTCCCTTCGATCCCCGCACCCGGTACTCGCCCTTCGACAACAGGTGGTAGTTGACGAAGAACGCTTCGAGCTCGGTGAGGAAGCGCTCGCCGAGGTCCTTGATGGTCCGCACCGCCGCGAAGCTATGGGTGTTGGTTTCGATCCCGATCAGACGATCGTTGCGCGCGGTCTTGCCATCCTTGACTTCCTCACCTTCGATGATGCCGATCACCCGGCACCGCAGCACGCATCCGGCGAACGCGGGTTCGTCCATCAACACCAGCACGTCGATCGGATCGCCGTCCTCCGCCAGCGTGCCCGGCACGAACCCGAAGTCATATGGAAAGCCCATCCCCGCGGGCAGAACCTTCTTCAGCCGGAACAGGCCCGTCTCCTCATCGAGCGCGTACTTGTTACGGCTGCCCTTGGGCGTCTCGATGACGACCGTCAACGATCCGTCTTCGTTCCATTGCGGCAGGTCGGCGAATGTCTGAACAGGCATGCACGGCAAATCAGAGCATCTTGCATGCCTGAATTGCGATCGATACGGCTGCGGTGTGCTTACCGACAAAATGCAAATCGCGCTACTGAAGTGCGATCGTGCGGGCAGTGCGCCGGGCATGAAAACGGTACTGGGTTTGCTCTTTAATCGGGCGGAGGTAACAACCTTTTATGTCTCGGAACAATCGCAACCAGGATAACCAGAGCAGCGGCCAGAATCGCAGCAACAGCCAGGACGAGACGCGGCAGAGCCGCAGCTCGAGCGATCGCGGATCGCAGAGCCAGGATCAGGATCAGTCGAACCGCTCGGGCGGCATCGAGATGGGCGACGAGAGCGAAGACGAATCGTCGTTCGACGATTCCGGCGACAGCGAGAGCAGCGACCGCAGCGACAGCAGCAGCGGCGACAGCGGCAGCCGTCGCAGCCGCCGATAGCCTTCAACACCAATGGGAGGGCGGCCGCGCCCGGCCGCCTTCCTATCGTTTACTCACCGCCTCGAACCAGACCCGCCTGTCGCGCAATCTCGTCACTCACCAGCACGGCGCCAAGCGCGCTCAAGTGATGTTCGTCGACGTAATACGCCTCGCGTGTCGTTCCGGCTGCGCAGCTCGACTGATCGCATAACGCATTCGAGAAATCGATCAACCGCACGCGTGGATCGACCGAGTATTTCGCGAACGCCGAGCGGACAAACGCCTGCGTCTTCTCGTGCGCGGCGCGCGTCACCGTCATCGCGCTAATCGCCGGTTCAGCGTCGGTGCCAAAAAATTGCTGCCGCAGCACCGCCCGCAGGTAATTGCGCCGCAGGAATGCCGGCTGCTCGGGCGCCTGCGACACGAGATACACAACCGCACCGCGTTGCGCATAGGCATCGATGGTCCTGGCAAGCCGCTCCTCGAACAGGTTCATCGGTCCGTACGCAAACGAAAACCGAGAGACCAGGAACACCATCCCGATCTGATGGTCCGAGACCAGCTGCAACGCGCGCTCGCGCATTTCGACGCAGTCTGGCGTGCTGGTCGGCATGCCGCCGACTTCGAGCAGCGGCGAGCACGCAATGTGCTGCAGCAGGCGGCCCTGCACGCCGGTGTCGCGGCTGATCTTCGCGAAGCCGGGAAACATCGCTTCCGAATGGCTGTCGCCGGCGACGAGAAACTTCGGCGGCTCGTCCGAAGACGGATCGAGCACGCAGCCATTGCCCAGCCCGCGCGTCGGCTTGGTAATGCTGCAGTCGCTGATCAGCGACATCACCGACTGGCCGATGATGTTCGATGCGATTGGCGTGCGCAGTCCGGCGTCGCCGCCGAACGCCAGCAGCGAGGCGGGAATCGCGACCGCAATCGTCGCCGCCAGGGCGCTCCACCACATCATCGGGGTCGACACCGAGCGGCGATCGCGAAACGGCGTCTCGATCCACTTCCACGTGATTGCGGCCAGCACCAATGTGATCGCGCTGAGGAGCACCGCGACGCCCGTTCCCAAATGCCCGGACAGGCTGACATATCTCGCGAGGGCAAACAGCGGTTGGTGCCAGAGGTACGCCGAATACGAAATCAAGCCGATGAAAACCAGCGGCCGCCACGACAACAACGCACCGATCCGCGAGGCCGAGGCATAGCGAATCAGGAGCGCCGATCCGGCGACCGGTGCGACGGCGGCGTAGCCGGGAAAGGGGGTTTCGCTGTCGTAGAGGACGACCGGGATGAGCACCAGCAGCAAGCCGGCCGCTGCCGCCGCTTCGCGAAGCGAGGCTCTATCGGTCCTCGATTCCATGCCCCACCACGCGATCAGACCGCCGGCCAGCAGCTCCCAGCCGCGTGTCGGCAAGAGGTAAAACGCGAGACCGGGACTGCCCGGCGTCAACCACACGCTCAGTGCCAGGGACAGCGCGGTTGACGCAAGCAGGACGGGTAGCAACAGCGAGCGGCGAATCTTCCATACCAGCAGCAGGGTGACGGGAAACAGCAGGTAGTACTGTTCTTCGACGCCAAGGCTCCACGTGTGGACCAGCGGCTGCTCGTGAATACGCCGGCCGAAGTAGTTGACCGTCGTGATGTCGCCGAAATCAATGCCGCGCCAGAACATGATGTTCGCGGCGAACGCTAATACCGACACCGCGCTCCGGGCGACGACGCGCAGATCGGCGGCGAACATCAGCAGCGCGCATGCGCCGAGCGTGGCCGCGATCACCACCAGCAGTGCCGGCAGGATTCGACGAGCGCGCCGCTCGTAAAAACGTTTCAGCGAAAAGGACTCGCTGCGTAACTCGCGCAGCAGGATGCCGGTGATCAGGTAACCGCTGATCACAAAGAACACATCGACGCCGACGAACCCGCCCTTGGCCCACGCGAATTCGGCGTGGAAAAAAATCACGCTCAGCACCGCGATCGCGCGGAGGCCGTCGATATCGGATCTGTAGGGGAGGCTCGTGTGTCCGGCCTGATCCATTCTGCGCGCTCTAGTCTCTCATGTCGTCGAGCTTGCACATGAGTGCCGAAGTATTTTCCCGGAATCGTGCAGGCCACCTCATCGGGCGCCGCGGATCGGCCGATACTGCCTAGGCGGGACGCGCATCGCATCGCGCGTTTTTCTTTTCATACAACCTGGTTGCCCCTTTGAGGCGTCACATGCCCCGTCGACGTTCGATCGCGCTTGGTGTCTTCTGTTTCGTGCTGCAGGCGGCGGCCGCCTTCGCGCAATCATCCTCGCCATGGACCGGCATCGTCGCCGACGAGGCTCGTCCGAACCTCCCCGGCTGGAGCCAGGGCGGCACGTCGGCCGGCCCGCGATCGATCAGCGGCGACGGCAGGTTTGTCGTCTTCAGCTCGAGACTGACGCACCTGGTTTACGGTGACACCAACAACTGGAACGACGTCTTTCTCCGCGATCGGCAAACCGGCCAGCTGACGCGCGTCAGCGTGGCGACCGACGGCACACAGGGCAATCACGACAGCAGCTGGCCGGAGATCTCGAAGAACGGCCGTCACATCATTTTCAATTCGTGCGCATCGACCTTCGACGGGCTCGATCTGTGCGGACTGTTCGTGCACGATCGCGAGCTTGGCACCACCGTGCGCGTCAGCGTCGGGCCCGGTGAAGCGCAAGCGACCTACGTGACGCAGCAATTCTTCAGCCTCAGCGCCGAAGGCCGCTTCGTCGTGTTCGCCGCCAGCTTTGGCGGCGGCTATCTCGATCGGCAGATCTTCCTTCGCGATCGTGACACGGATGGCAACGGCGTATTCGACGAAGCCGGCGGCGCCGAGACCACGCTGATCAGCCAGGCCGTGGTCGACCTGGACGTGCTCTATGACTTCGAGGAAGTCGCGATCAGCGGCGACGCGCGCTGGATTGGCTACACTGCGGCGGCCAACCACGACGGCACCGAGATTGGCGTGCGCATGTTCGTGCACGATCGTTCGGTTGGCACGACGTTCCGTGTCGACGTCCCGATGGTTCCCGGCGGCATCGACACCTTCGGCTATGCCAGCGGCCCCGACTTCAGCGATGCCAATCACATCGCGTATGCGAGCAGCACCGATAATCTCGCCGAAGGCGACACCGACGGGCAGCCCGACATCTACGTCTTCAACCTGCTAACCGGCGGCAACGTGCCGATCGAGCTCAGCCACGAGGGCGCGCCGGCGCTCCACTACGAATGGTCGCCGGCGATCAGCGGCGATGGGCGATACGTCGCCTTTACCGGCGTCACGGTCGACGAGTGGTGGACCAACTACACCAACGTCTACGCCGTCGACCGGCAGACCGGGCTGTCGTACGAGATCAGCGTGCGGGGGGACGGCACCCGTGACGACAATGCGGGCGCGCCCGCCATCACCGCCGACGGTTCCGCGATCGCATTCGACGCGGGCGCGGACCTGATTCCCTACGGCGCCGGCTATCAGGGCGTATTCGTCGCAACCGGCGTCGCCCTGGCGCCGTCGGAGATCGACGTGCCGGCCGCGGGCGGCACCTTCGACATCGACGTGACCGTGCCGCCAGGGGTCGCGTGGGCGTTGAATACGTCGGGCGCGTGGGGCGTTGAGTTTTCGCAGACGTCCGGCGTCGGTCCGGCAACGGTGCAGGCGACGTTGTGGGACAACGACAGCGGCGAGCCGCAGGATTACTACCTGTTGCTCGGCAGCGAGCAGGTCATCCTCCATCACGCCACCAGGCCGGACCTTTACAACGTGTATCCATACGAGGGCCCAATCGAAGGCGGCACCGAGGTCCAGATCTACGGCCTCGGCTTCGCCCCCGGCGCCACGGTGATGTTCGACAACGTCCCTGCCACGAGCGTGACGGTGGTGGACAACACGTCGATCCTGGCGACGACGCCCCCGCACCAGGCCGGGTGGGTCGACGTGACGATCACCAACCCGGACGGCGAATCGGCGCGGTTCGAGTACGGCTACCTCTATCGCGATGCGACCCCGCCGGTCGTCACGCATCAGATCCAGGGCACACTCGGCGCCAACGGCTGGTACGTCAGCGACGTGACGCTGACGTGGACCTACGAAGATCCCGAGTCGACGGTCTTCGTCAACTTCTGCTTCACGCCGTACACCCAGGACTGGGACGGGAAGAGCTTCTTCTTCTGCAGCGTCTACAGCGACGGCGGCGAAACGTTTGCGGAGATCGAGATCGGCCGCGACACGCAGCCGCCGACGCTTGCGATCGCGCCGTGGGAGCCGCAGACGTTCGCGCTGGGCACGGTGGTCCCGATCGCGCTCGCGTGCAACGACGACACCTCGGGTGTGGTCAGCTGCAGCTCGAATCAAACCGGTCCGAATCTCGACACGTCCACGGTCGGCGCGTTTGAATTTTCCGCAACCGCGATCGACGAGGCCGGACACGTCACCACCCGATCGACGGCCTACAACGTGAAAATGGCGACCGCGCTTACGATCGCGCCCGCGAGCGGCGTGTATGGCGGCTCGACCTCGCTGCAAGCCACGCTCACCACCGGCGGCGCGGCATTGCCTGGCAAGACCGTCGCGTTCTTCATCGGCAACGTCCCTGCGGGAAGTGCGACGACGAATGCGGCTGGCGTGGCGATCGTCAACGTCCCGCTCGCCGGCCGCGACGCAGGCCAGCATCCGCTGCATGTCGAATTCGCCGGCGATGACACGGCGTTTGGCGCGGGCATGCCCGGCACCTTGAACATCGACAAGGCGACGCCTGTTCTGACATGGGCCAACCCGGCGCCGATTGTCGAAGGCATGGGGATAGACGGCTTGATCCTGAACGCGACGAGCTCTGTGGCTGGCGTCTTTGGGTATGACCCGGATGAGGGCACGATGCTTCCGGCGGGCACGCACACGCTGACCGTCCAGTTCGCGCCGTTCGATGCCACGAACTACAACACCGCGTCGAAATCGGTGACGTTGAAGGTCAAAGGCATTCCGGTGATCACGTGGCCGGCGCCCGCGCCGATTACCTATCCGTACACGGTTGGCGCCGCGCAGCTCAACGCCACGGCGAATGTCGCGGGCACGTTCGTTTACTCGCCGCCGGCTGGTTGGTGGCTGCCGGCGGGCACGCATACGCTGTCGGTGACATTCACGCCGGCGAACCAGGCGGACTACGTGCCCGCAACCGCGAGCGTGACGCTCGAGATTCTCAAGGGCACACCCGACGTCAGTTGGGTCATCGACACCGGCATCTATTACGGCACGCCGCTCAGCGGCACGCAGCTGAACGCAACCTCGCCGATCCCCGGCACGTTCACCTACGATCCGCCCGCGGGCACCGTCCTGCCCGCCGGCACTCACACGCTGAGCGTGCTGTTCACGCCGTCGAGCCCCGACTGGAACCCGCGTACGGTCACCCGCTCGTTCATCGTGGGCAAGTCGTCACCGTCGGTGTTGTGGAATACGCCGGCGCCGATTCAGTGGGGCACGCCGCTCGGGCCGCAGCAGCAGAATGCGACCGTCTACAACAACATTCCGGGCACGCTCACCTACTCGCCGCCGCCGGGCACGATCCTCGAGATCGGCCAGCACTGGATGACCGTCGCGTTCCGTCCGACCGACACGGCGAACTACGACACGTCCAGCACCTACGTGTCGATCACGGTTGATTACGCGCAAAGCGCCCTGAGCTGGAACAATCCCGCGCCGATCACGTATCCGCAGTCGCTGCAAGACGCGCAGTTGAACGCGACCGCCAATGTGGCCGGCACGTTCACCTATACACCGGCGTTCGGCACGATCCTGTCCGCGGGCACGCATACGCTGAGGGTGTCGTTCGCTCCGGCGGATCCCCATTATTGGGGCGCGAGCAAGACCGTCACGATCGTCGTTGCGAAGCGCACGCCGGCGATCACATGGAACGCGCCGGCGATGATCGCTTACGGTACCGCGCTATCGGCGTCGCAGCTCAACGCGACGTCGAATGTTGCCGGCACGTTCAGTTACTCACCGGCGCCCGGCACGGTGCTGCCTGCCGGCAACCACACGCTGTCGGTAACTTTCACGCCCACCGACGCCGCCAACAACAACTCGGCGACGGCGACGACGACGATCGAGGTCGGGAAGGCGGCTCCGATCGTGGCGTGGTCCAATCCTGCGGGCATCACCTACGGCACGGCGCTCTCGGCAACGCAACTGAATGCCACGGCGAATGTGGCGGGCACGTTCGCGTATTCGCCGGCAGAAGGAGCGGTGCTCAATGCTGGAACGCAAACGCTGTCGGTGACCTTCACGCCCGATGATGCCGCGAACTACGCGCCGGCGAGCGGGTCGGTGACGATCGACATCGCGAAGGAGACGCCGGTCCTGACGTGGACGAATCCCGCGGCGATCACTTATGGCACCGCGCTGTCCGCGACGGAGCTCAACGCGACCGCCAGCGTCGCCGGTGCGTTCTCGTACTCGCCGGCGGCCGGCACGGTGCTCAACGCCGGCACGCATTCGCTCGCGGTCACGTTCACGCCCACCGATGCGGCCAACTACGCGGCCGCAAGCGCCGCCGTGTCAATCGTCGTCGACAAGGCGCCGTCGATCGTGTTCTGGCCGAGTCCCGGTTCGATCACCTACGGAACCGCATTGTCGGCGACGGAGCTCAATGCGACGGCGAATGTGCCTGGCACTTTCGCGTATTCGTATCCGGCTGGCACGGTGCTCGGCGCAGGCACCCACCCGATGTCGGTGGCATTCACACCGAATGACGCCGCGAACTACACCAACGCGCTGGCGATCGTTGGACTCACCGTCACGCCGGCGCCGTTGACGGTGCAAGCGAACAACGAAACCAAGGTGTTCGGGGAGGCGTTGCCGGCGTTCACGGCTACCGGGACCGGTTTGGTGAACGGCGATTCGCTCGCGTCGCTGTCGGGAACGCTGGCGTTCTCCACCGCTGCAACGTCGACCAGCGCGCCCGGATCGTACGCCGTGACCCCGGGGGGCGTGTCGTCGCCCAACTACACGATCACCTTTGCGAACGGAACACTCACCGTCGGCAAGGCCTCGACGTCGGTGGCGATGAGCACGACGCCGAACCCGTCGAACAACAACCAGGTGGTGCAGCTGCGGGCCGTCGTGTCAGCGGTGGCCCCTGGCGCGGGCACTCCTACCGGAATCGTCGAATTCCGCGAGGGCACGACGCTGCTCGGCACCGCGACGCTCGTCAACGGCGTCGCGACGATGAACAAGAGCTTCAAGAAGGGCAATCACCCGCTGACCGCGACGTTTACCGGCAGCGCGAACTTCAACGGCAGCTCAGGCAGCGTGACGCACCAAGTGCCATGACTTTGAGTATGATGGCGCGGTTGCGGCTGTTGCCGCCGTTTTAAGAGGATCACATTGATGCGATACCAGAAACTGCTCATGGGCGCGGCCGCCGTCTTCGCCGCCGTTGTATTAGCCAGTCCGGTCTCGGCCCAGGGCCGCGGCGGCGACAAGCCATCGGGTCCGCCGACCGATCCGCGCACCGCGCGCTTTGGCGTGTGGGACAACACTACCAATCCCAACAACGTGATGACCTACGAGGCGTACGAGAAGGGCGGCAGCAAGCTGACCGTCAGCAATCCGAGCAATCCGAAGAACGATTGGAGCTACGTGACGCTGTTCGACGGCGTGTATCGTCCGGTGCAGGGGCAGGAGGGCGCCGAGACGGCCGTCGAGATCATCAACGACAAGAGCATCCGCATCTACAACAAGCGCAACGGCGTGCTGAACCAGGTGGTGATCAACACGTTGTCGGAGGACAACAACACGATCAACAACGAGTACATCCGGTTGGACAAGGACGGAAAGATCATGGGCGTGACGCACGTGACGTATGTCCGCCGCAAGAAGTAAAAGCTAAGAATAGAAATCAGAAATTAGAAATAAGAAGTAAAAACGCCGGCTGCTCATGCGAGCGGCCGGCGTTTTTCTTGTCGCAGGGCGATCGCTACTGCGAGAGTCCCAGCGTCAGAACCGCGAGCGAGTTCTTCATCGTCGGATCGAAGGAGTTGATGGCGTGGCTGATGATCTGGTTGAAACCCGAGGTCAGCCACGTTCCGTCGGCGCCCTGCCGCCGGACCAGCAGCGTCGTAAACTGATGCCGCCAGTCGTTGGCGTTGCCCACGCAAGCGCCGCTGGCGTCGAACGCCTCCGTTCCGCCGACGCAATCGACGCCAACGGCAGTGAGTCCCTTGGCGAGCCAGCCGATCGCGTAGAGGTTGTATTGGTCGTCGGCACGGTTGTAGCCAGCGGCATCGCCGGCCCACATGCCCCAGAACCAGGCGTTATAGTCCTGGCCGGCAACGACCGTGCCCGGCCACGCGTTATGGTAGTAGGTCATCAGGTTGCGGAACGTCTGATAGGCCTGCCCGCGGGTGCTGTTGACGTTCAACGCGAAACCCGCATTCATCGGGATCAACGCACTGCTGTTCTGCCACTGGGGATTGGTCCAGCCCATGAGACCCATGGCCATCAGCGGCGCTGCCGACAACTGGAACGAGCCGGCGTTGGAGACGCGATAGGCGAAGGCGACGCCGCCTACGGCCTGCTGCCGCGCCGCCTGTTGAAGGAACGAACCAATTCGCGCCCACACCATGTTGTTTACATACAACCCGCGGGCTTTCATCGGCGAATTCGCCATGGCGTACAAGCCTGAGTACATCCATGCCGAAGTCGACGCGTCATCGGTGCCGGCGTTAGGGGAGTAGTAGAAGCTGCCCGGATAGGACGTTCCCTGGTCGTTCTGGTGCCACACCAATGCATCGACTGCCTGCTGTGCGATGAACTCGATCGGTTTATAGAGAATGCGGTTCGGGTCGCCCACCTGGGCCAGCGTCCCGGCCAGGCCGGAGCCGGCGAGCGCCGCGGCACCTATGCCCTGGTTGTAGGCCGTGCCGTTCACTTCAAAAACAAGACCAAATCCGTCGTTGGTTCCAGGCATCGGCGTGGTGAGGTCGTCGGCCTCGTCGGCCGCTGCCACCTGGACGACACCCATTCGCGTGAGCAGGTAATTGAACATGCGAAGCAGATCCTCGGCATAGGGATCGCTCGCAAACCGCAGGTCGTTTTCGGCGTGCCACGTCGGCGTCGGCGTCGCATCGGAGTACCTGCCCGGATAGTACGCAGCCCGGTGCTTCCTTGACTGCATCGCGGTGACTGCGAGGGCGGTGCTCGGT
>DASUSZ010000062.1:0-25215 GCA_036374815.1 Vicinamibacterales bacterium | reverse complement strand
TTGCTGATCCCGATCGCGCTCTCCGCCGTGCTCGTGTTCATCGCCAGCTCCATCATCCACATGGCCACGTCGTGGCATAAGAACGACCTCAAGAAATTCCCCAACGAAGACGCGGTAGCCAACGCGCTCAGGCCGCTCAATCTGCCGGTCGGCAACTACGGCATCCCCAAGCCGGAAACACGCCAGGAGATGCAGTCGCCGGAATTCCAGGCGAGGTTCAAGGCCGGTCCAGTGGCATTCATCACGATCCGGCCGACCGCCTTCAGCATGGGCTCGACGCTGGTGCAGTGGTTCATCTACTCGCTGGTGGTGTCGCTCTTTGCCGGCTACATCGCAGGCGTCGCGTTCGGTCCGGGCACCGAATACCTTCGGATATTCCAGGTCGCCGGCTGCGTGGCGTTCACCGGCTACGGGCTGGCGCAGGCGCACGAGTCGATCTGGTGGGGCCGCAGCTGGAGCTGGACCATCCGCAACATGATCGACTCGCTGCTCTATGGACTGCTGACCGGCGGCGTCTTCGGGTGGCTCTGGCCGCGATAAACTAGCTGTATGAAGCACGCGCTGGCGGCCGTCCTGCTCTTGTTCGCCACCGGCCTGTCCGGGCCCTCGACGTCGCTTGGCGCAAGCCAGGAGATGATCTCCGGCACCGCGCGCCCGCTGATCAAGGACCTGCCCGCGACCACCAGCGGATTCATCTGCCCGATGCATCCGAACGAAGTCAAAGCCACGGCCGGCACGTGCAGCATCTGCGGCATGACGCTCGTGCCCGGCGATCCGATGGCCACCGCCGACTACTCGCTCGCGATCACCACCGAGCCGAAGGCGCCGAAGGCGGGGCAGAAGACGAAGTTCCGAATCGCCGTGCGCCATCCGCTGACCAACGAGCCGGTGACGCAGTTCGCCGAAGTGCACGATCGGCTGTTCCACTTCTTCATCATCAGCCGCGACATGACGCAGTTCTTCCACGAGCACCCGACGATCGAGAAGGACGGCACCTTCACGATCGAGCACGTGCTCCCGGCGGCCGGGCAGTACATGCTGTTCAGCGACTTCATGCCGGTTGGCGGCGGGCCGCAGATGATCGCGACGCCGCTCGTCACCGCCGGCTTCGACGGCGACATCGTTTCCTCGATTCCGAATCTCAAGCCCGATGCGCTGACCAAGACCGTCAACGGCGTGAAGGTGACGCTGCAGATCACGCCCGGCCAGTTGTTCGCCGGCGAGGAAGCCGACGTGCCGATTCACTTCGAGGATGAGAAGAGCGGCGAGCCGGTCAAAGACCTGCAGCGCTACCTCGGCGCGTTCGGCCACGCGATGATGTTGAGCGAGAACATGGTCGAGCACGTTCACGCGCATCCAGAAGAGATGCTCGAAGGCACGACGGTCACGGAGGGCGGCGGGCCGGACCTGGTCTTCCACGCGCTGTTCCCGCGCGCGGGCCACTATCGCGTCTGGGTGCAGTTCCAGCGCAACAACGTGCTGTCGACGGTGCCCTTTACTGTTCGAGTGTTGCGGCCGGGCGAGACGGTCGCGCAGCAGTAATCGATACCGCCGGCCGCGCCGCGATGGCCGCGTCGGTGGTGTTGTCGTAATACGCGGTCATCACCAGCCGCGTGCCCGCGGGCAGCGCGACGGGCTCCTTCAGGATGTAGGGCGCCGGCCATTCGGCGCGATAGTTGTTCACCCACAACATCGGATCCACCACGCCATCCGGCTTGATCGCCGTCACCTCGATCGATCGCGCGCCCGCGCCAAGCCTCGGCCAGATCGATGCGACCGTCGTCGCCGCCTTGAGCGTCGTTTCGGCGCGCAGCCGCTCGCCGATCTTCGCCGGCGCAACGCTGACTGCCGCCGCCGTGGTGATGTCGATCGATTGCGCGGCGTGCGCCGGCGCCTTCTCGAAGAAGTACAACCCGAGATCGCCTGCGCCTGATACTTCGCCGGCTTCGACGTTGCCCTTGTAGCCGATTTCCACTGTCAGCTTTGCGTTCGCCGGCAACTGCACGCCCGTGCCCTCGGGCGTCGCGGCGACCTTGCTCGACGGCGTCCACGTTCCCAGCCATCTGCCGTTGCGTGCATCGTAGACGGCGGCGTAGCGGATGCCGCGGCGATCGGCGGGATCGAGCTGCAGCGCGCGCAGCCACTTCGCCGACTTCAACCCCGTGGCGACGTCGAAACGCTCGACGCGGTACGGCGCATCGGGCGCGACTTTTTTGTCGGCCGCCACCTTCACGATCAGATCGGGCTCGCCCTGTTCCCAACCGGTGAGCGACGGCACATAAACCGGCTGCTTGTCTTCATCGACGAGCAGCACGCCGCTCGGCGCGCCGCCGTCCGCCCACGACAGGATCAGGCTGATCTCGCGGCCGGTCAGGCTCATGTCGTTCGCGAAATGACCGTAGCCCGCGGCCGCGCCCCACGGCGGCATCTTCCTCTCGAGAATCTCTTCCTTGATCGCGACCGCCCACGGGCGCGCTTCCTTGTAGGTCGTGAGCGGCACCGACACGTTGCCGTCGGTGTGGCACTGGAAACATTTCTTCTGGAAGATCTGCGCGATCTCGCGGTTGAAGACGATCTTCGTGGTGATCGGGACGTGCCGCGTCAACACGGGCTCGGGCCGCAGCAGCTGATAGCCTGCCACGGCGGCGCCCACGGCGAGCGCGCTACCGATCCGGATTTTCCACTTCACAGTCGGATTATAGGTCCTGGTCAATCTTCGGCAATACCATCTCGGCCGGCCCGCGCAGGACCAGATCGACCGCATTCGAAGCGGGCGTCGCTTCGGGATTGATCTCGACCGTAAACGCACCCTTCTGCTTCGCGGCGCTGATGAACCCCGCCGCGGGATAGACGATCGCGGACGTGCCGACGGTGATGAATACGTCGCAGCACGCCGCCTCGGATGCCTTGCGCACGGTTGCGGGATCCAGCGTTTCCCCGAACCAGACCACGCCGGGACGAATCGGGCCCTTGCAGTACGGGCAGCGCGGCGGGATCTCGTTGAACGACACGGTTTCATCGCGCCAGCGCTTCGGTGAATTGACGCAGCCCTGCCAGCAGCTCACTTCCCAGATCGATCCGTGGAGCGAAATCGTGTTGCCCGTGCCGGCGCGCTCGTGCAGCCCGTCGACGTTCTGCGTGATCAGATGGAAATTCGCGAAGCGCCGGCTCCAGCCGGCGATCACTCGGTGCGCGGCGTTGGGCTCACACGCAGCGATGCGGAACCGCCGCCAGGCGTACCACTCCCACACCAGCTTCGGATCGCGCCCGAACGCTTCCGCGGTCGCGAGCGCCTCAGGACGGAAGTTGCGCCACAGGCCATCGGCGCCGCGAAAGGTCGGCACCCCGCTCGCGGCGGACACGCCCGCACCGGTGAGGACGGTGATGCGGGTATTGGGTTTCTTGAGGCGTTCTACGAGTTCCTTCACTGACCGCTGAGACTGGCTACTGACCATTGGTCTGCTGATTGCTGGTTGCTGATTGCTGACTACTGATTGCTGCTGCGCCGCTCCTTGCGCTGCGCCGCGAGGAACTCGAACGCCCTGGGCAGGTTCGGTACGACCACGTCGGTGTGGCTGCCGCCGGCGACCTCCACATATGTCACGTCGGCATCCAGCTTCTTCAACGCGCCCACCATGTTGCGCGATCCCGACACGTTGACGGTGTTGTCGGCATCGCCGTGGACCACGAACTGCGGAATCGCCTTCATGCTGTCGGCAAGATTCGGCGAGCCGGTGCCGGCAAACGCAACGAGCCCGGCCCACGTGTCGGGATACTTGGCCGCGAGCGACCAGGTGCCAATCGCGCCCATCGAATGGCCGATCAAATAGATGCGCGACTCGTCGACGTTATAGGCGGCCTTCATCAGCCGCATTACTTCGAGCACGTCTTTTTCGCTGTATTCACCGCGCCGGCGCGCGGCCGCGTCGCCGCCGCTCATCATCTGCGAGCCGTAGAACCCATCGCGGCGGAAGCCGAGCGGCGCGGCCATCAGGAAGCCGTGCTTCTCCGCGAGCTGCGGCGGCAGCTGCGAATACGAATCGAAAAACGAATCTTCGTTGGCGCCGAGGCCATGCAGCGCAATCACCAGCGGTGTCGCCTTCGATGCTGAGTAGTTCTTCGGCACATACACGCGATACGGCATGATCTCGTCCGCGCCCGCAAGCCGATGATGCCGCTCGAAGTCGCCGGTCCTGCCCTTGAACGGATCCTTGCCGCCCTTTGCCTGCGCGACGATCGTTTCCGCCTTCGCGATTTCCGCGGACACGTTGAAGTCCGCGAGCTCGACCCGGCCGCGATTCACGTTCCTGATGAAATCACCCGGATAGAGAATGTCGTCGCGCACGGCCGGCGTTGCGGAGGCTGCCGCCACCTCAAGCGACTTCAGCTTCGCGTCGAGCCCCTTGCTGACGAACACGCCGAGCGACGCGGCGCCGAGCGACGTCGCGCCATCGAACACCTCGGCCTGCAGCACCATCGCGCCGTCTTCGACGCGGCTCAGATCGAGCTCAATGGCGAACGGTGATTCACGCAGGTCGCGGCTCATGCCATCGAACGTGCCGAGCTCGATCGTTTGGAGAGCGGCGGCTTTCGCCGCCGCTTCAGCCGCAGCGTCGCCGCTGCGTGCCGCGGGCACTCGCTTGCGAATCGACATCTTCGCCGTCAGAGCAGGACTCAGCTCGATCGCGGGACGATAGATCTGCTCGAGACGGATCGCGTACGGCACGGTTGAATCGACGACGGTGCGCTCGCTGCGCAGTGCGAGCGATGCGCGAAAATCCGCCTGCGGCGTCCAGGCTTCCTTGTTGAGGAGCGTCATGCCCCTGGCGATCTGCCGGCGCACCTCGCCGGTGTTGCCGCCGCGCCGCGCATCCGCGATGGCCTTGTCGACTGCGTCGAGCTGCGCCTTCAACTCGCCTTCCGCTTTCGCGGCGGTCTTCAGCGAGTTGTAGCGGACCGACAGCGAGTTGATGTTCGGGAGTGCCTGCGCGTAGGCCGGGCTAGTCGGCGAATAGGCCGATGGGCCAATAGGCAAATAGGCCAATAGGCAAATGGCAAGAGCACGAAAGGTGAGCTTTTTTTTCATTGGTTCTTCCCGCAAGCCCGTAGCCCGTAAGCCCGTTAGCCCGTCCCGCAAGCCCGTAGCCCGCAAGCCCGTAAGCCCGCTCGTTACGAGCCGAGTGCGAATGCGATCAATTCGGCGTTCGTGCCGCCGCCACCGGCGACGACAATGTACTGCTTTCCGTTGAACATGTAGGTCATCGGTGCGGCAAGCGGCCGGGCCGGCGCATCCATGTCCCACAGCGGAGCTCCCGTCGCCTTGTCGTAGACGCGGAACTTCGTCGGCTCGATCTCCACCTTGCTAAGTGGACGGCCGCCGATCGGAAGATTCCTCCCGCCGCCGAGATTTCCGGCGCCCATCGCCACGAATAACAGCGTCTTGGTGACCATCACGGCGTTGCGGATCGGCGCGCCGAGAGCCGGAAGATTCAGGTCTTTCAGCAGCGGATGATTGCGCGGACCGTCGCCGATGGCACTGGTCCACTTGATGTCGCCCTTATTCAGATCGATCGCCGTCACTCTTCCATACGGCGGCTTCAAAATCGACAACCCGTCGATCATTGGCGGCATCATCGTCCCGCCGCGGACATAGAGCAGGTTGCTTCGCTCGGGATTCGGCTTCACGAGCTGCACGACGATCGGGCTCGTCATCGACGGCACGTACAACGTGCTCGTCTCCGGATCGAACGACGCGCCCGCCCAGTTCGCGCCGCCGGCCCAGCCGGGATTGACGATCGTGCCCTTCTCCGACGGCGGCGTGAAGAGCGGCCCGGTCTCGAACTGCTTGAACACTTCGAGCGCCGCGGCCTTCAGCTCCGGCGTGAAGTCAATCAGATCGGCTTCGGTTACGCCCTGTCGTTCATACGCGGGCGGCTTGGTCGGGAACGGCTGCGTGGGATGCGTGCGCTCGCCGGGCACCGTCGATTGCGGCACCGGGCGTTCCTCGATCGGCCAGACCGGCGCGCCGGTGCGCCGATCGAGCACGTAGGTGAATCCCTGCTTGCTGATCTGCGCGAGCGCCTTGATCGGCTTGCCGTTGACGTTGATGTCGACGAGGATCGGCGCCGCGGGGAAATCGTAGTCCCAGATGCCGTGATGCACGCCCTGGAAGTGCCACACGCGCTTGCCGGTCCTGGCGTCGACCGCCATGATCGTTTCCGCGAACAGGTTCGCGCCGGGACGATGACCGCCGTAGAAGTCGTCGGTCGGCGTGCCGAACGGAAGATACACGTAGCCGAGCTCTTCGTCGGTGGACATGTTCGTCCACACGTTCGTGCTGCCCGTGTAGGTCCACGAATCGTCGCCCCACGTCTCGTTGCCGAACTCGCCCTTCTGCGGGATCGAGTGAATCGTCCACAGCTTCTTGCCCGTGCGCACGTCGAAGCCGCTGACGTCGCCGCGCGGCCACTCCTTGTGCGTTGGCCCGTCGTGGATGCTGGCGCCGACCACGATCACGTCTTTGCACACCACGGGCGCCGCGCTCACCGAGTAGTTCGTCGAGCGCACGGCGTGCGCGAGCGATCCCATCAGATCGACCCGGCCTTCGGTGCCGAATGACTTGTCGAGCGCGCCCGTCTTCGCGTCGACGGAAATCAGATACGCGTCGTGGGTGCCGAGCAGCAGCCGGTCAATCTTTCCGTCCGTCCAATACGCAAGTCCGCGATGCACGTAGCCGAGATTGCCGGGCCGCGTTTTCCAGCTGACCGGATCGAACGTCCAGATCGTCTGGCCGCTCGCCGGATTGATCGCAGAGATCTGGCCGAGCGACGTCACCGTGTAGAGGACGCCCTTCACCATCAACGGCGTGTCGGCGTAGCCGCCGGGCCGCGCCGTCGGGTTCGCATCGATCACCGCGTTGTCGGGCGAGGCCCATCGCCACGCGACGGTCAGCTTGCCGATGTTGTCCTTGTTGATCTGATCGAGCGGCGAGTACTTATGGCTCGCGGCATTGCCGCTGTAATGAGTCCATTCGCCGCTCGCGGCACGGGTGCCTTGGGTGCCTGAGGTGCCTGAGGTGCCTGAGGTGCCTGAGGTGACCGCAAAAACAACAATCGCGACAAGGATCGCTTTTCGACGCATAGGTTTCCCTCTGAACGGTCGCATCCTAGCACCTAGGCACTCGTGCACCTAGGCACCCGGGCACCTAGGCACCACAGGCACCATGCGATAGGATTCCTTGCTCCAGGAGAGAGGCACATGAAATCGATTGCTCTTACCGTTGTCGTTGCGATCGGATTGCTCAGCACTGCACAGCTCGCCGCCCAGGCCGTGAACGTCACCGGCGAATGGACCTTCAACGTTCAAACCGATCAGGGCGGCGGCACGCCGACCATCACCTTCAAGCAGGACGGCGAGAAGCTTACCGGGACATACGTGGGACAGCTCGGCAACGCGGACCTGACCGGCACGGTCAAGGGCACGGCCATCCACTTCACGTTCACGATCGACGCGCAGGGCCAGCAGGCGCCTGTCACCTACGACGGGACGGTCGAGAAGAACACGATGAAGGGGAAGCTCGACATCGGCGGCATGATCAACGGCACGTTTACGGCCACCAAGAAGTGATCCACTTTCGTGGATTTCAGGCGTATTGACAGGGTTCTCAGGCTACTGCTTAATGTCGTCATTTGCGGGGCGGCCGTCGCCCTGTCTTGAACGCTCACCCGCTCGCGCCGGGTTTCGAGGAGGCACATTTGTGATGCGATCGCTTACGATCCGTTGTTTTGCTGTACTTGCTTTAGTCCTCACGCCGATCATCGCATCGGCGCAAACCAGCGCAATCTCAGGGACGGTCAGGGATGCATCGGGCGGCGTGCTGCCCGGCGTGACCGTTGAAGTGTCGAGCCCGGCGCTGATCGAAAAAACGCGTTCGACCGTCACCAGCGGCGAAGGCACGTATTCGATCCTTGCGCTGCGCCCCGGCACTTACACCGTGAAGTTCGAATTGCCAGGCTTCGCGACCGTGATTCGCGAAGGCGTGGAGCTCACCTCTGATTTCACGGCGACGATCAACACGGACCTCAAGGTCGGCGCGCTCGAAGAGACGCTGACCGTCACCGGCGAATCGCCGATCGTCGACACCACCAGCATCACGCAGCGCGTCGTCATGACCGCGGAAGTGCGTGAGGCGCTGCCGACCGGCCGCAACATCCAGGCGGTGGGCATCATGATTCCGGGCACCTCGCTCGCCGTCGGCGGCGGCGGCGCGCTGTCGCGCGATGTCGGCGGCTCGGGCAACCTGCAGCAGTCGCCGCTCCAGTACCGCGGCTCGGGCGACACGGTGCAGACGATTGAAGGCATCCGCCTCAACAACCTCTGCGCGCAGGGCGCCTACTCCGGCGTCTACTGGAACGACGCCAGCTTCGAGGAGTTCAGCTACATCACCGGCGCGGACTCCGCGGAAATGGGCCAGGGCGGCATGCGCGTCAACATGGTGCCCCGCGACGGCGGCAACACCTTCCGCGGCACCATGACGTTCAACTACGCCGACGAGAGTTTCGGCTCCGACAACTGCGGATCAGCGGGCATCGGCCAGCCGTGCACGCGCTCCAACCTGTCGGGCAGCAAGACCTTCAATCCCAACAACGCCATCACCAACGTCGACGTGATCAAGAAGATCTGGGACGTCAACCCGTCGATCGGCGGCCCGATCGTCAGGAACAAGGTGTGGTTCAACTACACCTTCCGCAATCTCGGATCCACGAAGACCAAGACGGGCGCCTACTTCGACAAGAACCCGTCGCAGTTCATCTACGATCCCGATTTCGATCGTCCCGGCCTTGACGACGGCCACATCACCAGCAATGCGGGACGCATTTCGTGGCAGGCCACCGGCAAGGACAAGTTCTCGGTTTATCACGACAACCAGCGCAAGTACCGCAATCACTGGGGGATCGCGGCGAATATTCCGCCCGAGGCCGCCGGCGTGCAGGTGACGCCGACCAGCTACGCGCACGTCACGAAGTGGACGCGCACGCACACCAACAAGCTGCTGTTCGAAGGCGGCTTCGGCAAGTACAACCAGGAGTACACGGAGTTGTATCAGCCAAGCGTCACCGGCACCGATCGCAAGGTGTGGGACGAGGAAGCGATCCGCAACTCGCGGGTCTACAACGTCGTCGACACCTCGAACAACACGCAGGCCAACGCGTGGCCGAGCCCCGCGGATCACTTCTCGATCCTCCGCACCTACATGGGCGCGGTGAACTACATCGCCGGCGCGCACAGCCTGCGCGGCGGCATCACCTGGACCAACGGCGACTGGCGCCTGCTGCAGATGTGGACCGGCGACGTGCAACCGATCAACTACAACGCCGGACGGCCGCTGTCGGTCACGCTGCGCCTGCCGTTCGATCGCAGCAACGGCGTCGACCGCGATCTCGGCATCTACCTGCAGGACCGCTGGTCGCTCGGCCGAGTGACGCTGAACCTCGGCGTGCGCTTCGATCAGTTCATTGGTGAAACGCGCGAGAGCACGGTCCTGCCCAGCCGACACGGTCCGGGCGCGACGTTCGGCGATTGCCCGGATGGCACCGTCGACCCCGGCGATCTCTGCACCGGCATGGTCCAGAACTGGAAGGACATCTCGCCGCGCGTCGGGTTCGCGATGGACGTGTTCGGCGACGGCCGCACCGCGATCAAGGCCAGCTACGCGCGCTACGTCGCCGGCCAGGCGATTGCGTTTGCCAACCAGGTCAACCCGATCGGCGCGCTGACGGCGACCGACACCCGCGCGTGGACCGACCTCGATGGCAACGGCCTGCCGCTCGATGCGAACGGCAATCTCCAGTTCAACGAGCTCACCAACTCCGCGGCAACGTCGACCTTCGGCCGTCTCACCGTGCCGACGACGCAGTACTCGCCGGACCTGCTGCGCGGCTGGGGCAAGCGCGGCTACAACAACGAAGTGACTTTCGCGATGCAGCATCAGATCGCGGATCGCATGTCGGTCAACGGCGGCTACTATCGCCGTACCTTCGGCAACCAGACCATCACCGATGATCTCCGCTACGACGCCAGCAGCTACGACTACGTATGCATCACGGCGCCGAACGATCCGGATCTGCCGGACGGCGGCGGTTACCAGGTTTGCGGCATTCCCGACCTCAAGCAGTCGGTGTTCAACCTGGGTCGTCCGGTGCAGCAGTTGATTCGTTTCTCGGAGGATTTCGGCGGCGAGACGAACCTGTATCAGGGCTTCGACATCAACCTCGAGTCCCGCTTCCGCAACGGCGCGTTCCTGCGCGGCGGCATCGCCGCGACGTCACGCACCTTCGACCAGTGCAACCTGCTGGCGGCTGGTGCCGACGCCGTCGCGGCGGGCAGCACCGAAATCTATCCCGAGGGGCCCGGCTGCCATCGCGAGTACGGGTTCCGTCCCGACGCGAAGTTCTCGGGCTCCTACACGCTGCCGTGGGACGTTCAGCTCGGCGGCACCTACCAGTTCACGCGCGGCGTGCAGACCGGCGGCGCCGGTCCGAGCATCACGGCATCGTGGACGGTGACCAATGCCATCGCGCAGCAGCAGCTCGGCCGCAACTGGCAGAGCAGCGCGGCATCGCGCACCGTGCAGCTGATTCCCGAGGGCACCGATTACGGCAAGCACAACCTCAATCAGCTGGACCTCAAGCTGGCGAAGCGGTTCACGATCGACAAGGTGCGCCTGCGCGTGGACTTCGATCTGTATAACGTCTTCAACAGCAGCTGGCCGTACACGGTGACGACGACGTATTCGACGGCGGCGACGTCGCAGTACCTGCGTCCGACCAACGTGCTGCAGCACCGCTTCTTCAAGATCGGCGGGCACATCAGCTTCTAGCAGCTGGTAGCTAGTGTAGAAAATCGTGGCGGGAAGCTTAAGATACAAGTCTTGGGCTTCCCGCTTTTCCTTGTACTCGTCTTCGCCAGTGCCGCCTCGGCACAACACGCCCTTCATACGATCCCTTCAGTCCCGCAGGAGTTGCTCGAGCGGCCGGTGACTCTCCGTCGCGGCGTGGGCGCCGTCCATGACGATGCGGCGACGAAGAATGCCGAGGCGCAGAAGTTCTACGACCAGGGCCTCGCCTATCTGCACAATTACGTCTGGATCGAAGCGGCGCGATCGTTTCACCAGGCGCTGCGGCTCGATTCGCAGATGGCGCTCGCTCACGTGGGATTGAGCTACGCCTACATCGAGTTGAACCAGTCTGCGAAAGCGGGGCAGGCGATCGCCACAGCGCAGACGCTGGCGTCGAAGAACCAGGAACACATCTGGAGGCACGTCGAGGCGCGCAGTTTGCAGATGGCCGCCGAAGCGGCGCCGGGCGACGCGTCGAAGCTGGCGGTCTATCGCAAGGCACTCGATGCGGCGATTGCGGCATTTCCGGACGACGCGGAGTTCCTGTTGCGGCGCGGCATTGCCGAATCACCGGATCCAGCGGATCGCGGCCAAGGGTCGGTGGCGGCATCGATCCCCTATTACGACCGCGTCGTCAAGGGCTTCGAGCCGTCGGCGGCGCTGCCGAACGCGATTCCGACGTCGTGGGCCGCCCATCATTTCCTCGCGCACGCCTACGAGAACGGCGGCCGGATGAAGGACGCAGAGAGCCATGCGTCCGCGTACGCGAAGCAGAACCCCGGGGTGCCGCATGCGATCCACATGCATGGCCACGAGCTGCGCCGCCTCGGACGCATCAGCGAGGCGATTGCGCGCTTCGAGGCCGCCGACAAGATTCAGCGCGACTACATGGCGCGCGAGAAGATCCCGTCTGAATTCGACTGGCATCACGCGCACAACCTCGACCTGCTGGCGGCCTCGTATCAGTACATCGGGCAGATGAAGAAGGCCGAGACGCTGTTCAAGCAATCGTTCAACCTGCCGACCAACCTGCTGGTGCAGGCGGTCAACAAGCGGGAGTGGCCGGCGTTCCTCAATGCCCGCAATCGTCCCGCCGAAGCGCTGACGGCCGCGCAGCAGTTGCTGAAGCATTCCAATCTCGTCGTCCAGGCGAGCGGGCACATCGAAGCCGCGTTCGCGCAGCTGGCGCTGAACCGGCCCGCGGACGCCGCGAATTCATCGAACGCCGCGCTACGCGCGATGCGGGCGGCGCAGGGCGGGCAGGGGCTTGCGGCAATCGAGCTCGAGGCGCTGCAGGGGGAATTCAACCTGCGCACCGCGCAGCGCGACAAAGGCCGCGCGATGATGGAAAGCGCCGCAAAGAAGTGGCGATCGCGGCCGGGCCCCGATGCCTGGACGCAGTCGCTGTTCCGCCTCGAAGCCCTGGCGCGCGCCGCGCGCGACGTTGGGGATTGGGCGTTCGCCGCGCGTATGGCCCAGCTGATGCTGGAGCACGACCCGAACTACGCCGGGACGCATTTCGCCCTCGGCATGGTGTCGCATCACAACACCGGCACGTCGGAAACGACCCTCCGCGAGTTTGCGATCGCCGAAAAGGCCTGGGCCGGCGCTGATAGAGACCTGCGGGAGCTGAGAACGATTTCAGAGCTCAGAAAGTAGCGGCCGGGAAGGAAGGCGCATCATGAGCGACATCAACGTCGAGAAGATTGAGCCGGCTGACGACGAAATCCTCGAAGAATGGAGGCGCGTCACCGTAGAGACAGACCTGCTTGGTGTTGGCGCGGTGCGGCTCGCCGACGGTGAGTGGCCATGGCAGGTTCTCGTATCGGTCATGGAGTTCATCAGAGACGAACCTCTGGAATCCGAGCTGGTAGAGGCCGTATCGGCGGCCCTCGCTGCGGTGCCCGGCGTGCGGGAAGCTGCGCAAGAGGATCGCGAGACATGGGTCATCCAGGGCGATGCGGACGGCCCCTCCCTGGTGCGCGCCGCAGCAGCCGTGATCGATCGCTTTGCTCCGCGAACCCGCGCGGTTCTGGACGAGCTCGACCCGGGCCAATAACCGCCCGGTTTGGCCGTTCAGGCGGTCCGGCGGGCGGGATTGCGCAGCCTTTAGCGATCGTCAACCCTTCAGGCGAGGATTACGTCTACTTTGACTGAGGAAACGACCATGACGCGCCTAGCAACGATCTCCATCGCCCTCCTCCTGGGCCTGACCCTCGCCGCCCCCGCAGCGGCCCAACGGAACCGCGACCGGGACGATGGCCCCCGCGAGACCGAGACCGTTGACCGCACGATGCCGATGCCCGCCGGCGGCACGCTGCGGCTCAAGACCTTCTCGGGCCGCGTCAAGATTACCGGCGGCTCCGGCGATCAGCTCGTGCTGCACGCCATCCGCCGCGCGACGCGCGAGCGGCTCAACGACATCAAGCTCGAGATCACGCAGAGCGGCAACACCATCGAAGTCGATGCCAACCATCGCATCGTCGAGCGCCGCAACGACAACGTCGTCGAAACGGATTTCGAGATCACGGTGCCGTCGAAGACGCGCCTGGACATCAAGACGTTCAGCGCCGACGTGACGGTGATCGGCGTCAGCGCCAGCCAGAACATCGACGGCTTCAGCTCGGACGTGATCATCGAATCGACCGACTTCGGCGAGGGCAACGACATCGACGTCAACACGTTCAGCGGCAACGTGCGCCTCCGCCTGCCGGCCAACGCGCGCGGCAGCATCGACTTCAACAGCTTCAGCGGACGCTTCGAAAGCGATCTGCCGGTGACGCTGAACAGCAGCAGCCGCCGCAATTTCCGCGGCACGATCAACGGCGGCGGCCCGGGCGATTTCCGGTTGAAGACGTTCAGCGGCGACGTCTCGATCCGACGCTGATCTCGATCTCGGATCTCGGATCTCGGATTATTTGAAGATCGACAGATAGTCCGAAATCCGAGATCCGAGATCGACTGGCGAGCTATCATGCGGCCGTGCTGGCCGCGCTTCTCTCCCGAGCTGGTCTCAAGACACGCGAGCAACGTGCGTGGGCTTGGTACGATTGGGCCAATTCGGTCTACTTCACGACCGTCATCACCGCGGTCTTCCCTACCTTCTACGCGACGTACGCTGCGAGCGGGCTTGGGCTCGCGCCTGCTGAAATCACGGCGCGCTTCAGTCTGATCACGACGATCTCCGTTGCGGCGATCGCGATCGCGGCGCCGATCCTTGGCGCGGTGGCCGATTACAGCGGCATCAAGAAGAAGCTGCTGGCGACGTTCATGGTGGTCGGCGTCGGCTCGTGCGCGGCGATGTCGATGATCGGGCAGGGTGACATCGGGCTCGCATCGGTGTTGTTTTTTGCCGGCAACATCGGCGTCTCCGGCTCGCTCGTCTTCTACGATTCGCTGTTGCCGCACGTGGCGCCGGCGGGCGACACCGATCGCGTGTCGTCCGCGGGATACGCGATGGGATATTTCAGCGGCGGCGTGATGCTGCTGATCAACCTCGCATGGATCCTGCAGCCCGCCACGTTTGGCTTTGCCGATTCTGCCGCCGCCACCAAGGCGTCGTTCGTTGCGGTGGCGATCTGGTGGGCGGCGTTCTCAATCCCGCTGTTCCGGACGGTCAGGGAGCCGGCCACCATGCCCGGGCGCCGCGAGGGTTCGGCGATCGGCGCGGCATTCGGCAGGCTGGGACAGACGTTCCGCGAGATCCGCAAGTATCGCCATGCGTTCCTGCTGTTCATCGCGATGCTGCTCTACCAGGACGGCATCCAGACGGTGATCCGGATGTCGAGCGTTTACGGCGCCGAGGTCGGCATCGATACCAACCTGCAGATTGCCGCGTTCGTGATGGTCCAGTTCGTCGGCATCCCGTTCGCGTTCCTGTTCGGCGCGCTGGGCCAGCGCATCGGGACGAAGAAGTGCATCTTCATCGCGATCGGCGTCTACATCGTTGCGGCGGGCCTGGCCTATTTCATGACGACCGTCGCGCACTTTTTCGTGCTGGCGTTTCTCGTCGCAACGGTGCTCGGCGGATCGCAGGCGCTCAGCCGCGCGCTGTTCGCGCGATTGATCCCGCAGGATCGCACGTCGGAATTCTTCGGCTTCTTCGCGGTCTCGGAGCGATTCGCGACGATCATGGGCCCCGTGCTGTTCTTCATCAGCGCGACGATCACCGGATCGAGCCGCGCCGCCATCCTCGGAATTCTGGGCCTCTTCGTCGCAGGCGGATTCGTGCTCAGCCTCGTCGACGAGGAAGAAGGCGCACGCGCCGCGCTCCAATAGGATCCACAGATTACGCAGATGCAAGAAGCTGCAGCGACGCGGGCGGCGAAATCTGTGTAATCTGTGTGGATCACGCTAGACGCTTCGACGATCGCAGCGTCGCAAGCGCCAGGATCGCGAGGCCCCAGGTCAGCAGCGCAACCGTCTGCGGCCACAGGATCTCGAGGCCGACGCCTTTCTGGAATATCCCGCGCACGATCTCGAGGAAATAGCGCAGCGGGATCACGTAGGTCAGCAGCTGAATCCACTGCGGCATGTTCTCGATCGGAAAGACGAACCCCGACAGGTACATCATCGGCGTGAGAAAGAAGAAGATCGACGTCATCATCGCCTGCTGCTGCGTGCGCGAGATCGTCGAGACGAACAGCCCCAGGCCCAGCGTCGTGAGCAGGTAGATCAGGCACATGCCGAACAGCAGCGCGAGGCTGCCGCGCATCGGCACTTCGAACCAGTAGATCGCGACGATCAGGACGAGGATGACATCGATGATGCCGATGAACGCGTACGGCAGCAGCTTGCCGGTGATCAGCTCCCACCGCGCCAGCGGCGTCACGTTCAGTTGCTCGAGCGTGCCGATTTCCTTCTCGCGCACGATCGCCATCGCCGACAGGTTCGTCGTGATCACGAGCAACAACAGCGCGACGATGCCCGGGATCATGAAGTCGCGGCTTTCGAGACGTGGATTGAACCAGACGCGAATCTCCGGCTGCACCAGACCGCCGACCGGAACACCAGGCGCCGCGTCAGCCGCCAAATCCTGCACGTACCCGCCGATCAGCGCCTGCGCGTAGCTCATCGCCACGCCGGTAGAGTTCGAGTCGGTGCCGTCAGCGACTACTTGAATCGTCGTCGGCCGCCCGGTTGCGACCTTTCGACCGTAATCAGGCGGAATGCTCAGCGCCATCCACGCATCGCCGCGATCGAGATACGAATCGATCTCGCTCGTCGATCCCGGCATCGCGACGATCTTGAAGTTGGCGGACGACTCGAAGCGCTGAATGAGCTCGCGGCTGGCGGACGACCGGTCGGCATCGACGATCGCGATCGGAATGTCCTTGACGTCGGTCGTCGCCGCGTAACCGAGCACGTTCAGCTGGATGATCGGCGCGAGAATGACGACGCCGAACAGGCGCGGATCCTTGCGGAGCTCGAGCAGCTCCTTCTTCATCAGGTGCAGGACGCGTTTCATGATGCCTTCGCCATCTGGATCATCGGTGCCCCCATTCCCTCCGGAGGCGCAGCGACGCCAGTCCGAGAGCCACGGTGGCAAAGATCGCGAGCGCCATCAGCTCCTGCCAGAAGGCCGCGACCTCCGCGCCCTTCAAGACGATCGCGCGCAAGGCGACGAGGAAGTAGCGCGCCGGAACGATGTGCGTGATCCACTGCACCACGATCGGCATGCTCGAAATCGGAAAGATGAAACCCGACAGAATCATCGTCGGCAGCAGTGACGACAACAACGCCACCTGGAAGGCGACCTGCTGCGTGTCGGCGATCGTCGAGATCAGCAGTCCCTGCGCCTGCGCGCCGATCAGGAACAGTCCGATCGCCGCGCACAGCAGCAGCCACGAGCCGCGCATCGGCAAATCGAACAGCACCATCGCCGACACGATGACGAGGATCGCGGACAGGAACGAAATCACCAGGTAGGGCAGCGTCTTGCCGGCGATATACGGCAGCGGGCTGAGCGGCGCCATGCGCACCTGCTCCATCGTCCCGCGCTCCTTCTCGCGCACGACGGAAAGCGCGGTCGACACCACTGCGGTGATCATCGAGATGTAGGCGATCAGTCCGGGAATCAGGAACAGCGTCGAGCGGAGTTGCGGGTTGTACCAGATGCGCGGTTCCACGCTGATGCGGGGGACGAGGACACGGAGGTCCGCTGACGCCTCGACGGAGGACACGGTGGCGGCGGCGCTGTATTCGTTGATCAGGGACCGCGAATAGCTCATCACCGTCGATGCGGTGTTGGCGTTGTCGCCGTCGATGATCACCTGCACCGTCACCGGCTGTCGCAGCGACAGGTCGCGCTCGAAATTGGCCGGGATTGCCAGAATCGCGCGGACCCGCCCTTCATCGACCAGACGATCGAGCTCCTCCGGGGAATCGACGTAGCCGACCAGGGCGAAATAGCCGGAGTTCACGAACGACGACACCAGCTCGCGGCTCTTGGCGCTGCGGTCCTGGTCCTGCACCGCCAGCCGCACGTTGCGGATGTCGAAGTTCAGCGCGTAGCCAAACAGCAGCAGGAAGAACGCGGGCACGAACAGCAGGATCAGGAGCGATCGCCGATCGCGCAGGATCTGCCGCAGTTCCTTCGACGCGACGGCCAGTACTTTCCGCATCACGCCGCCCCGACGCGCTCGACAACGTCGAGGAACACGTCTTCGAGTGATGGCGTCACGGCGCCGATCGACTTGACGTCGATGCCCGCGGATTGCAGGTCGGCGGCAAGGGCGGCGGGATCCGTCGATGCGTGCTTCAGCACGGCGTGCACCGCGGTGCCGAACAGGCTGGTCTTTTCGACGTCGGCGTGACGATCGAGGATCGCCATCGCCTGCACCGGCTGCGATGCGTGAATCTCGAGGATCGGCCGCGACGAGAATACCTGCTTCAGCTCAGTGGCGGTGCCGAGCGCCGCCAGCTTGCCGGCCTGGATGATCGCAATGCGGTGGCAGTGCTCCGCCTCGTCGAGATAATGCGTCGTGACCAGCACGGTCACGCCCTGGCGCGACAGGTCGCCGATCAAATCCCAGAATCGGCGGCGCGACAGCGGATCGACGCCACCGGTCGGCTCGTCGAGAAAAACAATGCGCGGCTCGTGAAGGATCGCGCAGCCCAGGGCGAGGCGCTGGCGCCAGCCGCCCGGCAGCTCGCGCGTCAACGTGTTCTCGCGGCCCTTCAGTCCCGCCATCTCGATCACGAACTTGCGGCGCTCGGCCAGCCGCTCGCGCGACAAGCCGTAGATGCCGCCGAAGAATTGGATGTTCTGATCGACGGTCAGCAGCTCATAGAGCGAGAACTTCTGCGACATGTAGCCGATCGCGCGCTTGACGCCTTCCGGATCGCGGCTCACATCCACGCCGCCGACCAGCGCCGTGCCCGAGGTCGGCTTCAGCAACCCGCACAACATCCGGATCGTCGTCGACTTGCCGGCGCCATTCGCGCCGAGGAAGCCGAAGATCTCGCCCTGGTTCACCGAGAACGAGAGGTTGTCGACGGCGAGGAATGCGCCGAACTTGCGCGTCAGCCCGCGAACGTCGATCGCCTGTTCGCTCATGGCTGCTTCCCCAGCGCGCGCTCGAGGCGCGCCTCTGCGAGGCGGACGTTGGCAAGGGCGCGCGTGCGAGCCAGCTCGGTTTCGAGCAGCGCGACCTGGGCAACCAGGACATCGGTGCTGGTCGCCACGCCGGCGTTGAAGCGGTCGGTCACGACCCGGCGCGCTTCGGCGGCGCTCCTCACCGCATCGCTCGCCGCGCGCACCATCGCCTGGCTCGATTCGACATCGAGCAGCCGCTGGCGGATATCCGCGGACACGATCGATTCGAACTCCGCGATGCGCTCGCGTACCGCCGTCGCGGCGGCCGCCGCCTCGGCCGCTTGCGATTTCGCCCGTCCGAAGTCGAAGAAGTTCCAGTTCACGCTGACGCCGACATCCCACGACTCCTGCCACTCGCCCTTGCGCGGGAAGATGCGCTGGTTCGGATTCGCGTAGTCGACGCCCCCGGTGAACGCCACCGTTGGTTTTGTTCCCGTCAACGCCGCTCTTTGCCGTTCCTCGGCGCTGCCGAGACGGAATGACAACGCCCGTAGTTCGGGCCGCGCATCGAGCGCCTGTTTGACAAGAACCTGAACCTCACCCGTGGAACTTGTGGAACCCTTGGACCCCGTGGAACCTGCGACACCGAGGGAAGCCGCATCGAGTGCGTCAGAGAGGTCGATAACGGTGTCGTGCGTCGCGCCAATCAATCGCCGCAATTCGATCAGCGCTGCCTCGCGAATGTTCGACGCTTCGATCAACTGTGCGCGCTCGCGCGAGCGCTGCGCTTCGAGGCTCGACACTTCATTCGGCGGTATCAGGCCGACGTCGAACCGCTGGCGCGCGTCGGTCAGTTGCTTCTCGGCGCGCGCGCTCGACTCTTCGAGCACCCGTTCGGCTTCGCGAGCAGTGACGGCCGCCCAGTAGGCGCGGACGATCTCGAGCCGCAGGTCGGCCCGTGTCGCTTCGATATCCGCTCCTGCTGCCTGCGCCTCGGCCTCGGCAGCACGCTCCAACGCATCCACGCGGCCGGCCGTATAGATCGGCCACTGAAACGAAAGGCGCGACATGAAGTTGTCGGGAATATCCGGATAGACGACCAGCCTGGTACCGTTCGGCTGTGGAACGGAGAACTCGGTCACGTGATTGGTGCGCGTGTATGCCGCGTTCGCGCCGAAGGTTGGCTTGCGCGCGAGATCTGCTGTCGCGGCCGCCGCCCTGGCGGCCGCCTCGCGGGCGCGCGCTTCGGCCAGACGGTGGCTGTTCTCGAACCCGCGCGCGATTGCGTCCGCCAGCGACAAACGAACCGGCGACTGCGCGAATGCCGGCGTGACGGCAAAGGTAAACAGGACGATTGCGGCGATGATGCGTGTCATGACGCTAACCTGGCGATGAAAACGTCTTCGAGTGATGGAACGATCGGGCGCATGCTGCTGGCCGCCGCGCCGGACGCCGCAACCGCGCGCGCGAGGGCGGATTCAGCCGCGGCCGTGTCGCTGCTGTCGATCCAGACGTGAAGGCGATCGCCGAATACCTGCGCGCTGGCGATGCCCGGCTGATCCGCGAGCTTGTCGAGCGCGTCTCGGGGCGATGCGACGATGACTTCGAACAGCGTCCCGGCAAGCCCGGCGCGAAGCCGGCCCGGCTGATCGAGGGCCAGCACCCGGCCTTCGTGCAGCAGCGCGATGCGCGAGCACCGCTCGGCTTCGTCGAGATAGGGCGTCGACATCAGGATGGTGATGCCCTGCGCCAAAAACTGCGACAGCAGCTTCCAGAATTCGCGGCGTGACACCGGGTCGACGCCGGTAGTCGGCTCGTCGAGCACGATCACGCGCGGCTCGTGCACCAGCGTGCACGCAAGCGCGAGCTTCTGCTTCATGCCGCCGGACAGTTGATCGGCAAGCCGGCCGCGGAACTTCGTCAAGTGGGTCATCTCGAGCAGCCGATCACGGCGCGCGTGAAAATCGCGCACGCCGTGGATTTCGGCGAAGAACGCGATGTTCTCGTCGATGCTCAGATCACCGTAAAGGGAGAAGCGCTGCGAGAGGTACCCGACCGTGTTCGTGACGTCGCGGTGCTCCCGAACAGGGTCCTTGCCAAGCACGCGCACGCTGCCCGCATCGACGTGCAGCAATCCACAAATCGCCCGGATCGCCGTGGTCTTCCCGGCGCCATCAGGGCCGATCAGCCCGAACATCTCGCCGGCCGCGACGCTGAACGTCACGCCACGTAGCGCTTCGACGGCGCCGTAACGCTTGACGACGTTCTCGAACTGGATGGCGGTCATTTCGTCAGACCAATTTCCGCTTCGATCGGCATGCCTTGTTTGAGGATGCCCGCCTTGTTGTCCACGTTGATGCGGACGCGGTAGACGAGCTTCGATCGTTCCTCGGCAGTCTGGACGTTTCGAGGCGTGAACTCTGCCTTCGGAGAGATGTAGGCGATCGTTCCAGGCAAGCCCGCGCCGCCCGCATCGGTGAACACCGTGGCCTGCTGGCCAATCTTGATCTGCGGCACCGCCGGCTCGGGCACGAACACGTCGGCCCATGCATGATCGAGATCGACGACAACGATCGCGGGCGCGCGAGGCATGATCACTTCGCCGACCTCGACGAGCCTTTCGGTGACGATGCCGGCGATCGGTGATTGCAAGGTCGCATCGCCGAGGCCTTTTTCAAGCGATGCGATTTGTGCCGTCACGACGTCGACCCTCGCTCGCGCGGCGTCCACTTCCTCCCGCCTGGCGCCGGCGCGCAGCCTCGCCAGCACCTCCTGCGCGGTCTTGACGCGGCTCTCCGCCTGCGCCACGCGGTCCCTCGCGACATCCCTTCTCGTCGCCGCGTCGTCTCGCTGCTTTCGCGAGCCGGAGTTGTTCTTCAGCAGCGTGTCGAAACGGGTGAGATCGTTCTCGGCGGCGTCGAGCTCCGACCTGGCCGCGCCAACTTCCGCGCGGGCGGTTTCGATCTGCGACTCCGCCTGACGGATGTCTTCCGCGCGCGCGCCCGCTTGCACCAGCCGCAGCTGCGCCTCGGCTGCCGCGCGCTCCGCTTTCGCGCGATCGATGGCCAGCTGCACGTCGCGCGTGTCGAGCGTCATCACGGCCTGCCCGGGCTGGACGCGGTCGCCTTCCTTCACCGTGAGCGTGAGCACGCGTCCGCCCGCCTCAGGTGCAATGCGCGTTTCGGTGGCCTCGACGTGACCCGATACGCGAAGTCGATCGCTAGGCGCTTCCTCGGAACACGCGGTAGCGAGCAGCACGATGAACATGACCGAGCGCTTCATAATTTCTGCCTTTAGCCTTCTGCCTTTTGCCTTTAAGGGGCGAGCATCCGTTTAGCCGTTTCCTGTGCGTGGGAGATGACGTCGGCGTGAGAGATCGCAACGAGCATCGGGAAGTCCGCGCCTTTGCGAGACGGCTGTTCCGCGACGCGCTCGCGCGCGGCGTTGATGATGATCGGGCCGATCACCGATTCGTAGGCCAGGATGGGATGCAGGCGGCGGAACGCGCCGCTGTCCTGCCCTTGCTTGAGGATGGCGGCGAAGCTCGCGATCACGAGCCTCATGTGCTCCATGGTTGGCGCGTCGAGGCGCGGCGCGCCTTCGGCAATCTCGCGCAGCATCAACGCGGGCATCCACGGACGCAGCTCCGTCATGCGGACGAACGCTTCGATGAATCGATCGAGCTTGATCGCCGGCGAATCGGCGGCCGAGGCGATGGCGTGCACCGTCTCGCCCATGCGGCTCAGCCCATCGGCGAGCACGGCGCGGTAGAGCGCGAGCTTGTCGGCGAAGTGGTAGTAGATCATCGCCTTGTTCACGGCCGCCTCGCGCGCGATGTCGTCGACGCTCACGCCGTCGAAGCCGGCGCGCGCAAACAGCGTTGCCGCCGAATCGAACACGGCGTCCTTGGTGGAGAGGGCGGCGGCGTCTTTGCGGACAGGGGTCATGTCTAACTAACTAGTTAGTTAACAACTAGCGCGGCCGTATGTCAAGACCACAAGCCTTAGAATCGAAGGGTGACCATCGTTCTTGCCGGCGGGTCGGGTTTTTTAGGCCGCAAACTCGCCAAACGGCTGGAACAGGAGGGGCACAAGACCATCACGCTGACCCGGCGTCCATCGGGTGCGCCGAACCAGATCGGCTGGCGTCCTGACGGCACCGCGGGCGACCTCGCGCCCCACCTCGATGGCGTTGACGCGGTCGTCAACCTTGCCGGCGAAGGCATTGCCGACAAGCGATGGACCGAGGCGCGCAAGCGCGCGCTGCGCGACAGCCGCATCCTCTCGACGCGAACCTTGGTGCGCGCGATCCGCGAGTGCGCGACGCCGCCGCGCGTGTTGGTCAGCGGCTCGGGCATCGGGTATTACGGGCCGCACGGCGACGAGCCGGTGACCGAAGCGACGCCGCCGGGCACCGACTTCCTCGCCCGTCTCTGCGTCGAATGGGAAGAGGAGGCGCGCGCTGCTGAATCGCCGTCGACACGCGTCGCGATCGTGCGCACCGGTCTGGCGCTCGATGGCGACGGCGGGGCGCTCAAGAAAATGTTGTTGCCGTTCAAGCTCGGCGCCGGCGCCACGATCGCATCGGGCAATCAATACATGCCGTGGATTCATGCGTCGGACTGGACGGCCATGGTCGCGTGGCTGATCCACAACAACGACGCGCGCGGCGCCTTCAACGCCAGCGCGCCGGAGCCGGTGACCAATCGCGAATTCACCCGCACCCTCGCGCGCGTGCTGCATCGCCCAGCGGTTTTCCAGGCGCCGGCCTTTGTGCTGCGCGCGGCGCTCGGCGAATTGGCGACGGCCCTCATCGACGGCCAGCGCGTGTTGCCCGGCCGCGCCGGCCAGCTTGGTTTCCGTTTCTCGTATCCCTCGCTCCAGCCCGCGCTCGAAAGCATGCACCTCTGATGCAGACAGGATTCCGATCATGACCAGACGCGTTCTCCCGCTCCTTGCCATGCTGTTCGCCGTCGCCGCGATCTCCGTCGAAGCGCAACACGCCGAAGACGAGATCAAGCGCCTCACCAACGCGGCGATCGTCCTCGACGAGATCATGGGCGCGGCCGACAAAGCCGTGCCGCGTTCGGTGATGGAGAAGGCCGAGGGCATTGCCGTGTTCCCATCGCTGATCAAGGCCGGCCTCGGCATCGGCGGACAGCGCGGCCACGGCGTGCTGAGCGTCCGCAACAAGAACGGCGGCTGGTCGAATCCCGCGTTCCTGACGATTACCGGCGGCAGCATCGGCGCGCAGTTCGGCGTCCAGGCGATCGATCTCGTGCTGGTGATCAACAACCAGCGCGGCCTCGAGCAGCTCGTGAAGAACCAGTTCAAGATCGGCGCCGATGCCGGCGTTGCCGCGGGCCCGGTCGGCCGCGAAGCGAGCGCGTCGACCGACATCCAGATGCGAGCGCAGATCCTCAGCTACTCGCGCACGCGCGGACTGTTCGCCGGCGTGTCGTTGAACGGCTCGACGATCCGCCAGGATCGCGACGCCAACGAGCGCTTCTACAGCGTCGCGTATCGCACCGGGCAGATCGTGTTCGATGGGATGGGAACGCCAACCGACGCGGGCGCTGTGGATTCCTGGAAAGCGACACTTACCAAGTACGCGAAATAATCGCTGATCACGGACGTTGACCACGGAGGACACCGTGGCTAACGTCCGTGTCAGAGCACAGGTGGCGCGCCGGCGCGGTAATCCGCCCCGAGGATCGCCACTGAATTCGCGCCGAGCCAGCTGTCGAGAATCTTCGCGTAGACGCTGCGGAAGTCGGTTTCGTGCCTGACGTCGGCGTTGTTGTTCTCGAGCGTCGGGTTCGCGGGGTCCATGCTGAGATTCGGCGCCGTGCCGTAAATGCCGCCGCGCACCATGCCGCCCATCAGCATCATATTGCCGCCGGCGCCGTGATCGGTGCCCGCGCTGCCGTTCTCGCTGATGCGCCGGCCGAACTCGGTGTAGATGAGCACCGTCGTGTTGTTCAACAGGCCCTGCGCGCTGAGGTCGTCGTAGAACGCCTTGAGCCCGTCGCCGAGCGTCGCCATCAGGTTCACATACGCGCCCGCGTTCGCACCCTGGTTGGCGTGCGTATCGAAACCGCCGGTCTGCACCCAGAACACCTTGGTGCCGATCTGCCGGAACATCGCGCCGGCCACGGCCTGCAGTGCCTGCGAGAAACCGTTGTTCGGATAAGTCAGCGACGGCCGGTACTGCGCAACGGTCGCGACGCGATCGAGCGTGCCGAGCGCCGCCTGCGTCGTCGAGTTCACGAACGCGAGGTGCGGACGATCGACGGGCACGTGCGACGAGATGCGCGACTGCGCGGTGCGCTCGAACGCGGCTTCGGTCGCGCCGTTCGGGCTCGAGAACGCGTAGCTGGCGGGGCTGGTGATCGCCGGCACGCCGACGGTGCGCGCCTGCAGCGGCCGCGGCGTCTCGCGCACGGTGTTCCAGGCCACCAGCGGATCGACCGGCGCCCGCAGCGTGTCGAGATAGCGCCCCAGCCAGCCGGTGCCCGACGTGTTGGTCGTGCTGGCGGTGCCCCAGATGTCGAAGCCGGTGAAGTGCGAGCGGCTCTGGTTTGGGTAGCCGGTGCGCTGCACGATCGCGAGGCGCCCCGCATCGAAGATCGATCGCAGTCCTGTCAGCCGCGGATGCAGGCCAAGCTCGATGCCCGACGAGTCGGTGCCGATCTGCAATACGTTCGCTGCCGGAACCGCCAGCGTCGGACGACGGGTCCGATACGCGGGATCGTTGTAGGGAATCACCGTGCTCAGCGAGT
>DASUSZ010000061.1:0-5713 GCA_036374815.1 Vicinamibacterales bacterium | reverse complement strand
ACCGCGTTGCTGATCAGGTTCCAGACGACCTGTTGCAGCCGATCGGGATCGCCCATCGTCGGCAAGACCAGCGGGCACTGGCATTCGAGCGTGACCTGACGCGCGTCGGCGGCGGGCCGGCAGGCATCGATCGCGTTGGTGACCACGGTGGTGAGATCGATCGCGCGAATGTCGAGCGGCAGCTTGCCGGTGGTGATGCGCGACACGTCGAGCAAATCCTGGACGAGGCGCGCCTGCGCGTGCGCGTTGCGATCGATGCGCTCGAGCGCATGCCGCTGCTCGTCCGCCGGCAATTGCCCGCGGCGCAGCAGGTGGACCCAGCCGACGATCGCGTTGAGCGGCGTGCGCAGCTCGTGCGAGAGCGTCGCGAGGAATTCGTCCTTGAGGCGGTTGGCTTCCTGCTCGCGCTTGAGCAGCTCGGCGCGCTCGAGCTGCGACGCCTGGATTTCGTCGAGCATGCGATTGAACGCCTGCACGAGCACGCCGATTTCGTCCCCGCTGGGGTTGGCCGCCCGGATCGAGTAATCGCCGCGGTCGGCAATGCTTCGCGCCGTCCCGGCCAGCGCGGCGATCGGCCGCGCCACGATCGGTTGCAGGAGCGTCGACAGCAGGAACGAAATCACCAGGCCGACGGCGATCAGGATGCCGACGGCGGTGGCCTGGGTTTCGAGGCGCGCCTGGTGCGCTTCGAGATCTGCGGCGACCAGCAGGCGCGCGCCCGGGCTCCTGCCGCGCTGCAATTCCGCAGTCACCAACATTCGGTCCGGCGTGAGGTGAAAGCCGGGCGACACGGCCGTGGGGCAGACGTCGACGCGATCGCGGAAGACGCGGAAGGCGAACAGTTCGCCGGTGGACAGATAGAGACACGCCAGCTGCATATGCGGATGCAGCTCCAGCATCTCGAGCGTCTCGCCCGCCGCATCGGGATCGCGGAAGGTGATTGCGGCGGCGGTATTCTCGAGCACGATCTGCGCCTGGGTTGCGAGGTCCGCCTGCATGTCGGCGCGGAACCGGTAGAAGTCCCACACCGCGAACGCGACCGCGGCCATGACCAGCAGCGACGTGCTGGCCACCATCAGCATCGCCGTCAGCTTTTGCCGAATCGACAGCCGCTTCAGCATCACCGGTCCCGCACCTGTCGCGCGAGGCGCAACAGCTTCGAGCTGATGTTGAGGCCGCGGCGGCTGCCCGCGGCGCGATTGATGTCGAAGCGGACGCGGTTGCCGTCGCGCACGAAGGTGATCACCGTTTCATCGTTCAACGCGCCGTCGCCGACCGTCAGCACCTGGCGCCCGCGCACCGCCGACAGCCACGCCTTGCCATCCGCACTGCCGGCATCTCCGACATACAGAATCTGGCACGACCTGGCGGCATCGAGACCATCGAGCGCGATCGGCACGAGCGGCTTGCCGTCGATGTCTTCGCCCTGCACCGCCTCCTGCAGCAGGGTGAAGAACGAATCCCTTGCCGTCACGCAGATGCGCACGTCACCGGGCGAGCGTTCGCCGATCGCCAGCGGCGGCCACGTCACATACCTTGCAAAGTTGAACAGGAAGACGGCTTTGACGCTGGCTTCGATCGACACCGGGCTCGCGGCGGCCTGCTCGCGCGCGCGCGTCGTGACGCTGCCCGCGAGGCAGATGAGCACCGCCGACGCGGCGAGGCGACGCTGCGCGGCCGTTAGAAGCGCCATACCGATCTGAGCGACACGGAACGCTCGTAGGTTTCCGGGGCCGTGCCGGCGCGGAATTCCAGGTGGCGCTCGTGGAGCAGGTTCGTGCCGATCAGCGACAAGTCCCATCCGGGTCGGACGCGGAACCCAAGCCTGGCGTCGAGCTCGTGATACGCATCCACGGCCGGCTGGGGCAGCCTGCCGACGCTGCGGTAAAACGCGTCGATGTCAATGCGGCTGGTCGCAGTGATGTAGGACCGCAGCTTGAAAATGTGGCGCGGGTCGTTGCCCTCGGAGACGCCGCGCGTGATGTCGGTGCTGCCCGGGTCGAAGGTCAGCTCTTTCCAGTTATACGCGTGCGACGCGTGGACCTGCCAGCGCGGCAGAATCTGCGCGATGGCCGTGGTCTCAACACCGCGCGTCAGCGCGTTCATCATGTTGGCGAGCGTGACCGGTTGCCCCGGGCGGATCTCCTGCGTCCGCAAATCATCGTAACGATTCACGTAGCCGGCGATATCGATCGACACCCGGTCATGAATCTGGCGCCGGTAACCCGCCTCGTAGGCGAGCAGATCCTCCGACTTGAAATCCGGTGATCCGCTGAGCAGCAGGCTCGAGCTGTTCGGCAGGCGGATTCTGAGATCGGTATCGAAACGCGTCGGCACGCGCACCGCACGCGACACCGCCGCCCAAAGACTGCGCCGCGGCCCGCTCCAGCGCGCGCGCAGCGTCGGCTGGATCTCGAAGCCGGTAAATTCGTTGCGTTCGAACTTCGATCCGAGCGTGATGAAAACACCGCGCCCCAGGCGGATCTCATCCTGCGCGAAGATGTTGACGCGATGCGACGTGCGCTCGCGCGGCTCGAAGAAAAAGCCGGGGCCGTCGCCGAGATCGTCGCCGTCGTAGCGCCGATAGCCGCTGCCGAAGACGACGTTGTGGCGTCCCGCGGTCCAGTGATGCTGCGCATCGACGTCGATCGTGTTCAGCACGCCGCGATACTGGTTCGGCACGCGCCGGTAGGTGTGATCGAAATACACCTGAACCTCGGTGGCGTGGCCGGGGCTCGTCAGCGTCCATCGGCCGAGCAGGTTGCCGCCGGAGAGGTTCGCTTCGCTCGTCGCCGACAGCCCGGTCGTGCCGGTATACATGTCGCCCTGCAGCACGAACTGCAAGCGGCGGGACGGATCCGATTCCGCGCGGAAACCAACCTGCCCGAAGTCGAAGTCATCGTGCGCATCCGCGCCGCTGAGCAGCTGATGCGAGTCCTCGAAGCGCACCTTGACGTAAGCGCGGTACGCTCCCGCGGCGCCGAGCCGCCCGCCGTGCCGCGCCATGTACGGGCCAAGCACGCTGGTGCCCGCCGACAGATTGACGAGCGTGCCGCGGGTCTCGGTCGCGCGTTTCGTGATCACGTTGATTACGCCGTTGACGGCGTTCGCGCCCCAGATGCTGCCGCCGGGACCGCGCGTCACCTCGATGCGATCCACGTCGAGCAGCGGCACGTCCTGGGTGTCCCAGAACACGCCGGCAAAGACAGGGGAGTAGACCGTGCGCCCGTCGATCAGGACCAGCATCTTGTTCGCCGTGCTGATCGCAAAGCCGCGCGCGGTGATGCCGTATTGCGGACCGGAAATCTGCGAGACGTGGAGATGGCCGGCGAGCCGCATTGCCTGCGCAAGGTTCATGACGCCCATGCGGCGTAGATCTTCGCCGGTGATGACGGTGACCGCGGCGGCAGCATCCGCCAGCCGCTCGATGCGCCGCGACGCCGTCGTCACGTCGGTATCGGCGAGCTCTTCGATCGACAGCTGTTTGAGTTCTTCGAGCCGGCCGCTGCGGGGAATTTGGGCGAGCGCATCGCCGGCGAGTGCAAACGCGAGCACCAGCGCAATCAACAATGGCATCGGGCTCTCAACATACCATCCCGCGGCGGCGGCCCTGTTCAGCTCGCAAAAAAAAGGACCGAAGGGGGCGTTCGATGCGCCCACCTTCGGTCTACCCCCAGAAGGGAAGTTGGCAGTTGGCAGTTGGCAGTTGCCAGTGCCGGCTGCCACCTTTAATACTGAGCGGCGGTGTTATTGAGCCAGTTCTCGACATCGCGTGCCGCTTGGTCGCGGGCGATGCCGTAACGCTCCTGCACCTTGCCAACGAGCTGGTCACGACGCCCATCGAGTTGATCGATCTCGTCGTCGGTCAGCTTGCCCCACTGTTCCTTGACGCGGCCTTTCAGCTGCGCCCACTTGCCTTTCAGGACATCGTCGTTCATGACGTCCTCCAGTTACGGGTTAGGAACAACCGTTAGCTGGTTGTCGATTCGATAACCCGGCGCTTCCGCGGCCGCAATGCGGGCCGCTTCGTCACGCTGCGTCGCCGACTTCACCGAGCCCTTGAGCACGACGGTCTTGGTCTCGTGGAACGTGTCGACGTTGATGTGGCTGGCGTCGACCGTGCGATCGGCCATCAGCGCCGACTTCACGTCGATGGTCTCAACCGCGGCCTTCAACGCCGCGCCGCCTTCGCGCGCCGCTTCCCTGGTTTCCGCCGACGCTTCGCGCGCCGCTTCCCTGGTTTCCGCGGCCGCTTCGCGCGCCGCCGGTTCGGCCTTGTCTTCCGCCTTGTCGGCTGCCGCGGCAGCCTTGTCTGCGTTGATCTCCGCGTCCTTCTTCACGCCGGCCGCGGTATTCGAGCAGGCCGCCAGTGAGAGGCCGCTCATCAGCGCAACTGCGAGATATGCATTCTTCAAGCTCATCGGTCCTCCTACGGGCCATAGCCCGACGTGTATTCAGGACTACAAAAAGCCTGCCGTGCCTAGGATCGCTGAACCGGGGGCCGGGAACTTGGAACCGGGAGCCGGGGTGCAAATTGGGGAATCACCTCACCGAGATCAGGACCTCCGGTTCCCGGCTTCCGGCTCCCGGGTACGGCTTGAATCACGCATGAGTTACCCACCCCATCAGATCTGTGGGTAGTGCGATACTCATTCCCGGTAATGACCGGGCAAAACCCTACGAATTTGTTGGGACTAGACCTTGCATGACAAGGCCGAGTTTCGATCCAACGAGGTTAACCCATGCACGTGGCCCGTACTAAGGTCGCTGGAAGTAAAGTGCGCGCGTCGATGAGCGGCGGCGCAGGAACAGACACGCTGGACCTTCGGGTTCTTTACAGCGTGCTCGCGGATTACCAGCGGGGCAACTTCACCGTTCGGATGCCCGACGATCGCACCGGTCTCGCCGGCAAGATTTGCGATGCGCTCAACACTGCCATTGAGCGGAACGAGCGGCTCGTAAAAGAACTCGAGCGGTTGAGCTCGGTCGTCGGCAAGGCCGGCAACGTCAAGCAGCGCGCGCAGCTGCCGTCGGCCGAGGGTGCGTGGAGCACCGCCGTCGAATCGGTGAACACGCTGGTCTCGGACCTCGTGCAGCCGACCACCGAAGTCGCCCGCGTCATCGGCGCCGTCGCGAAAGGCGACCTGACGCAGACGATGTCCCTCGAGATCGACGATCGCCCGCTCACCGGCGAGTTCCTGCGCACCGCGAAAGTCGTGAACACGATGGTGGCGCAGCTCGGCACCTTCTCGTCGGAAGTCACGCGCGTGGCGCGCGAGGTCGGTACCGAAGGCAAGCTGGGCGGCCAGGCGGTCGTCAAGGGCGTGGCCGGCACGTGGAAAGACCTCACCGACAACGTCAACCTGATGGCGGCGAACCTCACTTCGCAGGTGCGCAACATCGCCGAGGTCACGACCGCGGTCGCCAAGGGTGACCTCTCGAAGAAGGTCACCGTCGACGTCAAGGGTGAAATCCTCGAGCTGAAGAACACCGTCAACACGATGGTGGATCAGCTGTCATCGTTCGCTGCGGAAGTCACGCGCGTCGCGAAGGAAGTCGGCACCGAAGGTCAGCTCGGCGGCCAGGCCGACGTGCGCGGCGTCGCCGGCACCTGGAAGGACCTCACCGACAACGTCAACGAGCTCGCGTCGAACCTGACCGTGCAGCTGCGCGACGTGTCGAAGGTCGCGACCGCGATCGCCAGCGGCGACCT
>DASUSZ010000060.1:0-14201 GCA_036374815.1 Vicinamibacterales bacterium | reverse complement strand
AGCTTCGCGAGCGAATGGAACGTTGCCGCCGGCGCGGCGCGCAGCGTCAGTCTCTTTCAATCCACGTCCGGCCGCGCCTACGCGGTGCAGACGATCGGCTGGTCGCGCGAGCTGACGCGAGAGATCAGGTTGATCGGCATCCCGGGGCGCTTCGCGTGGGGTGTCGAGGCGATGCCGGTGTTCGCGCAGTTCGAGCCATCTCGGATTTACGGCGTCGGGTTTGCGCCGGTCGTGTGGCGATGGAACTTCCCGCCGCGGCGATCGTGGTCGGCGTTCGGAGAGTTATCGCTTGGCGGACTCTGGACGACGGAGGCAATCCCGGAAGGGACCGGCCGCGGCAACTTCACCGCGCATTGGGGCGGCGGCGTTCGCTTACGGCCGCGCGGCAGCCACGCGCTCTTGATCGCGTATCGCTTTCAGCATTTCTCGAACGGCAATCAGCTCGGATCGAATCCCGGCGTCAACAGCCACGTGATTCTCGCCGGCTGGTCTCACCGGTCGTAGCTTTCTTTCTTAGAAGACGAAGAGAGCTTCACCAGGTAGCGCATCGGATCGGCGCGGAACATCTTCACGAGCTCCTGCAGGCTGCCGGCGCCGCCGTAGCTGATCGACGAGCAGAGGTGCTTGAAGATGTCGTGGATGATCGGCCGCACCGACCCGCGCGCGGGCACGCTCACTTCGGTGCCTTCGGCGCCGATCGATTCGAGATCGACGACCTCCTCGTCCTCGACGTCGAGCCGATCGCGGATCGCCTGGATGGACGCCATGCCGCGCAGCACCTTGAACGGTACTTTGACCGAGCGCTGCTGATCGGGCAGCACCACGGTCTTCTGCACCGTCTCGCCCGGCGTCTCTTCGGTGCCGGCAAACATGCTGCCGAGCATGACGGTGTCGCCGCCGAAGAGCAGCGCTTCGAGAATGGCGCCATGGCGCTTGATGCCGCCATCGGCAATCAGCGGCACGCTGTCACCCGCGCCGACGCGGCATTCATAGAGCGCCTGCAACTGCGGCACGCCGAAACTCGTCGTCAGCCGAGTCGTACACCCGCCGCCGGGGCCGATGCCGACCTTGACGGCATTGACGCCGCGCTCGGCGAGGAACTTCACTCCTTCCGCGGTGGCGACGTTGCCGGCCACGAGCTCGACGTCGGGGAATGACTTCCTGAACGTGTCGATCGCCTTTGCCATCACCACCGAGTGGCCGTGCGCGATGTCGATCACGATCACATCGACGTGCGCCTTGACCAGCTCGGCGGCGCGCTCGATGAAGTCGCCGGTCGCGCCGATCGCGGCGCCGACGCGCAACCGGCCGTGCGAATCGCGCGTCGCGAACGGCAGCCGCTCCTGGCGATGAATGTCCTTGGCGGTGATGAGCCCGATCAGCGTGCCGGCCTTGTCCATGAGCGGCAGCTTCTTGATCTTGCGCTCCACCATCATCTGCTCGGCGACCTTCAGCGTCAGCTCGCCCTGGCCGGTGACCAGCGCATCGACCGGCGTCATGCGCGACGCGACGGCGCCTTCCCTGGTATTGACGAATCGCACGTCGCGCTCGGTCAGGAGTCCCTTGAGCCGGCGATCGCCGTCGACGACCACCAGCGTGCCGGCGCGGCGGCGGCGCATCAAGGCGACGGCGTCGGAAAGCGGCGTCTCGGGCGTGACCGAATACGGATCGCGGATGATGATGTGCTGCATCCGCTTGACCTTCGCCACCTCGCGGACCTGCGGCTCGATGTCGCCGTTGCGAAAGCCGCGGTCGATGATGCCGATGCCGCCCTCTTCCGCCTGGACGATCGCCATCGGCGCGCGCGTGACGGTATCCATGTTCGCCGAGACCAGCGGCCGCTTCAGCGTGATGTTGGTCGAGAAGCGGCACGACAGATCGATCACGGACGGATCGCGCCGCGCGATCACGCTGTACTGCGGGCGCAGCAGGAAGTCGTCGAAGGTGGCGCCGCGGACCAGGTCCGCCAGCCCGTCAAAGGTCATAGCCCGTACTTTATCGGCAAATGTAGAGGCGTGCCTTTAGGCGCGCCTGCGGTATCTTTAGTGACGTTCTATGCAGCTGGATCTGTTCGCGCCGCGTACCCAGACGCTGTTCGTGCGTCACCGCTGGGCGCGTCGTTACATCCTGCGCGTCCTGGACGACGGGACGGTGCGCGTGACGTTGCCGCGCTGGGGATCGAAGCGCGAGGCGCTGGCCTTCGTCGAGCGCAGCAGCGCATGGATCGACCGGCAGCTCCTGAAGCACCAGGCGGCGCCGCCCGCCGTTCATCCCGACGAGCCGCTGCTGCGCAAGCGCGCGCTGAAACAACTGCCGCCGCAACTGCTAGCATTGGCACAGGCGCACGGCATCACGGTGACGCGGATTTCGATCAGGAACCAGCGCTCGCGATGGGGCGCGTGCTCGTCGCAGGGCGCCATCACGCTGAACTGGCGGTTGATCCTCGTGCCCGATTTCGTCCGCGACTACGTGATGATTCACGAGCTGATGCACCGGCGTGAGCTCAATCATTCGCAGCGGTTCTGGAAGCACGTGGCCGCGGCCTGTCCGCGCCATCGCGAGGCGCGCAAGTGGTTGCTGGCCGAAGGCCAGCGATTGTTTCGCAGGGAGAGCGGCAGATGAGACGGATGGTGTTGGTAGTGGCGCTGCTCGCGCTGACGGCGATCGACGCGCGCGCGCAGGGAGGAGTGGGATCGTTCACGGGATTCCTCACCGCCCATGTCGGCGCCGTCACTGGCGGCGACCTCAGCGATCCTCGCGCCACGGTCGGCGTGTCGGTGGCGGTCCACGAGGAAACCGGGTGGGGCGCCGAGATCGATTTCGGCCACACCTCCGACGTGCTCGCCGGACGCCAGATTCTCGACGTCACGTCGTGGATGGTCAACGCGGCCTGGACCCGGCCGACCGGATTGATTCGCCCGTTCGGCACCGGCGGCATCGGCGTGCTGCAGGTCAACGGTTGCGATTCGCCCTGCAACATTGCGGCGCGCACGTTCGATCTAGGTGTGAACGTCGGCGGCGGCACGTATGTCGCGCTCAGCGACATCGCCGCGTTGAGAGGCGACGTGCGGTATTTCTGGTCGTCCGCCGATCACGTCGATCTCCGTCGACCCGACAACTTCAATTACTGGCGGGCCTCGTTCGGCGTCACGTTCATGTGGGCGCTTACGCCGTAGAGCAAGCAGTGACGCTTCGGTTTAACGGCCGAGGTGTCCTCATTCAGCTGGTGACATCTCGAAACATACCGTCCAAACGTCCACGAATCAGTGCGATTTGCCCTCAAAAACCGTGGCACAAGCCTTGATGTTCTATCGGGCATCCTGGAGGACACGGTGATGATGAACACAGTAGTGGGATCGGCAATCGGTGGATTGGTGGCAGGCGCGGTGGCGCTTGGCGCAGCGGCGGCGATGCGACCGTCTCCGGCTGCGACCTACGCACCGGACCTGCGGGCGAATAGTGCGTATGCAATGCCGGTTGCCAACACCGGCGCGCTGAACAACGGCGGCTCGTTGCAGTGCCAGCCGTACGAAGAAGCGGTGATGCGCCGCGCGCTCGTCAATGGCCGCGAGGTCACCGACGTGGCGTGCATCACGCGCAGCAACCAGGCCCTGATGCCGCAGGCCGGCTACGCGCCGCAGGCGATGTATGCGCCGCAGGCGTATGCGCAGCCGGTCTATCAGCAGCCGGTCTACCGTGACGACATCGTCCGGCGGCCGGTGACGCGGACGCGCACCGTTTCGCAGCCCTCGCGCGCGCGAGTCGTGGAGCGCGATGAGCCGAAGCGCTCGTGGGGCAAGACCGCGATGATCATCGGCGGCGGCACGGGCGCCGGCGCCGGCATCGGCGGATTGATCGGCGGCAAGAAGGGCGCGCTGATCGGTGCGGCAGTCGGCGGCGGCGCGGCGACGATCTACGAGTCGACGAAGCGCTGACGCGTTAACCGTTCCGACTCAGTTCTGCGCAGAAAAGCAGGCGGCGCGAGAGGCATCATGTCCTCCGCGTCGCCTGTGTCATGTCAGGGAGTGTGCAAGGGACGTTAAGATACTGCGCAACGAATGCCGGCAGGATCGGATCCCAAGCCTCTACCCAACGTTCCACTGATTCATCGCCCCGGCGATCAGGCCGGAGCGAGCTTGAGACGCCAGCCACTCGATGTCCGCAAGCGGCTCCTCGTCGTCGACGACGAGCTGCCGATTCTCAGGCTGGTTACTCGCATCCTCGCCACCGACAACTACGAGATTGCTTCGGCAGGCAGCGGCGACGAGGCCGCGCAGATGATCAGCGCGCAGGGATTTCCCGGCGTCGACCTGCTCGTCACCGACCTGATGATGCCGGGCATGAACGGCCGCGAGCTGGCGCAGATCGCGCGGCGGCGCTTTCCAAAAGTGCGCGTGCTGTACGTGACGGGCTTTGCCGACACGCTCTTCAAGGATCTCACCGAGCTTGGCGAAGGGGAGTCGTTCATCGAGAAGCCGTTCGGCACCGACGGCCTGCTCGAGGCGACGCGCCTGCTGATGTTCGACCGCATCACGGACGAACAGGAACAGGCCGACAAGCGCGACGACGCGGACGAGTGGACCGACGATCGGCTGCGCGCGAAGATCATCAGGATCCTGCGCAAGCTGCGAATGGCCTGACGGCTCAGCGGCGCGTGATCGGATCGAGCTTCGCCACGACTTCGGCGTGGCCGGAAAGGCCGGCGGCGCGCAGCTCGAATCCGATAAATCCTTCCATCACATCTTCGCGGACGCGGGCGTCCCACATCACGACCTTGACGGTGGTGGTGTTGGACGTCAGGTCGCCGGTGAGAGTCAGGTAATTCTGGCCGCGATCGATCCCGGTCAGCGTGCCGCGCAGATCACCGAACTGCGCGGTCGCGCGAAGGTCGGTTCCGGTCTTCGTGATCGTAAAAGAGATTGGCGCTGCGGTGCCGACCGCCAGCACGCCGGGCGTGCGGCCCTGGTTTGGCGGATAGCACGTCACTTCGTAGATCGATCCGCCGTCCGCGCCGCATTGCTGCACGACGAGCGTGCCCGCCCAGGTGCCGGCAATGCCGCCTTGCACCACGAACGTTTCACTGGCGGTCATCCCTTCAGCCGAAGCCGTCACCGTCGCCGTGCCGCGGCCTCGCGCCGTGAACGTCTGGCCGTCGATGGTGACGACGTTGGTGTCGCTCGAGGACCAGGACGCGGCGACGTACTGTCCGGAACCGTCGGTATATTGCGCGAACGCCCCAAGCGTGGCGCCCGTTGACGGAAATCCGCCGCTCGACGTGACCGGTACCGTGGTGCCTTCGATCATCGTGCCGCCGCCGACCGGCGTGACCGTCAGCTTCGCAATGCGCGGCGCGGGCGCCGTGGGGATTTCGTTGAGCGTGCCGTGGCTGCATCCGGCTGCGACCAAAGTGAGCAGCGAAACGGCCAGCAAACCCGGCAGTAGCTTCATCGTCGCGATCACATTCACGTTGCGTGCCGGACCGGATGGCCCCAGCTGAACAGGTGAAGTCGCCGCGTCAATCGCGTAGACCACGCGCTCCCCCCGCAGGCGTTTCTGGTCATCAAGATGACCGACGTGATGGTGACGTCGTACCAGACTGGCGGCGCCGCCCCCATCGCCGACATGAAACCGAAGACGTTCCGGCTCGCGGCGCGCCGCGTCGACATCGACAAGGCAATCGCGCTGCATCGCGCGGGCAACCTCGAAGAAGCGAGGCGGCGCTACGAGCAGATCCTGGCGGCGGATCCGCGCCATGCCTCGGTGTGGCACTTTCTCGGGGTGTTGCAGCATCAGAGCGGCGACAGCGACGGCGGGCGCCGCGAGCATTTTTAGGCCGCGCCCTCGACATCGATCCGCGCTATGCCGATGCCTGCAACAATCTCGGCAACCTGTATCGTGAGACGCATCGGTATGACGCGGCGCTCGCGGATCCCAAACACATTGCCGCGTGCGCTGCGCCCCGGCGGGGCCGTTGTCTTCACGGTCGAACGCGCGGGCGAAGATGTGGCGACCTACAATCTCGATCCGACCGGCCGGTATAGTCACGCCGAGCACTACGTGCGGCAGGTGATGGCCGGGGCAGGGCTACAGTCGATTGCGGTTGAGCACGTCGTCTTGCGCCGTGAGCGCGGGAAGGAAGTCCACGGCCTGCTGGCAAGCGGCCGGCGTAATCGAGCGTAGCCATTCGATTGCTCGCTCAGGACTGCCATTCGATTGATGTTGGGTGGTGCCGGAGGAGGGGGTCGAACCCACACACAGTTGCCTGTACGGGATTTTGAGTCCCGCGCGTCTGCCAGTTCCGCCACTCCGGCCGGAGTTATTCAGAATAACAGAACCGCCGTTCCGGTTCTAACGCTTGCGGACGGTCGCCACTTTGCCCGAGCGGCTGCGATCGAACTGCAGCGGCTCGTCCGGCGGCTTCTCCTCGAACAGCCACGCCAGCGCCGCGGCCTCGTCACGGAACACCTTCAGGCCTTTCGGATCGAGCACTTCGGCGAGCTTGCCGGCGTTGGCCTGCAGGTTCGAACCGACCACGATCGCGCGCTTGTCGGGCGGCTTGCTGATCGCGTGCATGATCGCCTGCATCTGCGACAGGTTGGGAATCCCCTTGGTCACGCCCCGCGTGTCGACGAGCTCGACGGCGCCGGGGCGGATGTAGCCGGCCATGATCAGCCGCGAGCGCTCGGCGACGATTTCGGGCAGCGTGGGCCACGCACCGGTGACCGTGACGCGTATCAGACGTCGATCCTCATCGAACTTTACGTCGATGGGCATTCGTAACTCCCGGGGGCGAGCAAGCCCGCTCACTCTACCACGCTAGCTGCGCGCGCCCGACCACGTGCCGCTGCAGCTGCCTCCCGCGAAAGTGCCGGAGAGTGAACGTCGATCCGAGGACAGCGTCGCGTTGAAGGTGTAGAGCGTGTCGATTGGCACGAAGAACTGGATCGAGCTTCCGTTCACGACTACGGGAATCACCTGATTCACGATGCCGACCGACGGGATGGTGATCACCAGCTCGGAGCTCGCGGCGCCGGTGCGGCGGAACGTGCCGGTCCACGTCACGGACGCGGGCAGCGACGCAGGGCAGCCCGAGCCTTTGACGACGGTGCCTGACCAGTTGCCATACAACTGATCGCCCGCTGCCTGGATGAAGCTGACGGTCTGTCCGCCAACGGTCACCGTGCCGGTGCGCGCGTCGCCGCTGTTCTCGGCAACCGTGATGCTCACCGTGCCGGAGCCGATCCGATTCGCGCCCGCACTCACCGTGACGAACGAGGCGTTCGAAACGGCCGACCATTCGCACGTACTGCCCGCGGTGATCGCGAGCGTCACGGTGCCGCCAGTGCCGGCGATGTTGAACGTGCTGCTCGACAGGGTGTAGCTGCACGACGGCGTCGGCGACACCGGGTTGGTGGTCGACACGCGCTCCTTCGAACACGCAGCCGCTGTCAGCGCCGTCAATATGAACGCGATCGCCGCACGTCTTTGCATGAGATCGAGACTAGCCGACCGCCAGCATCGCGCTCAAGCTCTAGCGCAGTTGGGTGCGTCAACGCCTGGGATGTCTAGGTGCTTAGTGCGAGATTGACGCGGACGTGGCCGACGACTTCGTTGCGGGTGTTGCGCAGCTCGGGCTCCGCGTATTTCTTCAACCAGTCGATTTCGCCGGCGCCGATCGCGTCGATGTGGCGAAGCACGGCGAGGATCGCGGGCTCGGCGGCGCGCTTGTTGCCGTCTTCGACCTTGAGCGCGACGCCAAGCTTCATCGACGGAACCGCGGCGGTGTAATACCCTTCTGCGCCCACCTTGACGATCAGCCGCGAGCCGGCGGCGCGCATCACGTCGGTGTCGAGGCGATCGGTGCCGGCGACGTATTCCGGATGCGCGACCATCGCATTGAAGATGGCCGAGGGAGCCGCGTCACCACCGGCAACGGCGGCGGCAAAGCGGGCGCAGCCTTCAGCCACCGCATCGAGCACGATCCCGAACGTCGGCAGGCCGCATCCATCGATCGCGACCGACACGTCTTCGGCGTTGATCCGCATCCAGCGCGTCAGCGTCGACAATACGCGCTGCTGCATCGGATGCGTGGCCTTGTGATAGCCGTTGGTCACCCATTGCTGCTGCACACAGTGGGCGAGCATGCCGGCGTGTTTGCCCGAGCAGTTGTTGTGGATGCGGCCGGGCGATTCGCCGGCGCAGAGCATTGCACGGCCGGTGGCCTCGTGCAGCGGCAGGTGAGCGCCGCACGCCAGCGCCGCTTCGGTGACCCGCGCCTTGGCGAGAATCGATCGCGCCGCGGCGACGTGAAACGGCTCGCCGCCGTGCGACGCGGCGCAGAGCGCGAGCTCTTCACCCGTCAGCTGGAAGCGCTCGACGCCGCCGGCCTCGACGAACGGCAGCGCCTGGAACATCTTGATCGAGGATCGAACGAAGGTCTTGTGCGCCGGATTGCCGGCGCTGGCGATCAGTCCCTGGTCGGCATGCGCGATGGCGACGTGGACGTGGTGAATCGACTCTACGATGCCGCCGCGCAGCGCCTCGACCTCGCAGCGGCCAGGGTTCATGTTATGCAGGCACCCACACCAGCGATACGAGCTGAACGGAAACGCCGCCGCGCTTCGGTTTGACGAGGACGCGATCGAAGGGTTCTTTCGACAGGTCCCAGTCGTCCGTCACTTGCTGGATGTCGGCTGCCATCTGCGCCTCGAGCTCGCTCAGCTGCGTCCTGGCGGCATTCGCTTCCTCGGTGGCGCGGGCGACATCCTGGGACTCCTTGCCGATCTTCGACATGCCGCGCGCGGCGGAGGCGGCCCGGCCGATGTTCGACGCGCTGGCGACCTTGCGGCCCATGAAGGCGCCGAGAATGGCGGCGCCCATCGACACCGCGGCTCCCATCTTCGCGCCGCTGGCCTGTTCCGACTGCACCTGAATCGCGTGATCCTTCCGCCGTATTCGATCCTGCAGCGTCGTCATCTTCGACGCGTACTTGTCGCGCACCTTGCCGATCGCCGCATCACGCGCTTCGCGCGCCTGGCCTTGCAGGCGGATGCGGAAGTCGCGTTCCGATTCGTCTGGATGCGAAACGACCTTCGCGCGCGCGCTGCGGAACAGCTCGACCGACTGCGACTGCGCGACCCACTGCGCGAAATCCTTTTCCCACGCTGCGTAGTTCTTTGGCTTGGCCGCTGCGGCCGGCACGTCCGCAAACGTGGCAGCCGCGGGAGGTGTTTTCAACAAGTAGTCGACGGTGAAGTCGGCAAGCTCCGCTCGTTCCCAATCAACCGCCACGGCGCCGTCCGTGATCGGCGTGACCACGGCGACCGTCTTGCTGTCGTCCAGAGCCAGCTTCGCGTCCGCATAGGAAATACGCGCGACTCCCAACAGCATCGGCGCATACGAAGTTGCGCCCGGAACGAATAGCTGAGTGATCGACGGATCGAGGACAGGCGCCCCCGCGCCGGCCGGCGGTACCTGTGGAACCCCTGGAACCTTTGGTACCCCTGGAACCCCTGGAACCCCCGGGGCCGCGAGCTTCTTCAGTTCGTCGCGGCCCAGCGGTCCGCGTAAATAGGAGAGCGCCCATCGCGTTTCGAACACGACCGGCTCTTTCTCGTGGACGTTGTGCAACAGAAATTGCCGCTTGCCAAGGCCCGACAGCAATTGATCGATGCGGCCGCGATCGAGCGAGGCGCCGGCGGCCGCTCCTTCGAGCCCATCGAGCACCCGCGCCTTGTCACGCTCGGTCTGCAATCGCCCAAGCATCCAGGTGCCGGCGTTCGAGAGCGCCTTGTAATCGAGATCAACCGGGTTCTGGGTCGCCACGACCAGGCCGATGCCAAAGGCGCGCGCCTGCTTCAAGATCGTGAGCAGCGGCTTCTTCGACGGCGGATTGGCGACCGGCGGCAGGAAGCCGAAAATTTCGTCGAAGTAGATGAGCGCGCGAAGGCTCGACGTGCCGCGCTGGCTGCGCATCCATCCGACGATCTCGTTGAGCAGCAGCGAAACGAAGAACATCCGCTCGTGGTCGTCAAGATGCGCGATCGAAATCACGCTGACGCGTGCACCGCCATTGGCGTTGTAGAGCAGGCGATCGACGTCGAGGGCTTCGCCCTCCAGCCAGCCGCCGAAGCCGGGCGATGCGAGCAGCTGGTTCAACTGCATCGCCAGCGCGAAGCGATCCTTCGACGGGAAGAAGGATTCGAGATCGACGACCCCGATTTTCTGGACTGGCGGCGACTGAATCTGGTTGATCAACGACGGCAGATCGAGATCGCGCCCGGCGCGCCAGCTGTCGCCGAACAACGTGGCGACGAGCGTGTGCTCGCGGCTGCGCATCGGCTCGGCATCGACGCCGGCGAGCGTAAGCACGCTGGTCGCTGCCGTCGACACGCGATCCTGCAGCAGATCGGCGTCGTTGACGATTTCCGGATCCGGCGCGGCAAACGACTTGACGATCGACAGCGGCCGGCCGGCGGAGCTGCCGGGTGTGTACAACGCGAACTCCACCGCGCTGCGCAGCCGCTCGATGCGCCCACCGTCCTGCCCCCACTCGGCCAGTCCCTTCGACCACTTCGCGGCTTCAGCCGACGCGAATGCATCGGCACTCTGACCGGCTCGACGCGCCTCGTCGGCATCAACCCACGGCGCGAAATCCTCGGGCGCCAGCTTTGGAAACGTCAACAGCAGGTTGCCGAGATCGCCCTTTGGATCGATCGCGATGACGGGGATGCCGTCAATCGCGGCTTCTTCGATCAGACCGATGCCGAGCCCGGTCTTGCCGCTGCCGGTCATGCCGGCGATCACGGCGTGCGTGACGAGATCGGATGAGTCGTAGAGGAGCGGCGCGTCGCTACGCGCCTTGGTGTCTGGATCGAGCTCGCGGCCGAGGTAGAAGAGTCCGAGTTTCTCGAAGCCGGTCACTGCCGAACTTTACCATCCGCCAGATACAGATAGATCGTGCGCGAGCGTCCGGTCGCGTCGTTGAAGGTCTCGGTCTTGGTCGGCTGCCAGTCGCCCATGCTGAACGAGTGCGTGACGATGCGCGAACCGGGCTTCAGCTGTTTGGTAATCAGGGGACGCACCCGCAGATTCGATTGCGACAGCAAATACGTCGTCACCACCGTCGCGTTGCTGACGTCGGTCTTCAAGGCATCCTGCAGCTTGAACTCGACCAGGCCGGTGACCCCGGCGGCCTTGGCGTTGGCATTGGCTTCATCGATGCGGACCGGATCGATGTCCACGCCGAGCCCGCGCGCGCCGTATTTCTTCGCCGCGGTGACCACGATGCGGCCGTCGCCGCACCCCAAATCGACGACGAAATCGTTTTTCGTGACGTTGGCGAGGGCCAGCATCCGATCGACTACTTCCTGCGGCGTGGGGACGTAGGGCGCCAGCTGAGGTGCATCGGGCCGTTTCTGCTGAGCTAGAGGGGTCGAGACTAAACAAATGGTCAAAGATGCAAAAAGTGACAAACCGGCGACGAGTCGAATCATGATTCAGAGCATACAAAATCTCTTGTAACCGTGCGCGGAATCAGGGGTTACATGACCCCGGCATCGCACGTCTCAAATTCATGGAAATGCCCGTTTTCCGGCCAATTCCGTTGAATTTGGGCCATTCCTCGGCTATACTGATTAGACCTGATAGGGCACTTCACTCCCGCCATTACCACCAGATCGAAACGAGGGGCACGTGGGATTTAAGATCGGTGACAAGGTCATATACCCGAACCATGGTCTCGGGGTCGTCGAGAAGGTCGAAGAGAAGACCATTCTCGGTACTACTTGCGGTTTTTTCCACCTCAGAATTTTGTCGAATGAAACGACGGTGCTCGTGCCCGTCGCCAACGTCGACAACGTCGGTCTGCGCCGCGCCATTACCGACGAAGAAGTTGAACGGCTGTTCATGCTGCTCGGCGACGGCAAGATCGACAACCATCAGAACTGGAAGGGTCGCTTCAAGGACAATTCCGACAAGATGCGCACCGGCTCGATCTACGACATGGCCGATGTGCTCAAGAGCCTGACGTTCCTGGCCAAGTCGAAGAGCCTGTCGTTCCGCGAGAAGCGCATGCTCGATCGCGCCAAGGCGCTGATCATCTCGGAGATCTCCGAAGTGATGCAGACGACGGCGCAGGCAATCGAGGATCGCGTCAACGAGGCGCTCGAAAAGTGCTTCATGACCAAGGCGCGCAACACGCAGCGCGCCGTCGCTCGCGCGGCCACGACCAAGGCGGCTCCGGCCAAGGCCGCGGTCGCCACGAAGCAGCGCCAGGCGCGCGCATCGTAAGCTATTCATCTCCACATACGTAGCAGGGCTACACTGAGCGGCGGACAATGACCAACCTCATTGCCGCCGTTCGTTCTGTACTCACCTACATCGTCGTTTCCCTTTATGTCCTGATCGCCGGACCGATCGCGCTCGCGATCGGCGTGGGCCTCAAGAACAAGACCGCGTTGTACGTGCCGGGCCATATCGGCGTCTGGCTGGCGCTCGGCTTGTCGGGGATTCGTTACCGCGTGCGCGGGCGCGAGCACATTCCGAAGCGCGCGGTCGTGTTCTGCTCGAATCACGAGAGCAACGTCGATCCGCCGGTGTTGTTCCGGGCGCTGCACAAACGGCTGCACGTGCTGTTCAAGGCGGAGCTGAAAAAAATTCCGGTGCTTGGACCCGTGATGGTCGCCGGGGGATTCGTGCCCGTGGAGCGCGAGCGCAAGGAGGCGTCGATGGCGTCGATCGACCGCGCGGCGGAATCGATCCGCGCCGGGAATTCCTTCCTGATCTTTCCCGAGGGCACGCGCAGCCGCACCGCCGAGATGCTGCCGTTCAAGAAGGGCGGCTTCATCATGGCGATCAAGGCGCAGGCGCCGATTGTGCCGGTTGCCGTCTCCGGCGGCCGCGCGGCGATGCAAAAGGGCAGCTGGTTCGTGCGGCCGGTGATGGTCGACGTGCGCATTGGTGAACCGGTCGAGACCGCCGGGATGTCGGTCGACGACCGCGACGCGCTCATTGAGGTTGTGCGAGGGCGAATAGAAGAGCTGCGGACATCGTCAGCCGGTAGCCCCGTAACATAGCCCGCAGGGCCGCAAGCCGAAGCCCGCAAGCCCGTAAGCCGTAAGCCCCAACTCCCGTATTATTCAGGTATGGAATGGCTTGCCACGCTGGGCCGGACGATGGGCTTCTCGCTGGCCGCGGGCGTCAATCTGTACGCGACCGTCGCCATTCTTGGCCTGGCGTCGCGCTATCAGTGGGTTGATCTTCCCGAACAGTTCAAGGCCTTCGACAACCCGTGGATCATCGGGGCCGCGGGCGTGCTGTATGTGATCGAGTTCGTCGCCGACAAGGTGCCATGGGTCGATTCGATGTGGGACACGGTCCACACCGTAATCCGCCCGGTGGGCGGCGCGCTGATCGCGGTAACGTCGCTCGGTGATTCGTCACCCGCCACCACGGCGGCGATTGCGCTTCTCGGCGGCGTGGTGTCCGCAAGCAGCCACGCGACGAAAGCCGGCACGCGCGTGGCGGCCAACACCAGCCCCGAGCCGTTCAGCAACTGGGTGTTGAGCCTGACCGAGGATCTCTTCGTGATCGGCTTGAGCTTCATCACGCTCAAGTTCCCGCTGCTCGCGCTCGGTGTGAGCCTGGCGATCCTGTTGCTGATCGTCCTGGCGGCGCGATCGATCTGGAAATGGCTGCGCAGGCGCGTCCCCGCGGAGCCTGTCGCCATCGTCAAGTAGGGAACAACTTTAGTCGCCCCGTTCGTAGGGGAGAGCTTTAGCTCTCCCTCAGGCGTAGGGGAGGACTTTAGTCCTCCCTAATGAGCGCTCCACCAGCCTCTAATCTGGATCGCCGAGCAGATTTCTTCCATCGTGTACTGGGTCGATCCGCAAAGAGCGTACTGTGTCGGATGTTCAACCAGCTTCGCGCGTACGGGATTTTCGACGACGTAACGACAGACGGAGAGGGTGTGCTCCGGATTGCGCAGCACTCGGTCCCAATAGCCTTTCTGCCATAGGCGGCGCCCGCGCCGTTGACTCCATTCAAACCCGGTAGCCTGCTTGAACGCTTTCATCATCGCTTCGAAATCCGCCCCCTCTTCTTCGGCGGTCAGCACAATGTGGACGTGGTCGGGCATGATCACGTACGCAGAAACCTGAAATGAAAACTGTTTTGCGGTTGCAATCAATGCGTTCACCACA
>DASUSZ010000059.1:0-17622 GCA_036374815.1 Vicinamibacterales bacterium | reverse complement strand
CGCTTTCTTGCAATAGTCGCTGCAGAATTTGGTTCCCGCCGGCACGAGACAGTGGCAACTCGGGTGGGCGCACTTGTGATCCGTTTTCTGGTCAGCCATCCGGGCCCTCCTGCGCGCATTATGCGCCCGTCGCGTGGAGGGCAAAAGCTCAGCCGGAGGGCGTGCTCATTTCGCTTCGATGATCTCGATCGCTTCCTTGCTGGGCCCCTCGATCATCACCGCGCGCAGGCCGCCAATCGTGTAGAGCTGCTCGAGGAACGGGACGTTTTCGGATTTGAGCTTCGCGACCCAGGCATCGAGATCCGCGACGCTGACGGCGACGTGATCCATCAAGTGGCCGCGCGTCGATCCGGCCGCTGCGCTGCCTTGATTCATGTAGAAGAACAGCGACACGTCGCCGAAGATTGTCGACGTTACGGACGGCGTGCGATACATGCCGTCCCAGTCAAGCGCCGGCAGCGTCTTGTCGGGGCCGCGCTCGACATTGCAGTTCGCTTCCGTGCGTGCGGCTTGGCCGGCGCGCGGCGCCGGAGCCGGCACATTCAGGTGCCGCTGATACCAGAGCGCCGCGCAGAACGGCTGCTCCTGATACATGTGCACGTGATTGAAGCGCTCCGCCGGCATGTTGCCCTGGTATTCCACCAGCGCATCGTCCGGTCCGCGCAAGTACGCGAATCCCGCGCCGCCGCTCGGCTGCACGCCCTTTGCTTTCGCCTCGGCCACCTGCGAGCGCGTGAGACCGAGCACGCCGCCCGTGCCCGGATAGGTGTCGCTGCTGACGAATACCGTGCCGGTACCTTCGCCGCTGCCTGTGTAGAGAGGGACGAGCGTGATGTTCTGCTTCAGGAAACGATCGAGCGAAGCGCGAACATCGGTGACGTGCCACCCGAAATGCCAGAACGCGGTTTGCGGCTGCGTCGCCGGCGGCGCAGCAACCTTGTTGAACAGTACCAGGACGTTGTTCGGCGATCGCAATGCCGGCTGACCAGCAAAGGTTGCCTTCGATGTTGTCGGAAACGCTCTAACGTAAAACTCAATCGCGGCGTCAGGATTCACCGAGTTGAGGTGAAGATGATGGAACGCAGGAGCTTGTAACGAGGATTGAGCCGCAAGCCCGCGGCCCGCAAGCCCGTAGCCCGCAAGCCCGTAGAACGCGAGCCAGCCGCAGGCAGCGAGCCTCAGTTCTCGAGCGAAAGGGCCCATCGGATCCCACCAAGAATGTGCGCTCGGAAAACGGGATCGTTGCTCCAGATGTCGTCCCGATGCCCGAGCGAGGTGTAAAACGAGCGGCCCTTGCCGTACTCGCGCGTCCAGGCCTGCGGATAATCGCCGCCGCGTTTGAGATGCGGCTGCTTCGACAGGTCCATCTTCTCGGTGTCGAGGCTGAGGAGGACGTGCACCCGATCGCGCGAGAAGCCCATCGGGATCCGGTTCTTGAAGAGCACATCGATGTTGTCGTCAGGACGCGAGGCATCCCACGGCGCGGTCCCGAACAAGTAGAACTCGTCGACGAGCGGCCATCCCGCGCCCAGCATCTTCGTGGCTGGATGCCTGGTGTCTTCCACTTTCAACACCGCGATCGTGCCTTGCGGGAGATTGCGGTTGAAGTAGCCGCCGAGCATCTCGCCGAACTCCGGATAGTTGTAGAACGTGAGCGACGCGCAGTGCGCGCCGATGAACGCTTTGCCGCCGCGCACGAAATCCACCAGCATCTTCTTCTGCGCGTCGGTGAACGGCAGGTTGCCGTTCGTCATCATCATCACGCCGTCGAATTGATTCAGGTACTCGGGCGTGAGGAACGAGAAATCCAGCTGCTTCGCATCCTGCTTGTATCCCTCGACCGTCGTCACCTCGAAGCCGCCGGTCTTGCCAAGCTCGATGACAGCTTTCTCAGCGGGCCCAAGGCTCGTGTGCTTGTACAGCGCGGCGTGTGTCAGGAACAGCAGCTTTTTGGGCGCCTGCGCTGTCTTGGACTCCTCCGCCGTCAAGGCAAAAGGCAGAAGGCTAAAGGCACAAAGAAATGCGAGTAACCGCACGAGTGAATTTGTTTCTGCCTTTTCCCTTATCCCTTTTGCCCTTTTCATCTGCTTTTCCCTCAGTGCCCGGGCGGAAGTTTAGGCGTCTGCTCACCTTGGTGACACGTGTAACAGGTGACGCGTCCGAGCACCGATTCGCCTTCCTTCGGCTTGTGATCGGGGAAGTACTGCTTGTTGATCATCCGCGTCATTTCCAGCATCCGCCGCGCGGTCAGCTTGATCGGCTTTTCCTCGCTCGCGAAGTTGCCCCGGACGTGGCAGGTATTGCAGTTCACGCCGAGCGCCTGCGTGATGAAGTTCATTTCCTCCTGGAATTGCTGGGCATACAAGCCCGTCAGTATTTTCACGTTTGGGCTTTCGACGACCTCGGGCTTTGGCGCCTGCGCAAAAACCGGCGCAAAAACGCCCGGTGCAATAGTGAGAAATACCGCGACGACGACGAGTTTCATGCGGCAGAGTATAGGTGCAAGTTGCGCGATTTTCACCGCGCATGCTATATTCGTCAGGTTCTCGTGAGCCTAGGACACCCTATCTAGACTCAATTGCATCGTGATGCGTCTGAGTAGGACCCCTTCACAGGGGACCTGCGAGCATCCGCCGGTGCCGAAAACACAACTTTAAGTAGGGTTTTTCAGTTTCGAACGCCAAGCACCGCTGTCAACGGCGGGCTTTCAGGTTCGGAACACCACAAGCCTCCTGATGGGCGGCGTGTGGCGTTTTGTTTTGCGCCGCGGAGACGTCTGCGCGCGAGTGGCGGCAACCGCAAGGTTTGCTCGCCCAAAAAAGTGGAGCACTTGTGCCGACGATTAGTCAGCTGGTCCGCAAAGGACGCGAGAAGGTCGAGTGGAAGACCAAGAGCCCCGCACTGCAGAACAGCCCGCAGAAGCGCGGCGTATGCGTGCGCGTGTTCACGCAGACCCCGAAGAAGCCGAACTCCGCGCTCCGCAAGGTCGCGCGCGTTCGACTCACGAACAAGATCGAGGTCACGACCTACATCCCCGGCGTCGGCCACAACCTCCAGGAGCACTCGCTGGTGCTGATCCGCGGCGGCCGCGTCAAGGATCTGCCGGGCGTGCGTTATCACGTCGTCCGCGGCACGCTCGACGCCGTCGGCGTGCAGGGCAGAAAACAGGGTCGATCGAAATACGGCGCCAAGCGCCCGAAGTCGTAGCCCAAGACCTTAAGACCTTAAGACCTCAGGACCTTAGATATGCCGCGTAGACGAGAAATTGCGAAGCGTGAACAGGTGCCGGACGCGCTCTACCAGAGCCCGCTGGTGACGAAGTTCATCAACACGATCATGAGCGAGGGTAAGCGTTCCACGGCGGAGCGCATCCTGTATCAGAGCTTCGACTTGATCAAAGAGCGCTCGGGCGACGACCCGCTCAAGGTCTTCAAGAAGGCGCTGGACAACGTCAAGCCGGCGCTCGAAGTGAAGTCTCGCCGCGTTGGCGGCTCGAACTACCAGGTGCCGATCGAGGTCAATCCCACCCGCCGCCTGTCGCTGAGCATTCGCTGGCTGGTCGGCTATGCGCGCGCCCGCGGCGACGGTAAGACGATGCAGGAGAAGCTGGCGAACGAGCTGCTCGACGCGGCGAACCTCCGTGGCGGCGCCGTCAAGAAGCGCGAAGACGTCCACCGCATGGCGGAAGCGAACAAGGCGTTCGCTCACTATCGCTGGTAGTTGGCAGTGGCCAGTTGGTAGTTGCCGGTTAGTTACTAGTTAAACGGTTTCAGTTTTAGTTGCGACTTACGTAAATGGCGAGACAGGCACCACTCGAACGTACCCGGAACATCGGCATCATGGCCCACATCGATGCCGGTAAGACGACGACCACGGAGAGAATTCTCTTCTATACGGGTATTACGTACAAGATCGGCGAAGTTCATGAAGGCACCGCCGTCATGGACTGGATGGAGCAGGAGCAGGAGCGCGGCATCACCATCACGTCCGCCGCGACGACGTGCTTCTGGCGCGATCACCGCATCAACATCATCGACACGCCCGGCCACGTCGACTTCACCATTGAAGTCGAGCGCTCGCTGCGTGTGCTCGATGGCGCCGTGGCCGTGTTCGACGCGGTGTCCGGCGTCGAACCCCAGTCGGAGACGGTGTGGCGCCAGGCCGACAAGTACCGCGTGCCGCGCATCTGCTTCATCAACAAGATGGACCGCGTCGGCGCGGACTTCAAGGAAACCTTCTCGCAGTTCTCGTCGAAGCTGCAGGGCAACCCCGTCGCCATCCAGCTGCCGATCGGCGCCGAAGACAAGTTCAAGGGCGTCGTCGATCTGGTGCGGATGAAGGCGCTCGTCTACAAGGACGAGACCATGGGCGCGGAATACGAGGTCCAGGACATTCCCGCCGACATGCTCGAGGACGCCAAGGCGTATCGCGAGAAGCTGATTGAGAAAGTCAGCGAGCACGACGACAAGCTGCTCGAGAAGTATCTCCACGGCGAGGAGCTGACCGAGGCCGAGATCAAGGCGGCGATCCGCAAGCGCTGCATCGAGTCGGTGCGCAAGGAAGACGCGCCGTTCGTGCCGGTCGTGTGCGGCACCGCGTTCAAGAACAAGGGCGTGCAGCCGATGCTCGACGCGGTCGTCGACTACCTGCCGTCGCCGCTCGACATTCCGCCGGTGACCGGCGTCGACCCGAACAAGGGCGAGGACGCCGACCCGATCTTGCGCAAGCCCGACGACAAGGAGCCGTTCGCGGCCCTGGCGTTCAAGATCATGACCGACCCGTTCGTCGGCCAGCTGACGTTCTTCCGCGTCTACTCGGGCACGCTGACCTCGGGCTCCTCGGTGATCAACTCCACCAAGGGCAAGACCGAGCGCATCGGCCGCCTGCTGAAGATGCACGCCAACAAGCGCGAGGAGATCAAGGAAGTCAACGCCGGCGACATTGCCGCCGCCGTCGGCCTGAAGTCGGTCACCACCGGCGACACGCTGTGCGACGAGAAGACCCCGATCATCCTCGAGAAGATGGAATTCCCGGAGCCGGTCATCTCGCTCGCGATCGAGCCGAAGACCAAGGCCGACCAGGAAAAGCTCGGCCAGGGCATGGCCAAGCTGATGGCGGAGGATCCGACGTTCCGCGTGCGCACCGACGAGCAGACCGGCCAGGTGGTGATCGCCGGCATGGGCGAGCTGCACCTCGAGATCATCGTCGACCGTCTCAAGCGGGAGTTCAACGTCGAAGCCAGCGTCGGCAAGCCGCAGGTTGCTTACAAGGAAACGCTCACCAAGCCGGCGGAAGGTCACGGCCTGTTCAAGCGCCAGACCGGCGGCCGCGGCCAGTACGGCAACTGCAAGATCCGCCTGTTCCCGCGCGACCCGGGCTCCGGCTACGAGTTCGTGAACGAGATCGTCGGCGGCGCGATTCCGAAGGAATTCATCAAGCCGATCGATCAGGGCATCCAGGAAGCGCTGACGCGCGGCATTCTCGCCGGTTATCCGATCGACGACGTCCGCATCGAGCTTTACGACGGCGACTTCCACGACGTCGACTCGTCGGAAATGGCGTTCAAGATCGCCGGCTCACTCGCGTTCCAGGACGCGGCCAAGAAGGCCGCGCCGGTGCTGATGGAACCGGTGATGCGCGTCGAGGTGGTCGTCCCGAAGGACAACATGGGCGACGTCATCGGCGACCTGGCGTCGCGCCGCGGCAAGATCCAGTCGCAGGAAGATCGCGGCGGCACGCAGATCATCAACGCGCGCGTGCCGCTCAGCGACATGTTCGGCTACGCCACGGACCTGCGCTCGCGCACCCAGGGCCGCGCCACCTACTCAATGCACTTCGACCGTTACGAACAGGCACCGCGCAACGTCAGCGATGAAGTTGTGGCGCGCGTTCAGGGGACTAAGTAAATGCTGGGCGACAAGATTCGCATTCGTTTGAAAGCCTACGACGCGCGCGTGCTCGACCAGAGCACGGGTGAGATCGTCGAGACGGCAAAGCGCACCGGCGCCCGCCTGGCGGGTCCCATTCCGCTGCCGACCGAGATCAACAAGTGGACGGTGCTGCGTTCGCCGCACGTCGACAAGAAGTCGCGCGAGCAGTTCGAGGTGCGCACGCACAAGCGCCTGATCGACATCTTCGAGCCGACGCCGCAGACGGTTGACGCGCTGATGAAGCTGGATCTGCCGGCCGGCGTCGACGTCGAGATCAAGGCGTTCGGCAAGGAGCACGGGAAGTAACCCATGGTCACAGGAATCATCGGCAAGAAAGTCGGGATGACGCAGCTGTTCCTCGAGGACGGCACGCTCGAGCCCGCCACCGTCCTCCAGGCCGGTCCCTGCATCGTCGTGCAGTCGAAGTCGGGTCAGACCGACGGCTACGACGCGGTGCAGCTCGGGCTGGTCGAAAAGAACCCGCCGAAGCGCGCCAACAAGGCGACCGTCGGCCATCACAAGAAGGCCAACGTGCCGCCGACGCGGGTGCAGCGCGAGGTCAAGGTCGCGAAGGGCGCCGAAGCGCCGAAGCCCGGCGACCAGGTGCTGGTCACGATCTTCAACCAGGGCGAGCGCGTCGACGTGATCGGCACCAGCAAGGGTCACGGCTTCCAGGGCGTCGTCAAGCGCCACCACTTCCGCGGCGGCGATGCGACGCACGGCTCGATGTTCCATCGCGCCCCCGGATCGATCGGTGCGTCCTCGTATCCGTCACGCGTCATGCCCGGCATGCGCGCGCACGGCCACATGGGCGTCGACCGCGTCACGGTGCGCAACCTCAAGGTGCTGAAGATCGACACCGAGAACCACCTGATTCTCGTGAAGGGCGCGGTGCCCGGATCGAACGGCGGTTACGTCGTCATCCGCAAGGCGGTGGCCGCCAAGCCGGAGCCGCAGCCGCAACTGCAGGAAAAGCCCAAGAAGGGCAAGAAGTAATTGGGTGCCCGGGTGCCTCGGTGCCTGGGGTGCCTGAGTGCAGGACTCGATCATGAAGATTGATGTAGTCAACGCAGAGAACAAGAAGGTCGGCTCCGTCGACCTGAACGACGACGTGTTCGGCGGCCGCGTCAAGGCCGACCTGATTCACGAATCGGTCGTGCGCGCGAATGCCGCTGAACGCCGCGGCACGCACATGACCAAGAACCGCGCGCTGGTCAGCGGCTCCGGCAAGAAGCCGTGGCGCCAGAAGGGCACCGGCCGCGCGCGTGTCGGCGAGATCCGCAACCCGCTGTGGCGCAAGGGCGGCACCGTGTTCGGCCCGACGCCGCGCAGCTACGAGTACTCGATCCCGAAGAAGGTCGAGAAGGGCGCGCTGCGCGCGGCGCTGATGCAGAAGCTGCAGGAAGGCTCGCTGATCGTCATCGACGCGCTGACCGCGAACGAAGTGAAGACCAAGGCGGCGGCCGGCGTGCTGAAGAGCATCGGCGTCACCGGCAAGGCGGTGCTGGTCGACGCGCAGCTCGATGAAAAGTTCGCGATGTCGGTGCGCAACATCGACGGCGTGTCGCTGGTGCAGAGCAACCGCGTCACCGCGCGGGACGTCGCCAACACCAAGCAGGTGGTGTTGACGAAGGCCGCGGTCGAGAAGCTCGAAGCGGTTCTCGGAGCGTAACGATCATGAAACTCACTGAAGTCATTCGCCGTCCGCTGGTCACCGAAAAGACCACGACGCTTCGTGACGACGGCCGCACCGTCGTGTTCGAGGTGTCGAAGGACGCCAACAAAGTGGACATCAAGCGCGCGATCGAAAAGCTGCTTGGCGCCAAGGTCGCGGACGTGCGCACCGCCGTCACCCGCGGCAAGCTGAAGCGCCAGGGCCGCTACATCGGCCGCCGTTCGGACTGGAAGAAGGCCTACGTCACGCTGCGCGCGGGCGAGAAGCTGCCCGACTTCCTCGAGGGGGCGTAACCAATCATGCCGATCCGCAAATACAACCCGGTAACGCCGGGCCGTCGCGGGATGACCTCGCTGACGTTCGACGAGATCACCACCAGCGAGCCGCATGCGCCGCTGACCGAGAAGCTGCAGCAGCACGGCGGCCGCAGCAGCACGGGCGAGCAGACGATCTGGTGGCGCGGCGGCGGCCACAAGCGCCTCTATCGGATCATCGATTTCAAGCGCGACAAGGCCGGCATCCCCGGCAAGGTCTCGACCATCGAGTACGACCCGAATCGCTCGGCGCGCATTGCGCTGATCACCTACGCCGATGGCGAGAAGCGCTACATCCTGCAGCCCGCGGGGCTGAAGGTGGGCGACTCGATCATCGCGGGTGACAACGTCGACATCCTCACCGGCAATTGCCTGCCGCTCAAGAACATCCCGCTGGGCACGATGGTGCACAACGTGGAGCTGAAGCCGGGCAAGGGCGGGCAGATGGCGAGGAGCGCCGGCGCCGCGGTGCAGGTGGTCGCCAAGGAAGGCGATTACGTCTCGGTCAAGATGCCGTCGGGCGAGATTCGCAAGATCTATCTCGACTGCCTCGCGACCATCGGCCAGGTCGGCAACCTCGATCACGAGAACGTGTCGATCGGCAAGGCCGGCCGCAGCCGCTGGATGGGCAAGCGTCCGCATGTTCGTGGCGTCGCCATGAACCCGGTCGATCACCCGCTCGGCGGTGGTGAAGGCAAGACGTCGGGTGGCCGCCACCCGGTGACGCCGTGGGGCGTGCCGACCAAGGGTTACAAGACACGAAGACCGCAACCGAGTGACAAGTTCATTGTCCAGCGCCGGTCGAAGTAAGGCAGCAGGCAAAAGGCAAAAGGCAAAACGATGAGTCGCTCACTCAAAAAGGGACCGTTCGTCGACACGCATCTCCTCGAGAAGGTCGAGGCGATGAATCGCGCGAACGAGAAGAAGGTCGTCAAGACCTGGTCGCGCCGCTCGACGGTGGTGCCCGAAATGGTCGGTCACACGCTCGCGGTGCACAACGGCAAGAAGTTCGTGCCGGTGTATCTCACCGAGAACATGGTGGGGCACAAGCTCGGCGAGTTCTCGCCGACGCGCCAGTTCAAGGGCCACTCCGCGCGCTCCGACAAGACCGCGGCGGCGGCGCCGGGCGCGCCGGCGGCTCCGGCCGGAGGAAAGGGCTAAGCCATGGTTCGCGCAGAGGCGACGGCCAAGTACGTGCGCACCTCGGCCCAGAAGGCCGGACTGGTGCTCGATTTGATTCGCGGCAAGAACGTCAACATGGCGCTGTCGGCGCTGCAGTTCAGCCGCAAGGCGGTGGCTCGCGACGTGGCCAAGGTGCTGCGCTCGGCGGTCGCCAACGCGCAGCAGCAGGACGCGTTCGGCGGCGACGTGGCGCGGTTGTTCGTGTCGAAGTGCCACGCCAACAACGGCCCGTCGCAGAAGCGGGTTCGTCCCGCGCCGATGGGCCGCGCGTTTCGCATCGTGAAGCGGACCACGCACCTCACTGTCGAAGTGACCGAGCGTGCCCAGGTGATCAAGGCCGTTGGGGCCACCGAGACGGACAAGGGATCGGCGAAGAAGGCGAATCCCGGTGCCAAATCCAAGCGCGGCAAGGCGGGTCAGCCCGCCGCCGCAGGTCAATAGGAGATAGCGTGGGTCAGAAAGTTCACCCGTACGGGTTCCGCATCGGCTTCAACAAGACCTGGAAGTCGCGCTGGTTCGCGAACAAGGACTACGCCAACCTGCTGCACGAGGATCTGGCGCTGAAGAAGGATCTCAAGAAGCGCTTCCAGCACGCCGGCGTCGCGATGATCGAGATCGAGCGCGCGGCGCGCAACTTGAAGATCAACATCCACACCTCGCGCCCGGGCATCATCATCGGCCGCAAGGGGCAGGAAGTCGACAAGCTGAAGCAGGAGATCCAGAAGCGCACCAACCGCGAGGTCTTCATCAACATCCAGGAGATCCAGAAGCCGGAGCTGGATGCGCAGCTGGTCGGCGAGTCGGTGGCGATGCAGCTCGAAAAGCGCGTCGCGTTCCGCCGCGCGATGCGCAAGGCGGTCGAGTCGGCGCTGCGTTTCGGCGCGCGCGGCATCAAGGTGCGCGTCTCGGGCCGCTTGAACGGCGCCGAAATCGCGCGTTCGGAGTGGTACCTGCACGGCCAGCTGCCGCTGCAGACGCTGCGCGCCGACATCGATTACGGCTTCGCGGAAGCCAACACCACCTACGGCCAGATCGGCGTGAAGGTGTGGCTCTACAAGGGTGAGCGCCTGACGCCCCGCGTCGGTCGCGAAGAGGAATTCGGCGGCAGCGGCGGCGGCCGCGATCATCGCGATCGCGATCGTGACCGCGGGCCGCGTCGTCCCGGCGGCGGCGATCGTCCCGGAGCAAGAGGCTAAACATCATGTTGATGCCAAAGAAGGTCAAGTACCGCAAGCAGCAGCGCGGCCGCATGCGCGGCAAGGCGTGGCGCGGCTCGGATGTGTCGTTCGGCGATTACGGCCTCAAGGCGATGGAGCCGTGCTGGCTGACCGATCGGCAGATCGAGGCGGCGCGCGTCGCGATGACCCGCTTCGTCAAGCGCGGCGGCAAGGTCTGGGTGCGCGTGTTCCCGGACAAGCCGATCACCAAGAAGCCGCAGGAAACCCGCATGGGCAAGGGCAAGGGCGCGCCCGAGGGCTGGGTGTGCGTGATCAAGCCGGGCCGCATCCTGTTCGAGATGAACGGCGTGCCGATGAGTGAAGCGCGCCGCGCGTTCCAGCTGGCGTCCGCGAAGCTGCCGATCAAGACGCACTTCGCGACCCGCTTTGCCGAGGAGAAGGCGTCATGAAGGCCGCTGAATTGAGAGACATGGACGTCGAGGCGCTGCGCGCGAAGACGCAGGAGATCGACGACCAGTTGTTCCGCATGCGGATCCAGAAGTCGATGGGGCAGCTCGAGGCCCCGGGCAAGATGCGCAACATCCGCCGCGAGCGGGCGCGCATCCTCACGATCCTGAAAGAGAAGGCGAAGTAGCGATGGCTGGCAAAGCGGAAAAGCAGGGCACCGTCGTCAGCGACAAGATGCAGAAGAGCATCGTCGTCTCGACCGAGCGGCGCGTGCAGCACGGCATCTACGGCAAGACGCAGAAGCGCACGTCGACGTTCGTCGCGCACGACGAGAACAACGAGGCCAAGGTCGGCGACACCGTGGTGATCGCCGAGTCGCGGCCGCTCAGCAAGCGCAAGCGCTGGTCGCTGGTGCGCATCGTCGAGCGCGCCGCGCAGCTGAAGGAGACGACGCCATGATCCAGATGCGATCGATCCTCGACGTCGCCGACAACTCGGGGGCGCGGAAGATTTCCGTGATCAACCCGATCGGCGGCTCGGCCGGGCGCTATGCCTACCTCGGCGACATCATCACGGCCAACGTCAAGGAAGCCGCGCCCGAGGGCACCATCAAGAAGGGCCAGGTGGTGAAGGCGGTGGTCGTGCGCGTGCGCAAGGAGCAGCGCCGCAAGGACGGCAGCTACATCCGCTTCGACCGCAACGCCGCGGTGCTGATCAACGACCAGGGCGAGCCGATCGGCACCCGCGTGTTCGGGCCGGTCGCGCGCGAGCTGCGCGAGCGCCGCTTCATGAAGATCATTTCGCTCGCTCCCGAGGTGCTGTAAGGCCATGGCGATGTCGATTCGGAAGAACGATCAGGTGATTGTCCGCGCCGGCAAGGACCGCGGCAAGAAGGGCCGCGTGCTGTCGGTGGTCCCGGGCAAGAACCGCGTGGTCGTCGAAGGCGTGAATCTGATCAAGCGGCACACGCGGCCGAACCCGCAGAAGAACATCAAGGGCGGGATCGTCGAGCGCGAGGCCGCCATCCATGTCAGCAACGTGATGCTGCTGGATCCGGACAAGAACGAGGCGACGCGCATCGGCAGCAAGAAGCTGTCGGACGGGACGCGCGTGCGGATCAGCCGCAAGAGCGGCGCCGTGGTGGACAAATGAGCAAGAAGCAGCAGACCGACGAGCAGATCGCCGAGGCCAAGGCCGCCGGCAAGGCCGCCAAGGCCGCCAAGGGCGATGCCGGCCCGAAGGCCACCGGCAAGGAACCGAAGCCGTCCGTGATTCGCCTGCGCGACAAGTACCGCGCGGAAGTGATCCCGGCGCTCCAGAAGGAGTTCGGCTACAAGAACATCATGGCCGTGCCCAAGGTGACCAAGGTGGTCGTCAACATGGGCCTCGGCGAAGCGACCTCGAACGCCAAGGTGGTCGACACCGGCGCCGAGGAGCTCGGCAAGATCACCGGCCAGAAGGCGGCCGTGCGCAAGGCCAAGAAGTCGATCGCGCAGTTCAAGGTCCGCCAGGGCATGCCGATCGGCGCCATGGTCACGCTGCGCGGCGATCGCATGTATGAGTTCCTCGATCGCCTGATGAACATCGCGCTGCCGCGCGTCCGCGACTTCCGCGGCGTCTCGGCAAAGGGCTTCGACGGCCGCGGCAACTACACGCTCGGCCTCAAGGACCAGTTGATCTTCCTCGAGATCGATTACTTGAAGGTCGACAAGGGCCGCGGCATGAACGTGAGCGTCGTGACGACGGCAAAGACGGACGAAGAGGCCCGGAAGCTGCTGCAGTTTCTCGGTATGCCGTTCAGGACAGGAAATTAATCGATGGCGACTACGGCGAAGAAAGCGCGCGAGCGCAAGACATTGAAGTTCAAGGTGCGGCAGCGTAACCGCTGCCGCCGTTGCGGACGTCCGCGCGCCTACATGCGCAAGTTCGCGTTGTGCCGTTTGTGTTTCCGCGAGCTGGCCCTGACGGGCGACGTCGCGGGCGTGACGAAGAGTAGCTGGTAGACAACTCATCAACCGCCGGCACGACGTGCCCAAGGGTTGGTGTTTGAGCTGAAAGCTGACAGCTGAAAGCGAATAGAGAGCAACGATGACTGATCCGATTGCCGACATGCTGACCAGGATCCGCAACGCCGTCACGGCGCGCCACGCGCGCGTCGAGATGCCGGCCTCGAAGTTGAAGGCCGAGATTGCGCGCATCCTGCAGGACGAGGGTTATATCGCCGGCTTCAAGATGGTCGAGACGCCGGCGGCGCGCTCGGGCAAGGCCGCGCGCCAGTCGATGCGCATGTTCCTGAAGTACGGCCCCGGCGGCGAAAAGGCCATCTCCGGCCTCGAGCGCGTCAGCCGTCCCGGCCGCCGCGTCTACGCCAACCGCGACGAAGTGCCGTCGGTCCTCGGCGGACTCGGCGTGTCGATCCTGACGACGTCGCGCGGCGTGATGACCGGCCGCGCCGCGCAGAAGGCGGGCGTCGGCGGCGAGATTCTGTGCAACGTTTGGTAGGGAACTGAGTCATGTCACGAATTGGAAAAAAACCGATCGTCATCCCGAAGGGCGTGACCATCAAGGCCGACGCCAGCGGCGTCGACGTGAAGGGCCCGAAGGGGCAGATGAAGCAGGCGCTGCCGCCGGGCATCGTCGCCGCGGTGGAAGACGGCAACATCGTCACGAAGAAGTCGTCGGACGCCCAGGAGCTGAACAAGTTCCACGGCCTGGCGCGCAGCCTCGTGAACAACGCCGTGCTCGGCGTCACCGAAGGCTGGAAGAAGGAGCTCGACATCGTCGGCGTCGGCTACCGCGCGGAGCTCAAGGGCCAGCAGATTCACCTGGCGCTCGGCTACTCGCACCCGGTGGTCTACGACGTGCCGAAGGGCATCGACGTGGCGATCGACAAGCAGACGCACATCACCGTGACCGGCGTCGATCGGCAGCTGGTCGGCCAGGTCGCCGCCAACCTGCGCAGCCTGCGCAAGCCCGACCCGTATCAGCAGAAGGGCGTGCGCTACACCGGTGAAGTGTTGAAGAAGAAAGCTGGAAAGACCGGAGCCAAGTAATGAGGATCAAGACCAAGGAAGATCGCCGCGATCGCATCAAGTTCCGGATCCGCAAGCGCATGACCGGCACGGCGCAGAAGCCGCGCCTCAGCGTGTTCCGCAGCGTGTCGCACATCTACGTGCAGGTCATCGACGACCTGAGCGGCCAGACGATCGCGTCGGCGTCGACCGTCGATCCGAACGTCAAGGGCAAGATGGCCAAGGGCACCGGCGGCGGCAACATCAAGGGCGCCGAGTTGATCGGCACGACCATCGCCGAGCGCCTCAAGGAGAAGGGCATCACCAAGGTGGTGTTCGATCGCAACGGGTTCCTGTATCACGGGCGCGTGCGCGCCGTCGCCGAGGCGGCCCGATCCGCGGGCCTGGAATTCTGAGCCCGCTCAAGGCACAAGGCAGAAGGCGCAAGGCTAAAGGCAGAAGGCAAACATGAAGACACGCGAAAAGATTGACCCGGCGCAGCTCGACATCAAGGACACGGTCGTTGCGATCAACCGCGTCACCAAGGTCGTCAAGGGCGGCAAGAACCTGAGCTTCAGCGCGCTGGTCGTCGTCGGCGACGGCCACGGCGTGGTCGGCTACGGCGTCGGCAAGGCGAAGGAAGTGCCCTCGGCGATCAAGAAGGGCATCGAGGCGGCCAAGAAGAATCTGATCCGCGTGCCGGTGCAGGGCACGACGGTGCCGCACCCGGTGGTCGGCCGCTACGGCGCCGGCCGCGTGCTGCTCAAGCCCGCTCCGGACGGCACCGGCATCATCGCCGGCGGCGCGGTTCGCGCGGTCGTCGAATCGGCGGGCGTCACCAACGTGCTGACCAAGTCGCTCGGCTCGGCGAATCCGCACAACGTGGTGCGCGCGGCGTTCACCGCGCTGCAGGAGCTCAAGGATCCGCAGCGGCTGATGCGCCTCCGCGGCAAGGACACGGCGTCGGACCTCGCGGGCGGCCGCGCGGACGCGTAAGGCCACCGATTAAACGCAGATTAGGCACAGATTAATCATGGCGAAGCAGGCTAAGAAAACCGACGGCGGCAAGATGGTCACCGTCACCCTGGTGAAGAGCCCGATTGGATTCCAGAAGGTCCAGGGCAAGGTTGCGGAAGGCATGGGCCTTCGCAAGCTCAATCACTCGGTGACGCTGAAGGACACGCCGGAAACCCGCGGCATGATCTTCAAGATTCGGCACCTCGTGACGGTCTCCGAATAAGGCTGAAGGCAAAAGGCAGAAGGCAAAATGGGTCTCAATAATCTCAAGCCGGCCGACCGGTCGAAGTTCAAGAAGAAGCGCGTCGGGCGCGGTCCCGGATCGGGCCTCGGCAAGACGTCGGGCCGCGGTCACAAGGGCGCGCAGTCGCGCTCGGGCTACTCGTTCAAGCGCGGCTTCGAAGGCGGCCAGATGCCGCTGCACCGGCGCGTGCCGAAGCGCGGCTTCACCAATATCTTTCGCACCGAGTACGACGTGGTCAACCTCGATCAGCTCGACAAGCTGTTCGACACCGGCGCCACGGTGACGGTGGACTCGCTGCGCGAGCGCGGCATCGTCAGCAGCCGCACCGCGAAGGTCAAGGTGCTCGGCCGCGGCGACGTGACCAAGGCGCTCACCGTGCAGGCGCACAAGTTCAGCGGCAAGGCGGCCGAGAAGCTCGCCGCCGCGGGTGGCAAAGCGGAAGCGATTGCTCAGTAACCCTTGAGGGAACTGTGGTCGAAACACTAAAGAATTTATTTGCCGTCGCCGACCTCCGCAACCGGGTGCTGTTCACGCTCGGCATGCTCGCGGTGTATCGCGTCGGCAACTTCATCCCGACGCCGGGTGTGAACTCGGAGGCGCTGCGCATCCTGTCCGAGCAGGTGCAGAACACGCTGTTCGGGATGTACGACATGTTCACGGGCGGCAGCCTGTCGCGCGTCACGATCTTCGCGCTCGGCGTGATGCCGTACATCAGCTCGTCGATCATCCTGCAGCTGCTGACCGTGGTGTGGCCGTACCTCGAGCGCCTGTCGAAGGAAGGCGAGCTGGGCCGCCGCAAGATCACGCAGTACACGCGCTACCTGACGCTGCTGCTCGCGGCCGTGCAGTCGCTCGGCATCGCGATTTATCTCGAGCGCCAGACGCAGATTGCCGGCGGCCTGCCGCTGGTCTACGAACCGGGCTGGGGCTTCCGGCTCGGCTGCATGCTGACGCTGACGACCGGCACCATGTTCATCATGTGGCTCGGCGAGCAGATCACCGAGCGCGGCATCGGCAACGGCATGTCGCTGATCATCTTCGCCGGCATCGTCGTCAATTTCCCGCGAGCGGTGATTGCCACGTTCGACCAGCTGCGCACCGGCCAGATCGGCCTGCTGACGATGGCGATTCTCGTGGTGCTGATGGTCGGCGTGATTGCGGCGATCATTTACGTCGAGCGAGGGCACCGGCGGATCACGGTCCAATACGCGAAGCGCGTGGTGGGGCGCCGCCAATACGGCGGCTCGAGCACGCACATTCCGTTGAAGGTCAATACCGGCGGTGTCATCCCGGTGATCTTCGCGAGCTCGATCCTGACCTTCCCGGCCACGTTCCAGGGCATGTTGACGCCCGGCACGTGGGCCGACAACGCGGTGCGCCAGATTTCGTACGGCATGCCGCTCTACAACCTGCTCTACGTGCTCGGCATCATCTTCTTCGCGTACTTCTACACGGCGATCATCTTCAATCCCGATGACGTGTCGGAGAACATGCGCAAGTACGGCGGCTTCATCCCGGGCATCCGTCCGGGCAAGCGGACGGCGGAATACATCGATCAGATCCTGGCGCGCATCACGCTGGTCGGCGCGATCTACCTGGCGCTGGTCGCGATCCTGCCGGAGTTCCTGCTGACGGGCTTCAAGACCGGACCGATTCCGTTCATCGGCCCGACGCTCGAGGCGAACTTGCCCAGCTTCATCACCAACGGCCTCGGCGTGACGTTCTTCTTCGGCGGCACCTCGCTGCTGATTGTCGTCGGCGTGGCCATGGACACCGTGAACCAGGTCGAGTCGCAGCTGATCATGCGGCATTACGACGGGTTCATGAAGAAGACGCGGATCAGGGGACGGCGCGGCTAACGTGGCGCTGAACCTCGTGATGCTTGGCCCGCCGGGAGCGGGCAAGGGCACGCAGGCGGAACGTTTCGCTCGCGAGCATGGGATTCCCAAGGTCTCGACCGGGGACATCCTGCGCGAAGCGGTGCACAGCGGCTCCGAGCTTGGCCAGAAGGTCAAGGCGGTGATGGAGCGCGGCGAGCTGGTCGGCGACGACCTGATCATCGGCATCGTCCGCGAGCGGTTGTCGCAGCCCGATGCGATCGCGGGGTTCGTGCTCGACGGGTTCCCGCGCACGGCGAAACAGGCCGGCGCGCTCGACGAGATTACGGCGTCGCGAGGCCCGGTGATCTGCGTCGAGATCCAGGTGCCGGACGAGGAACTGGTGCGGCGCGTGCGCGGCCGCCGCGTGTGCGAGGACTGCGGCGCCAACGCCGACGCCTTCGAGCACAAGGCCAACACGCTGCCGGACCTCTGCCAGAACACCGATCGGTGCCGCTCGACCGGCCCGAAGTGGGTGGCGCGGTCGGACGATTCGGAAGCGGTCGTGCGGGAGCGGTTGAAGATCTACTGGCGCGACACGCGCCCGATGATCGACTACTACAGCTCGCGGCCGACATTCCGTCGCATCGACGGCATGCAGACGCCCGAGCAGGTGCGCGAAGCGCTGGTTTCCGCGGTGTCGTCGGCGTTGGGCCTGCCGGCGGCGCAGCTGCAGAGCATGGTCGCGAAGAAGTTGAGCGGGGTGAAGGGGAGAGTGCAAGCATGATCGTGCTTCGCTCGGCTGCC
>DASUSZ010000058.1:0-6821 GCA_036374815.1 Vicinamibacterales bacterium | reverse complement strand
CCATCGATGGCGCCGATGCCGATGCGGTAGTCGACGGCCTGCAATTCGAGACCACGATCGCCGACTTCGTCGCGCCGAATCCGCCGATCGAACTGTTTTCGATCGCAGTCGATTCCGCGACCAACACGATCGCCGTGAGCGACTTTGCCGAGCTGTACGAGAACGCCGTGCCTCGCGTGGTGGTGCTGCAGCGTCCGAGACTGGCGACGTTCAACGTGCAGCTGCTGGACGCCGACAACCAGGTCATTTCGAACGTCTGCGCCGGCACCACGTTCAAAGTACGTTTCAGCCTGACCGTTCCTGCCGGCCTCGCCGACGTCAAGAAAGTCGAACCGACGCTGCTGATCGACGGGGTCGCCACCGCCGTGGTGCCGGAGCCCGCGGCGGTCTATCCGTCCACGACCCTGGCCGCAGGCCAGGTGATGACGTTCACCTATTCATTGCCCGGCATTACGGAAGACGCGCAGCTGGTTGCCGGCGCGACCGCGTCCAATACCGACGATGTGATGTTCCGGTCGCTGACGGCGTTCGTCGCCCACTGCGACGACGAAACCGACCCGACGTCCATCGACGCCGTCCCGAACGTTCCGTCGCAGGTGTCCGGCTGGACCCCGGTTCGCGAGAACCAAACCTACTCGATCGATCTCAACGCGCAGGACGATGACGGCATCGAGCTCCTCGAGTACCAACTGACCGGAGCGACGCAGACTCCCGGGGTGATCTCGACGACGTTCGAGGAGGTGCTCGACCAGGCGCAAGTGACCGTGCCTGTTCCCGACGTGGGCCGCAGCACGCTTCGGTATCGCGGCCGTGACGGCAACGGCATCTGGTCGGCCTGGCAGACGTTCGAAATCAGGACCAAGACGGTGTTCGACCGGATCACGAATGAGAACGTCGCCGTGGAGTTCCGCGTCGGCGATCCCGAAGGCGTCGGCTTTACCTACAGCGTGTCTGGCCTGCCTGATGGCGTCACGTTCTCGCCGGACACCGGCCAGTTTGCCGGCGTCGTGTCGTACGACGCGGTGCTGCCGTATTCATCCGATCCGGTGTTGTCGAGCGGCGTTCACACCGTGGTCGTGACGGAGATCGCGCCCGGCGGGTCGACGTCGAGCGTGAGCTTCACGTGGACGATCAATCACATCAACCGCGAGCCCATCATCACTACGGTTCCTGGCGCGCTGTCGATCCAGCAAGGCCAGTTGTTCGAGCTCGATATCGACGGCTACGATCCGGATGGCGATCCAACGGTGTTCACCATCGTCGGCCGGTCGCCGAGCGGCCGCGAGCTGCCGTCGTCAATCACCATCGACCGTAACACCGGCTTTATCAGCGGCATCTTCCCGCTCGACTCCGACACGAGCTACGACATCATCGTCGGCCTGGCCGAATGCAGCGCGATCACGAGCCCGCCGTGCGAGCAGACGCCGCCCGGCGAGCGGCTCGCAACGTTGCTGGGGTTCACGCTGGCAGTGCTCGACGCGAACCTGCCCGCCGATGTCGTCAATCCTGGCGCTCAGGTCAGCGCGGAGGGCGCGGCGGTGTCGCTGCAGATCACCGCGAGCGATCCGGAGAGCGACACGCTGACTTACACCGCAGGGGGCCTGCCGCCCGGGCTGTCGATCGATCCGAATACCGGCTTGATTACCGGCATCGTGTCGTACGACGCAGCCGGAGCGCACGCGGTGACGGTGGTCGTCGATGATCACGTCAACACACCGCCGCGCGCGGTCACGTTCGCGTGGACGGTTACCAATACGAACCGGCCGCCGGTCGTCAGCATCCCCGATCAGGTGGGTGTTGAAACGCAGGTATTCACCGCCGGCACGTCGCTCGCGCAGTACGTGGCCGATCCCGACGGACTGCCGGTGACGTTCGTCAGCGTCAGCGGATTGCCTGACGGGATTTCGATCGCGCCGAATGGCGAAATCGCCGGTCAGTTCGACTATGACGACGCCGGCGTCTACACGGTGACCGTCACCGTGTCGGACGGTGCGCTGACGACGACGGCGGATTTCACGTGGACGGTTCACAACGTCAATCGCGCGCCGGTCCTTGTCGTTGCGAACCGATCGAGCCGCGAAGGCGACGTTGTTTCTTATCTCCTGCCCGCGAGCGATCCGGACGGCGATCAGCTGTTCTTCACGGCCACCGGGCTGCCGCCCGGCGTAACGCTGAATGAATCATCGGGGTTGATCTCCGGAGCGTTCCCCGCTGGTTCAGCCGGCGTCTACCAGGTGAACATCGGCGTCAAGGACCTCATCCCGACCGGCTCGAGCCCGATCCTCGTATCCTTCACCTGGACGATCCGCATTCCGAACCGGCCGCCTGATGTCGTGAATCCGGGCAATCAGTTGAGCAGCGAAGGCGCGATCGTCACGCTGCCGATCGCCGCGCTCGACCCCGACGGTGACGTGCTGAGCTATGAGGTCACCGGACTACCCGCGGGCCTCTCGATGAACGCCGCGGGGGTTATCACTGGTTCGCCGGAATACAACACGGCGGGAAGCCATACGGTGACCGTGCGCGCCATCGATGCCGACGGCGCAAGCGACGCGGAAACGTTCACGTGGGTCATCAACAACGTGAACCGCGCGCCGATCGCGATTGATGACGCGGCGACGGTGGTGCAGCTCGCAGCGGTCGCCATCGACGTGCTTGCCAACGACTCCGATCCGGACGGCACCGCGCCGACCGTCGTCAGCGTGACGGCGCCAACCAGCGGAACGGCGGTCGTCAACCCACTCACGGGCGTGGTCACGTTCACCGCCACGTCGGCCGCGTTCACGGGCGTGTCGACCTTCAGCTACACCGTGAGTGACGGAACGTCGACGGCACTCGCAACGGTCCGCGTGACGATCCTGCCCAACAACGCACCGCCCGTGTGCAGCGCGGCGACCGGCGGAGAGATCTGGCCGCCCAATCACAAGAGGTTCTACGTCGCCGCCATCAACGGTCTGAGCGATCCCGACGGCGATCCGATCGCCATCAACGTGACCGGTATCTGGCAGGACGAACCGATCGACTCGACCGGCGACGGCAAGTTCGCGCCTGACGGCTACATCGCAGACGGCCAGGCGTGGGTGCGCGCCGAGCGCAACGGCCATGGCAACAAGGCCAAGGGCAACGGCCGCGTCTACGAGATCTTCTTCACGGCCGCGGACAACAAGGGTGGCTCGTGCAGCGGTTCGGTGTTCTGGACGGTGCCGCACGATCAGGGGCAGCGCTCGACCGCGATTGACGACGGCGTCCGTTACGACTCGACGGGCGCGATTGCGGGCGCGCGCAACAAGAGCCAGATCCACCAGAAGAGCGCAAAGCCGTAAATCGGCTCGTATAATTGGCGCTCATGCCGGCAATGCCGAGGGCGTTGATTTACCGGCCGGGCTCGCTCGGCGACACGCTGGTCTCGTTGCCGGCGATCGCCGAGATTCGCCATCGATATCCCTCGCATCGCCTGTCGCTGCTGACCGAGAGCCACGTTGACGGCTCGCAGCGAATCTCACCCTGGACCATTCTCAAGGAAACAGGATGGTTCGAGGACGTGCACTTCTATACCGTCAGGCCGGCGTCGAACATCGAGCGGTGGCGCAACGTCGCCCTCGCGATGCGGCTGCGCAGCACCGGCTTCGACGACATCTTCTCGCTGGCACCGCCGCGCACCGCCAGGCAACTGCGCGTCGACGCGTCCATTTTCCGCGGTGTCGTGGGGTCGGCCCGTTACCACGCGTCGCGCCGCCCGTCGTGGCCGCTGCCCGCGGACATCGATCCGTCGCAGGTCGAGCACGAAGGGCTGCGACTGCTGCGCATCGTCGATCCCGCCGCGACTTCGGACGCGTTGCGCGATTTTCGCCTCGCCGTGCCGGATGCCGAGCAGGCTAGAAGCCGCGGACTGCTCGTCGATCTTGGTGTTGCGCCCGATCAGCTGCTGGTTGGCGTTGCCCCCGGATCCGGACGGTCGTCGACGACGTGGCCGGCCGAGCGCTTTGCGGCGGTCGGCACCGCGTTGCTGCGTCAGTTCCGCAACGTCGTGCTGCTGGCGATCGGCGGATCGAGCGAGCAGCGCCTGTGCGCCGAGTTGTGCGCGACCTGGGGACCGCGCTCGCACAATCTCGCCGGCCGGTTGAGCGTGTTCGGATCAGCATCGATGCTGTCGCGGTGCACGACGTTCATCGGCAACGATTCGGGACCGACGCACCTGGCGGCGCTGGTCGGCATCCCGTGCGTGGCGATATTCAGCGCGCGCAACGCACCCGGACAATGGGAACCGATGGGCGCCCATCACGTCGTGCTCGAGGATCGCCCGGAATGCGCCGGCTGCATGCTGGACGACTGCGTGCGCGAGGCGAAGAAGTGCCTGACGCGCATCGATACCGGGCGGGTCGTGCGCGAAGCGATCACGCTGATTGAATCGCGGCGGCGGCAATGCCTGGCCCATTGAGCGGCAAGCTCGTGGCCGTGACCGGCGCCGCCGGTTTCATCGGCGCGCGATTGGCCGGCCGGCTGGCGCAGGACCAGTGCACGCTGCTGCGCGTTTTTCGATCGAACGCGCCGCCGATCGTCGATGCGGTTGCACGGGTCATCGATCTGAGCGGCGACGTCGGCGACCGCGCGATCTGCGATCGCCTCGTCGAGGCCGACGTGATCTTTCACCTCGCGGCGCAGACCAGCGTTGCCGAAGCGGCCGCCCGCCCCGATCGCGATCTCGACGCCAACGTGACGCCGATGCGGCAGCTGCTGGCGGCGTGCCGGGAGCGCACACGCCGGCCAACGGTGTTGTTTGCCGGCACCGTTACCGAAGCGGGCGTGCCCGCTCGGTTGCCGGTCAACGAGGATGCGCTCGATGACCCGATTACGGTTTACGACCGCCACAAGTTGATCGCGGAGCGTGAACTGAAAACAGCAGCGCGGCGCGGCGAGGTGTTTGGCGCGACGCTGCGGCTTTGCAACGTGTATGGTCCGGGGGCGCACGGCCGCCGTGCGGATCGCGATGTGCTGAACCGCATGATCAGCGCCGCCATGATCGGCCAGCCGCTCACGATCTACGGTGATGGCGGGCAAATCCGCGACTACGTGTTCGTCGATGATGTCGTGGATGCGTTCCTGCTGGCGGCGGCTCATGCCGGCCGCGTCAACGCGAATCACTTCGTGATCGGCAGCGGCCGCGGCACGACCATTCGCGCGGCGTTTGAATGCGTCGCGGCGCGCGCCGAACGTGCAACCGGCCGGCCGGTGCGGGTCACATCAGTGGCGCCGCCAATGCCGTTGGGAGATATCGAACGGCGGAACTGCATTGCCGATCACACGCGGTTTACCGCTGCCACCGGCTGGCGCCCCTCCGTGGATTTGTCCGAGGGCATCGATCGCACCATCGAGGCGCTGGCATGCGTGTAGCCGTCACCGGCGCGCTGGGACACATCGGGTCGCGCCTGATTCGCGAATTCGCCACGGCGTGCCCCGGCGGCGAAGTGGTGATGCTCGACAATCTCGCCACCGAGCGCTACGCCTCGTTGTACGACCTGCCCGCGGCCTGCCGGTACGAATTCGTCGAAGGCGACATCTTGCATGCCGACTTGGTGCGCCTGTTCGCGGGCGCCGATGCGGTCATTCACCTGGCCGCGTTGACCAACCCCGCGGCCAGCGCCGCGACTCAGATGCAGCGCGTCAACGTTGAAGGGACCGCGCGTGTTGCGCGAGCGTGCGCCGACATGGGTGTGCCGCTGCTGTTTCCATCGACCACGAGCGTGTACGGCGTCGCGAACGGCGTGGTAACCGAGGATTGCGCGCCGCCCGAGCTGCGGCCGCAAAGTCCGTATGCCGACTGGAAATTGCAGTCGGAGGAGCTGCTGCGGTCGCTCGGAACCGAGGTTGGGCTTCGCTTCGTGATTTTCCGCATGGGCACGATCTTCGGGCCGTCCATCGGCATGCGCTTTCACACGGCGGTCAACCAGTTCTGCTGGCGCGCGGTGTCGGGCCAACCGATCGAGGTGTGGCAGACGGCGTCGCACCAGTTTCGCCCGTATCTCGACCTGTCCGATGCCGTTCGCGCGATGCTGTTCGTGGTTCGCGAGGGCATCTTCGACCGGCGCGTCTACAACGTCCTCAGCATCAACGCGACCGTCGCGCATGTCGTCGACGTGTTATCGGGCTTCGTGCCACACCTCCGAATCAACTACGTAGAGTCGCCGTGGATGAACACGCTGTCGTATCACGTCGATCGCTCGCGCTTCTCGCGATTGGGTTTCGAGTTCACCGGAAGCCTCGAGCGCGGCATCGGCGATACGGTGGCGCTGCTCAGCGGCCGCCGCGCGCGCTATGTCGCGGCGCCGAGCGGAAAGGGCAGGGCCGGTGACTGACGGCAGCTTGCAGGACCATTTCAGCGCCGTGCGCAGGCAAGTGGTGAAGTGGCGCCACTACTTCCCGATCTACGAGCAGCTGCTCGACAAATATCGCGGCCGCCCGATCACGGTGGTCGAGGTCGGCGTGGCGCATGGCGGATCGCTTGAAGCCTGGCGCAGTTACTTCGGGCCCGCGGCGCGGATCATCGGCATCGATCTCGACCCGGCAACCAGGGCGCTCGAGCGCGACGGCTTCGAGATCTTGATCGGCGATCAATCGGATCCGGCATTCTGGCGGCGCGTGCTGCCGGCGATTGGCCCGATCGACGTGCTGATTGATGATGGCGGTCACGCGAGCGTCGAGCAGATCGTGACCGCGGCCGGTGCGCTGCCGCATATCGCGGACGGCGGCATCATCATCGTCGAAGACACCCACAGCGCGTATATGCCGAAGCACTATCCGGCGCCGCGGCGGTTTGGCTTGAT
>DASUSZ010000057.1:0-4773 GCA_036374815.1 Vicinamibacterales bacterium | reverse complement strand
CGGCCCGGCACACCCACAGCGCGGATCAGGAACGTGTCCGCGGCGATCTGCACGGGCGGCTCCGGCGGCGGCATCGGCGCCTGGAGCAGTGACGATGTGAGCAGAAGGCCAATGGGCCAATGGGCCAATAGGCTAATAGGCCAATGGGCAAAGGGAGCCGGATTCGCTATGCGGGTCCGGCTCTTCGTATTACGCAGGTCGTCGTCGCGAACGCATAGAGTTTGCCCGACGCATCTTCGATCCGGCCTTCCGCGACTGCCGTCGTCCGCGTGGCGTTAATCACGGTTCCAATCCCTTTCACTTCGCCCGTCTCGTGCGTCAACGCGCGCATGAAGTTGATCTTGAACTCGAGCGTCGTGTAGATATCGCCGGGTTCGAGCGTGCTGTGGACGGCGCAGCCCATTGCCGAGTCGAGCAGCGTGGCGCCGTAGCCGCCGTGGACGGTGCCAAGCGGGTTGTAATGAAATTCCTGCGGCGTGCCGGTGAAGATCGCCTTGCCTTTTTCGATCTGCGTCAGCCGGATGTCCATCAGCCGCGCCATCGGCGGCGGCGGCAGCTCGCCGGCGATCGCCATGCGCAGAAGCTCGAGGCCAGACTTGCCTTGCGCGCGATGCCAGAACGCCGTCGCCTCGTCCCACTCAAATGTCCGCTTTCGGTGCATCGAGACACGTTGCCACAGAGACACAGAGACACAGAGAACTTTTTTGTCTGTGTCGCTACTTGATCTCCACTGCCCATCCCGCGCCGATTTTGAGTGACGGCACGAAGCCGCCGCCGCCGACGCGGAAGTCCGCGAAGAAGCCGTTGTCGTGTTGAAAGCCAAACAGGTAGCTGCCGCCGGCGTGCAGCTCGCGAGGAGCGTCTTCGAAGTCGCTGAGCCTCGACACGGTGATTACCGGACCACCGCCCTGGATCAGCGACCAGCCCGATGTGCCGAGCGGGAATTTCACGATCAGATCGATGTTGATGTTCGCGAGGCGCAGGCCGTTGCCGACGCCGCCGTCGATGCCGGGGCGGATCCGGAACCGGCCGCCGATATCCGGCGACGTCCACGACACGCCGGCGTAGACCTGCTCGGGATCGATCGACCCGCCGCCGCTGAAGTTAATAGAGGACTGTGCCGACGCGCGCACCGCGGTCAGCGCAGAAAACACCACGAAAGCCACGAAGACAGCGGCTGCGCGCTGTCCACTGAATGGGACCATGAGAAACCTCTGCCGGGCTCTATCAATTCTCATGCCCGGTCCTCTCGATCAGATCCACGGCGCGTTCCGGCCCATTGTCGTTGCGCATCCGCTCGCTCATTGCAAGCGCGGCCTGCTTCATCTTCGGATTGCCAACCGTTTCCTTGATGCGATCGGCGAGAGCGCCGGCCGACCACCTGGTGCGCCGCAGCGGCCTTGGCGCCACGCCGAGCCGCAGCAGCTCCTTCGACCAGAGAAACTGATCCGACACGTGCGGCACGGGCACTGATGGCGTGCCGGCGCGCAGAGTGGTGTGCGTCGTCCCCGCGCCGGCGTGATGGACCACCGCGGCGCAGCGAGGGAAGACGATCTTATGCGGCGCGCGCTTCACGAACAACACGCGATCCGACGAAGCTCTCTCCACTTCCGCCTGGATGATCGCGCGGCAGTTCGCGCGCGACGCCGCCTCTTGAAAGGTATCGACAGCTTGCGCGAGGTGAGTGCCGCTTGCCGGCATCAAGCTCCCGAAACCCATGAACACCGGGGGTGGACCGGCGTTGAGAAACGCATCCACTTCGGGCGCGAGCGTCTCGTGCTCGTGCGCGGGCAGCTCGAGAAACCCCGACATCTGGATCGCGTCCGGCCAGTCGGCGGGCCGATCGAGAAATGCCGGGCTCGACGCGAGCAGGTGCAGACGCGGTGACGTCCAGGCTTCACGCAACAGATCGCGAAACGGCGGCAGCCCCTTCGCGCGCCGGAAACGGTTCGTCTTTCTGAGCAGCGTCTGATTCAGCGCGAACGATGCGATCGCCCATTCGAGGCGGTTCGCCCATTGCCCGAGGTTGGGCAGACCCGACGGGTGGATGTAGCGCGACGGCGCCAGCATGTGCGCGAACGCCACGGTCATCTGCGGCGTGCCGGTCTTGTCGGCCGCCGCTCGCGCCGGGTGCAGGATGAAATGGTGGATCAGCAGATCGCACCGCGAGCAGAGATCGAGGCCGGCTTCGTAGATCGGTTCGACCACCGGATCGAGCAGCTCGCGAAAGATCACCAGCCCCTGCGAAAACTCATCGCGCGCGCCGATCGCGGCCAGGCCGATCTCGTATTCACGCTCGCGATCGGCGATCACCGGCGACGCAATCCCACGCGCGGTGAATCCCAGCGCCGCGGCCACGTGCTCATAGCGCCGCTGGGAGATCTCGGTATAAAGCAGCTCGACATCGTGTCCGCGGCGCGACAGCGCCGCGCCCAACGCGATGAACGGCCGGATGTCTCCTTCGCTGCCCCAGGTCTGAATCCCGATTCGCAACCCCAATACAATATGTGAATCACCGACTCTTACGCAGCACTCCGCCATCCATTCGTTCGATCGTTTGCCGTCGGCCGCTTCGCTGCGATTGCCGGCTGGCAGATGATCAACGTCGCGGTCGGGTGGCTCCTCTACGAGCGCACCGGCGATCCGTGGTCGCTCGGCCTGGTCGGCGTCGCCGAGCTGACGCCGGTGCTGTTCCTGATGGTGGTCGCCGGCAACGCGGCCGATCGCTATCCACGCCGAAACATCGGCATCTTCGCGCACGCGGTGTTGACGGCCGCGGCCGCGGGCCTCGCCGTGTTGTCCTGGCTCGATGGGCCGACCTGGGCCATCTACGCGTTGCTGTTCATGATCGGCACGGCGCGCGCGTTTGCATCGCCGTCGGTGAACACGATCCTGCCGCAGCTGCTGGCGCCCGCCGAGTTCGCGAACGCCAACGCGTGGTTGTCGTCGACGTTTCAGCTTGCGGCCATCAGCGGGCCCGCGATCGGCGGCATGCTGATCGCCGCCACCGGCACCGCGACGCTGTCGTTCGCGCTCGCCGCCGTGGGGCAGTTCGTGTTCATCGTCATGCTGAGGACGATGCCTGTCCGGCGGCCGCCGGTGTCGGCATCGCGCCGCCGCGCCGGCGACGTCTTTGCGGGGTTCAGGTTCGTGCGCGCGAACCCGCTCTACCTGTCGGCGATCACTCTCGATCTGTTCGCGGTGTTGTTCGGCGGAGCAGTGGCGCTGCTGCCGATCTACGCGAAAGACATTCTCCAGGTCGGTCCAGCGGGCCTTGGATATCTGCGCGCGGCGCCGGGCATCGGCGCCTTGACGATGGCGCTGATCACGACGCGGATCAGGCCGTGGCAGCGTCCCGGTGCGGTATTGCTGTGGGCCGTGGCCGGCTTCGGGCTGGCGACGATTGGGTTCGGTTTGTCGCGATCGTTTACGCTGTCACTGTTTTGCCTGTTTCTCACGGGCGTGTTCGACAACATCAGCGTCGTGATCCGGCTGACGCTCGAGCAGACCATCACGCCGGATCACCTGCGCGGCCGCGTGTCGGCGATCAACTACGTGTTCATCGGTTTCTCGAACGAGTTCGGCGCGTTCGAAAGCGGCGCGACCGCCGCGTTGTTCGGGCCAACGCTGTCTGTCGCCGGCGGCGGAGTGGCCACGCTGCTGGTCGTCGCGATGGTGCGCGCCGTGTGGCCGCAGCTGGCGCGCATCGGGCCGCTGCATACGCTATCGCCTCCGGACAACCTCGCGGCCGTAGCCGCGGAAAAGGCGGAAGAGTAGGATGTAAGGCGAATGAGCGTCGCTCGTACCGTTTTATTGAAGGTCTCCGACAACCAGTGGCTGCGCGCCAACGGCACGAAGGTGCCGTTCATTCGGCGCGCCGTCTCGAAGTTCATGCCCGGCGAATCGTTCGACGACATGATCGGCGCCGCGAAGGCGACCGCCGCGGAAGGCATCGGGGCGGTGTTCACGCGGCTGGGCGAGAACGTCAAGGACCTCGCCGAGGCCGACGGCGTGGCGGCGCATTATCTCGAAGGCATCGATCGTATCCGCGACCTGAAGCTCGATTGCCAGCCGTCGATCAAGCTGACGCAGCTCGGGCTCGACATCAACCGCGAGCTCGCCTACGGCCACCTGCGCGATCTCGCCGCCCGCTGCCACGCCAACGGCAACTACCTGTGGATCGACATGGAGCAGTCGCCGTATGTCGACGTGACGTTGACGCTGACCAAGCGGCTGCGTGAGGAGTTTCCGCACATCGGCGTGTGCCTGCAGGCCTACCTGTTTCGCACGCGGGAAGATCTCGAAGACATCACGTCGCGCGGCATCGGCGTTCGACTCGTCAAGGGCGCCTACAACGAGCCGGCCTCGATTGCATTTCCGAAGAAGAGCGATGTCGATGCGAACTACTACGCGCTGTCGCAGATCATGCTCGGCGCGGCGGCCCGCGCCGCCGGATCGCGGCCCGTGTTCGGCACGCACGATCTGCAATTGATTCAGTCGATTCGCTCGCACGCGCAAACCACCGGCGTCAAGCCGTCCGAGTTCGAGATTCACATGTTGTACGGGATCCAGAAGGCCGCGCAGCAGCGGCTGGCGCAGGATGGCGCGGTGGTTCGCGTGTTGATCGCTTACGGCGATTACTGGTTCCCGTGGTACATGCGTCGTCTTGCCGAGCGGCCCGCCAACGTCTGGTTCGTGGCCAAGAGCCTCTTTGGCTAGAAAGGTCGCAACAGGTCTGTGGGGAGTTGCGGCGATCGCGCTACTCCTCTGGCC
>DASUSZ010000056.1:0-24950 GCA_036374815.1 Vicinamibacterales bacterium | reverse complement strand
CTGGTGGTTCAACATGTACAGCAGCGCGGAGTGGTCGGTCACGCCGCGCCCGATTTACCGCGCCGACGGCCTGAAGGTCGTCGACATCTACAGCCATCCCGCCGACATCCGCGATCGCGTCGTCGCCAAACACGGCGCGTTTCCGTTTTTCAACTTCTGGGGACCGCAAGCCGGCATTCAATCGAGTGAATGGATCGCCGATGCGTCGATCAGCGTCGACACGTGGTACTCACCGACACTGCTGCTCATCTACCTGCCGCATCTCGATTACAACCTGCAGCGTCTTGGACCCGACGATCCGAAGATCCGTGAGGACGTTCGCGCGATCGATGCGGTCTGCGGCAAGCTGATCGCGCATTGCCGCGAACGCGGCCGCCGCATCATCGCCGTGTCGGAGTACGGGCTGGTACCGGTTTCAGCACCGGTGCACATCAACCGCGTCTTGCGCGAGGCGGGACTGCTGGCGATTCGCGACGAGCTCGGCACCGACACGCTCGATGCGGGCGCGAGCGAAGCGTTTGCCGTCGCCGACCACCAGGTTGCGCACGTCTACGTGAGAAATCCGGCGCGCATCGGCGAGGTCGCATCGCTGCTGCGTTCAACGTCCGGCATCGATCTCGTGCTCGATCGAAACGAACAGCGTGGCCTCGGCCTCGACCACGACCGATCGGGCGAGCTGGTCGCGATCTCCGCTCGCGATCGCTGGTTCACCTATTACTTCTGGCTCGACGACCGCCAGGCGCCCGACTACGCGCGCACCGTCGACATTCACCGCAAGCCGGGTTACGACCCGGCGGAGCTGTTCGTCGATCCGAAGCTGGCCGCGCCAAAGCTCACGGTAGCGGCCACGCTCGCCAAGAAGGCGCTCGGCTTCCGCTACTTGATGAACGTGATCCCGCTCGACGCGTCGATGGTCAAGGGCTCGCACGGACGGATCACGGAGTCAGTGGATGACGGCCCGTTGCTGATCTCGTCGCGGCGGGACGGTGTGAAGGCCGAAACGCTCGAATCCACCGCCGTTCGCGATGCGATCCTGGAGCACCTGTTCGATTAAGTGCCGGGAACGAAACGCTGAAGTGCGAGCGTGAGGGGGAAGCCGATCGCCGCAATCAGCGCGAGTGCCGGTTTCCCCATCCACAGAATGATCGCCGCATCAACGAGGCAGATGCCCGCGAGCAGCCACGGCACCAGGTGGCCCTTGCCCGATGTCTTCGCAACGATCGTCAGCACGATGATGTAGGTCCACATCACCGCGGCGCCGATCGCCACCGGCCGCGTCACTAGCCCGATCGCGCCCGCGGCCGACGCGCAATACACCAGCGCGCGGCACGCGCCCATCACCACCGGGCCGTATGCCTTGCCCTTGTGCCGGTAATCGTAGAGAAGGATCGCGAGCGCGAGACCCGCGCCCCACACCATCGCGGGCACCGCGTGAGGCAGCAGGCCGAGCAGCAACTCACCCGCGAGCAGCTGCGCAAAGCCAAGCGCGAAGACTTCCGAACGGTAGACATCGCCGTTCGGGATGGGCCGGTCGGCGCGGACGCGCGCATCGAACGCCGCGTCGAACGCGTCGTTGAGGAACATGCCGGCGACATAGAACATCGACGCGGCGGCCAGCGCCGGCGGCAGCGATTCCAACGACGCGCGTGCCAGGACGTAGGCGGCCAGCACGTTGGTCCACACCGTCGGCAGGTTCGAGAACCGCGACAGCAGCAGGTACGCGCGCGGACGCGAGCGACGTGGCACTACGCTTCCATTCGCTGACGCGTCCACGACAACTCTCGCGCGATCGCTTCGCTCATCTCGGAGGTTCGATGCTCGACCGGCAACACGTCCCACGTGTAGGTTTCGACCTCGAGGCACGGCGCATCCGTTCTCTTCTTGATGAGATCGAGTACGGCTTCGAGATCGGGCTGCGTGGTCTCGAGATCGCCCATGACGCCAAGAAAGACGGGGACGTGAAAATGGATGCGCCACTCTTCGCGTTGAGGGGCATCTTTAGATGCCCCTGCGAGCGCGTCCGGAAGATCGACGTAGCGGCGCAGCGTGTGCCCGGACTTCGCGACCACCTGGTGGAGATAGACGCCATCCGCAAATTTCTCGAGCGCGCGGCGGCCCGGCGATCCCACCGAGGGATCGCTGACCCGCAGCGCCGCGCTGATCTGGAATTTCGGCACGCGGATGCCGGCGCGATCGAGCGCCGCGAGCGAGGCCGCGTGATCTTCGAACTCGACCGCCATGTGGCAGGCATCGAAGCAAATGCCGACGTGTCGGCGCACCTGCTCCACCGTCAATCGCGATCCCGCCCGCACGAAGCTCTCGTCCAGGAGATAGCGCGTGAAGAAGTCAATCGCTTCATCCGTGGTCTCGATGACGCATGCCGGCTCCGGCTCGATCGCCAGGGCGATCGTCACGCCCGTCGAATCACGAAGTGCCGCCAGTTGCTCCGCGTGCTGCAGAATGCCGCGCGCGATCGCTGCCTGATCTTCGGGAGCGCCCGCGTGCCCCTTGAACGCGCCGGGCACCGTGCTGATCGAGCCCTCCGTCAGCCCGCGGTCGATCAGCAGCGCGGCCAGCACCCTGGCCAGACGGTTCGAGTAGTCGATGCGTCGTCGATCGCGCCAATCCGGAAGGTAAACGGTCTCCTTGACGCGGGCCCGGTGAAACGCGCCGAATGGAAAGCCGTTGATGGTCGGGACGTAGTAGTTGCCGTCGCGCAGGAAGCGCGTGAAGGCCTCGAGCGCCGCGGGCTGTTCGAGCTCCTCCGCCGCTTGCGCGGACAGGCGCAAGCCAATCGCGAGCGGACCGGTCGTGCCGAGGTGTCGGCGCACGTCGGGCAGCGCCGACGCAAGCGCGCCGCGGACGTCGGCCCACGACTCACCGGCGTGAATGTTGGAGCAATAGGTGAGGTCGAAACCGCCGCGGAGCTTCATCGGCCAATGTTGGCCGGTTAGCGCGCCGTCGCCTTGGCGAAGGCGGGACGCAGCCTGGCAAGGTCCTCGATCGACTCGAGGATCAGCCGCTCATCCATCTCCGTGACTTCGAAGCTCGCGCCGATGCCGCGCAGCAGCGTGATGTGCAGCTCGCCGCCGAGATGCTCGCGGAACTCGCGCAATCCGGTGATCAGCGTGTGGCGGCCGTCGCGCTCCCGCATTTCGAGCGCGTCATCCCACAGCTGGAAGCCGATCTTTTCGAGCACGGTGATGATGCGATCAGCCGAGGCGCGATCGAGATAGCCCTTGCGAACCGAGTACGCCACGTCGAGCGCGATGCCGATCGCCACCGCTTCGCCATGGCGCAGCCGGTGGTGGGTCATCGACTCGAGCTTGTGCGCGGCCCAGTGGCCGAAATCAAGCGGCCGCGCGCTGCCCAGCTCGAACGGATCGCCGTTGCCGCAGATGTGCTGCAGGTGCAGCTCGGCGGAACGTTCGATTACGCGCCGCAGGATCGCGCTGTCGGTGACGACGCGCGACGCGTTGGCTGCGATGTCCTCGAAGAAACGCGCGTCCTTCAGCAGCGCCACCTTGACCGCTTCCACGACGCCGGCAATGCGATCGCGCTTCTCGAGCGTTTCGAGAAAATCCAGATCGTTGATCACCGCGAACGGCGGCACGAACGTGCCGGCGAAATTCTTCTTGCCGAACAGGTTGATGCTGTTCTTGACGCCGACCCCGGAGTCGGCCTGCGCCAGCACCGTGGTCGGCATGCGCACGACGCGGATGCCGCGATGCGCAATCGCCGCCGCAAACGACGCCATGTCCAGCACCGCGCCGCCGCCGACGATCACCACGTAGGATTGGCGATCGAGACCGGTGTCGTTGATGACCTTGAGCAGCGACAACGCGTGGGCGATGTCGTTCTTGGCCGCTTCACCGCCGGCGACAACCACCGGCGGCAGCACGAGCTCGATCGATCTCGCGTGCGCGGCGGCGTAGCCCAGCACGTCGTCGTGCAGGTGCGGGTTCGCCGCGGCGACGCGCTCGTCGACAACGACCAGCAGCCGGTGGCGCCGCGCCGGCTCGAGCCGCGACACGATCGTCTCGAGCAGCTGGTTGTCCCGATCGAACACACCTCTCGTGAAATGGAGCGGAAATTCGAACGGGACCGAGAAACCGTAGTTCGCCATCAGAATCGCGCGCGCAGTCTCGCCATCAGGTTGATGCCGGGCTCGTCGACGCCGGACCCGTGAATGCGATAGTTCCTGTCGCCGAGGTTCTCGCCGATCAGCGTCACGTCGAGCCGCGCGCCGAGGCTGAATCCGCCGCGCACGCCGAACACCGTGAAGCCGGGCGTCTCCGTAAACATCGCCAGCAAGGTCGACGAGCCCATCACGCGCGCCTGCACCTGCTGCAGCGTTTCGCCCGTCTCGAGCAGGATGCCGTTGCGGACCAGCCCGCGATCGACGGCGGTGCCGTTGAAGAACGTCGCGATCGCGGCCGGCGTGCGCGACGCGCCGATGCGGGCGTCGCCGATGTCGGCGTCGCTGAAGCGATCCTGCTTCGTCGCCGTCAGCATCGTGCCTTCGATCCACCAGCGCGCGCCGGACGGCTGGAAGGTCAGCGTCGCGCCGCCCATGCCGGGCGGCATGCGCCGGCGGGGGAGACCGGTTTCGAGCTCGGTGCCGCGCGCCATCGACGCCCATCCGCGCGCGCGCCAGGCCGTAGCGATCTGCACGTTGGTCTCGGCCTCGTAGCCGAGGATTCTCGAGCGCGACACGTTGACGCGGGTGACGATCGGGCGCGCTTCACCCTGCACGTAGGCGCGGCCGATCGCATCCTGCTGGATGACGGTGTAGCCCGACAGATCGAGGCCGAGGATGCTCGACGGGAAGATCAGCGTGCGGCGCTCGATCGCGTCGTGGAACTCCATGTTGAACGCGGTCAGCGAGGTGCTGACGCGTCCCGTGCGCCAGCGCACGCCGCCTTCGTAGGCCATCATGCTTTCGGGATTCAACCCGCCGACGGCAGCGCCCGTCGATACCGCGGTCGCGCCATCGGTGCTGCCGCGCAGCGCGTTGAGCTCGACGGCGCGCTGCGGGGAGATCTCGAAGCCGGCGCCGCCGTTCAACCCGATCGCGCCGAAGTCGAACGCGTTGGCGGCGCGGAAACCGCGGCTCACCGACATCGTCAGCGTCAGGCCCGGCGCCGCGGCATACACGGCGCTGGCGTTGAAGGTGGTGTCGGACACCGGAATGTCCTGCTCGGGCACGCCGAGCGCGGCGTCGCGCGTGCTGGTGAAGCGGTAGTGGCCGTAACGCAATCCGCCGCGCAGCGTCAGCCGATCGGGAATCACATCCGCCGTCTGCTGCACGAACAGGCCGGTGGTGCGATAACCGGTGCCGTTCGGAATGTCCGGGCGCGCGCGCACCACGGCGCCGTTGGGCTCGAGGAAGGTGCGCGAGCCGTCGATGGTTTCGTCGAACACCTCGCCGCCGATCATCGTGCGGAAGCGCGGCGTCCAGCTGCGCGTTGCCTGCGCCGCGTAGCCCATCGCAGTAGTGATGTTCACCTGGCTGTCGATGCGCTGCCCCGGCCGCTGCTGCTCGAGACGCCCGTCGTCCTGGCGATTGATCGACATCGTCGCGGAGACCGCGTCGAAGAAGCCTGCCCGCGCGCTCTCGAACCGGGCGAAGGCAAAGTCGAGGCGCTGCGGTCCGAACTCGCTGCGGTAGCGGCCGTTGCCGCCGATCTCCTGATCGTAGCGGTGCGCGTCTTCCTGGTCGGCGCGGCGATATGAAAGGGTGAGTTGGTTGCCGGAGGTGATCGAGAACTGCGCCGCGCCGGCAAAGCCCCGCGTCGAGTAGCCGGTGTTTTCGAGCTTGCCGCCGACCACGCTGGACGGAAGACCGAGGTAGCGCGTCACGGCGGAATGCGAATCGATGCCTTCGCCGGCGCGAAGATCGCTGACCGAGCCGACGGTCGCCGATCCACGGAACGAGACGCGATCGCGATGGAAGCTCGCCGCGGCGTCGCTCGTCGCCAGCTGGTTTGCCGCGCCGACCGTGAGCCCGAGCGTGCCGCGCACCTGGCGAGGGCCCGACCACGTGAGCGCCGGCGCGAACACCCCAACGATGCCGCCGAGCGCGTCGCTGCCGTACTGCGCCGACGCGGGGCCGCGCACCAGCTCGATGTGATCGACGTCCGACGCGGGCAGCCACGCCATGTACTGGCTCGGACCGTCACGCCATGCCGCCGTGTTGTAGCGGACGCCGTCGATCAAATAGAGGTTGCGCTGACCGGTGAAGCCGCGCAGCACCGGCGAACCCTGCGACGCGGTGGTCTGCTGCGCAAGCACGCCGGCTTCTTCCTTGAGCGCCTGCGTGACGATTGCAAACGGGCGCGTCTCGAGCGCCGAGCGATCGAGCACCGTCGCCGACTGCGCGACGCGCGATGCGTCCTCCGCTTCGCCTCGGGTCGGCGTGACAATGAGGTGTTGCGCGAATCCCGAGACGGCAAGGCGGAAATCGACAGCACCCACAGACGCGGTCGCATCCGCGACGCGATCCGACGTCACAAAGCCGTCGAGCGAAGCCGATACACGGCAACGCGCCGCCGGCAGGCGATCGAACCGGTAGGCGCCGGTCGAATCGCTGAGCACCGTGACCGGCGCTTGGTTCCCGCAGGTCGCTGTCACCGAGGCGCCGGCCAGGGCTCCGCCGCTCGCATCCACAACACGGCCGGAAATTGAGGACAGCGGGGCCTGAACTAGGGCCAGCGCAAGCACTAGGAACATCGTCGTCTGGGGGAAGTCTTCGGCCTTTATTGGCCGAGCGGCCACTGTACAAACGGACCGGGAACAGGTCAATAACCCGTTCGTAAATAAAGAGGAAAATCGGCTCAGTTCGGCGCGTTATTGCGCAAGTCCGGCCTGCCCTGAGCGAAGTCGAAGGGCCGTGCTATTGTCGAGTGTCCCAGGAGGCAAGAATGCAACGAGTAATTTCGGCGTTTTTTGGAATCGCACTGCTACTGTCGGCCGCCGTTCATGCCCAGTCGACCGTCGCCGGCGCGTGGGATCTCGCGATTAACGGGCCCGAGGGTCCGATCAACGCGACCGCCACGTTGAAGCAGGACGGCGACAGCGTCAGCGGCTCGATCGACACCCCGTCAGGTCCCGCGGAGTTGAAAGGCACGCTCAAGGGCAAGACCCTCAACGTCGCGTTCCAGCTGACGACGCCGCAGGGTCCGCTCGACATCAAGGTGAACGGCGAAGTCGACGGCGCCTCGATGAAAGGCATCATCGACTTCGGGATGGGCATGGCGGATTTCACCGCCAAGAAGAAGTAAGCCTTACTTGTTCTCTTTGAAACCGGCCGGGAGCGCGACGGACGCAGCGTCAACGTCCGTCGTGAGCTTCAGCATCTCCACCGACGTCGACATCACGATCGTGCGCTGCGGCTTGGCGTTGCTGTTCTGATTCTTCTCCGCCTGCTCGGCCATCTTCTTCAGGCCGCCGAGCATGCCGCCGAGGCCGCGCTTCTTCGGCTCTTCCGGCGCGGGCAGCGCTTCAGCCGACTGGTTCGCCGTTCCGGGCGGAACCGCTTCCATGCGCATCTCGGTGAGGATCGCGGTGCCCGGCGGCATCTTGCTGCCTTCCTTGGCCATGCGATCGAGCGCCGGCTTCATCTGCGGATACATCGCCATCGCCATCGCCATGTCCTGCGCGGACGCGCCCATCACCGTCGGGCCATAAAGCTTCTCGGCGTAGCGGCGATCGAAATCGATCAGCTCCTTGGTTGACGGCGCGTTCGGCGTCATCCACATGTCGGTCGTCATCACCATGCCGCCCGCGTCGTTGAGGGTCTTGCCCTTTTCGCGGACGGTGATCGTCATCACGCCCTTGGTGGTGTTGAAGCCGTTGATGGTGCGCGTCTCGCCGGTGTTCTTGATGTCGAAGTCGACCTCGTATTCCTTCTGGTTGGGGTCCTTCTCGGCGGGCTTCGACGGCTCGTCGCTGCGGCCGCGCTCTTCGCGCGCGCTTTCTTCGGCGTCTTTCTTCGCCTCTTCCATCTGGCGCCGCAGCTCGGCGAAGGTGGTGACCTTGTACTGCTTCTTCTTGAGATCGAGGTCGTAGATCTTCTCTTCCGAGAGATCGATGATCTGGCCGCTGGTGTCGCCGTTCATCGTGACCTTGCGGTTGCCCTTGACGGCGACCGTGGTCGTGACGCCTTCGCGGGCGCCCTTGCTGAACATGTTGATCATCTTGCCGAGCATGCCGCCCAGCTGGAACTTCACGCGCTGATCGGTTCGGATGTCCGCCGACACCGCGGTCGAGCCCATGACCACCGCACACACCACCACTGCACACAACGACAGACGACGCATTCGCAAACCTCCGGTGAAGAATCCTACAACGATAGCGGTCAATACCGGCTCAGCAGTCGAGCGGAGTTCCAGATGTCGTCCTCGCTGACGAGGAAGAACTCCTCGAGCGGCGGCGAATACGGCACCGGCGCATCGAGCGCGCCCAGGATGCGGATCGGCGCGTCGAGCGATTCGAACGCTTCTTCCTGGATGATCGCGGCGAGGCTTTCGCCGATGCCGCCGGTGCGTGAATCCTCGTGCACAATCAGCACGCGATTGCAGTGGCGCGCCACCGCGAGCACGGCGTCCTTGTCGAGCGGCGCCAGCGTGCGAAGGTCGAGCACCGCGGCCTCGATGCCCTCAGCGGAGAGCTTCTCGGCGACGCGCATGCAGTGGTGCACGTACGCGCCATACGAGATCATCGCGAGGTCGGAGCCCGCTCGACGGAGCGCCGCCTTGCCGATCGGTGCCGGCGCAGGCGCGTCGGCAGGCAGCACCTGCTTGACGCGCGGATCGCGATAGAGCGCGATGTGCTCGTAGTAAAGAACGGGATCCGGATCGGCGACGGCCGCCGCCATCAGCGCGCGCGCATCTTCGGGCGTCGACGGCACCACGATCTTCAAGCCGGGCGTGCGATAAAACCACGGTTCGGTGTTCTGGCTGTGGTACGGACCGGCGTGACGCAGACCGCCCCACGGCATGCGCACCACCATCGGCACTTCGCCGCCCCAGCGATAGCGGATCTTCGCGGCGTTGTTGACGAGCTGATTGAAGCCGGTCGCCACGAAATCGTTGAACTGCATCTCGCCGATCGGCCGGAGACCCGCCAGCGCCGCGCCGACACACACGCCGAGCACCGCGCTTTCGGCGAGCGGTGAATTGCGGATGCGACTGCCGTGGTCCTTCAGCAGCGGGCGCAGCAGCAGGAACGCGTTGCCGTACTGGCCGCCGACGTCCTCGCCGTAGACGAACACGCGCGGATCGTTGGCAAGCGCATCGCCGACGCCAAGCATCACCGCCTCGAGGAAGGTGTTGCCCTTCTTGTCGAACGGCAGGCCCGGTTCGAGCGCGGGCAGATCGGCCGTCGTCGGCTGGGCGAGGCGCCGCGACGGCTCGAGCACTTCGACGCGCACGCGCGGCGCTTCATCCTTGAATACGCCGACGCCGGCCTGTTCCGGCTTCGGCCACGGCTCGCGGACCACGAGCTGCGCCGCGCGATCGACGAGCTCGTCGGCCCACTTCTTCAGCTCGTCGAGATGCGCGCCGTCGATGATGCCCTCGTCTTCGAGGCGGCGCGCATACATCGGGATCGGATCGCGCTTCGACCAGAACTCGTAGAGCTCGCGGTTCGCATAGCCGGTGTCGTGCAGCTGGTGGTACTCCCACGACGGCGGCTGGTCCTTGCCGAGATAGAGCATGTCGTCGTGATGCGCGTGGCCGCACATGCGCATCGCGATGATCTCGATCAGCGTGGGGCCGTCGCCGGCGCGGGCGCGTTCGGCGGCCCAGGTGAACGCCGCGGCAATCTCGTCGGGATCGGTGCCGTCGATGGTGAGGCCCGGAATGCCGTAGCCGGCGGCCTTGTCGGCAAACACGCGCGCCGCCGAGTTGTCGCGCACCGGCGTCGAGAGCGCCGTCTGGTTGTTCTGCAGGCAGAAGATCGCGGGCAGCTTCGCGGCGGCGCACGCGTTGATCGCTTCGTGCCACTCGCCGAGCGAGGAGCCGCCCTCGCCGATGAACGACAGCGCAACGCGCTCGCTCTTTTGGATCGAGAACGCCATCGCCATGCCGGCCATCGACAGCGATCCGACGGCGAGCGGCGCGGCGGCCGGCAGCACGCCCCACGCGAAATCGCCCGTGTGCAGGTCCTTGCCGGACATCGGCGGACCGGCCTTGCCCATCTGCGCGCGCAGGATCATCGCCACGGCTTCTTCGTCGTGGCGCATCGCGAGGGTCATGCCGAGATCGCGAATGACCGGCGCCAGCACGTCGCCGTTCCACGATCCGTCGGCGTTCTTGTAGTTCGGTCCGCGCTTCAGTCGAATCGCGCCGGCATAGATCGCTTCCTGCCCGAGCGATCGGAAGCCTTTGCCCTGGAACGCCAGGTCGCCCCACCGCACTTCGCCGCCCATGAAAAACTGCTTGAGGCGGTTGTCGACGCTGCGCGTCAGGCACATCCCTTTCAGGATCTCCTTGCGCTCGTCCTTCGACAGCGACGCTTCGATGGCGGCGCGGCGCACGAATCCGTCGCACGCGTCCACGACTTCGCCGCGCGCCTGCTCGAGGCGCTTCAGCGCGGACGTCCCCGGCGTGGTGTCGGCGACGCCTTCCGGCGCAACGACCGACTCGTACAGCGCCTTGGCCAGCGCCCGCCGCATCACCGGCCGCGCGGCATCGAGCTTCACCGCATCGCGCCCCTTGATCGACGACAGCCCCGCGCGCTCGAACGCATCGAGCGCGTACGGCAGCGCGAACGGATGGCGCTCGGCGACAAACGCCGCAAAGCGGCTCGCGAGGCCCGAAAGTTTCACTGCGTCATTGGTTCGCGGCATTTTCCTTTTGCCTTGTGCCTGTTGCCTGTTGCCTTTTCTGCTGCGTGCTGCCTTTTGAATTATAGGTTGAGGTGGTTACCAGCGGCCGGGTATGTGCATCAAATCGAATGTGCGTTTTCTTCAGCTCGCGCTCGCTGCAACCCTGCTGAGCGCATGCACCGCATCATTAGCCGTCTCTCGGCCAACAGTCACACCTCGCGCAACGGTCGACGGCAGTTGTGCCGCGCGCGAGTCGCTGCCGCTCGTCTTCTGGCAGCGCGCCGTCGAGTCGGACACGCATGAATTGTCGCGCTGGTGCCGGGCCGTCGGCGGGCCCGTGTTCGTCGACTCCCGTTCAGTGGTCGTTCCCCCACCGCCTTCACTTGACGATCTCGTGGTGTTGTCGTGGAACGCGCACCTTGCCGAGGGCGAGCTCGGCCGGCTGATCGTGAAGCTCAGATCCGGCGAGCTGACCGGCCGCCCCGTGAACCATTTCGTGCTGCTGATCCAGGAGCTCTATCGTCGCGGCGACGCGGTCCCGCCGTTCGATATTCGCGATCGTTCCGCGTTCGCGATTCTGCCCCGCAATCCGGAAGCGGTCGACGTCGAAGATCACGCGGCGACGCTCGGACTGTCGCTCCTCTACGTGCCGTCGATGCGCAACGGTCCGGAGCTGCGCGAGGATCGCGGCAACGCGATTGTTTCGACCGAGCCGCTGCTCGACCCGTTCGCACTGGAGCTGCCGCTGGCGCGCCAGCGCCGCGTCGCGCTTGGTGCGGCTGTCCGCGTGCAGACTGCCGACGGCCCGAAGCGGCTCGAGTTGATCGATGCGCATCTCGAGCCGTTGAGCTCGCCGAAAACGCTGTGGGTCTTCAAGAACCCGCGTGGCGCCCAGTTGCGCGCCATCCTCGATGTGCTCGATACGCCCCGCTATGACAACGATGCCGTCGCGGGCGTCGTGCTCGGGGGCGACTTCAACACCGTTCGTGCCGGCGCGCGCGAAGATGCGTATCACCTCGCCCGCAAGTGGTCGACCAGCCTGGTCGACGAAGACCGCCGCGACACCCACATGATGGGCCGCCTCGATTATGTGTTCGCGAAACTCGAAGACGGCTGGAAGCTCACCACGCGCCGCCTCGACGAGCGCTTCGGCTCCGACCACTACCCGGTAATGGCGTTCTTCTCTCGCTGACTCCGCTGACCCCCTGCTCCCCTGACCCCCTGACCCCCTGACCCCCAGACCCCCTGACGGCCTGACCCCCTGTAAGATGTCCGCATGAAATCGAAGCTTGCGGCCCTGGCCTGCGCCCTGCTGATGGTGTGCGCGGTTGACGCGCAGGATCTCACCGCGCGTGCCCGCGCCATTCACAAGCAAGTGCCCCTCATCGACGGCCACAACGATTACCCGTGGGCGCTGCGCGGCCTCGATCCCGGCCGCGACTTCAGCAAGGCCGAGATCTCAAAGCCGGTGCCCAGCCTGATGACCGACATCCCGCGGCTTCGCCAGGGCGGCGTCGGCGCGCAGTTCTGGTCGGTCTACGTGCCCTCGACCATGCAGGGCAACATCGCCGTGCGCGCCACCCTCGAGCAGATCGATATCGTGCACCGCATGACGAAGCGCTGGCCCGAGACGTTCGAGATGGCGCACACCGCGGCCGACATCGATCGCGCCTTCAAGGCCGGCCGCATTGGCTCGCTGATCGGCATGGAAGGCGGTCATTCGATCGACAGCTCGCTCGCGACGCTGCGCATGATGCACGCGCTCGGCGCGCGCTACATGACGCTGACGCATTCGGCGAACCTGCCCTGGGCTGACGCCAGTCCCGGGCCCGCGGTGCTCGGCGGCCTGTCGAAGTTCGGCGAAGAAGTCGTGCGCGAAATGAACCGCCTTGGCATGCTCGTCGATCTCAGCCACGTCTCGCCCGAGACGATGGAAGACGCGCTGCGCGTCACCGAGGCGCCGGTCATCTTCTCGCATTCGTCGGCCAAAGCGCTGTGCAATCACCACCGCAACGTGCCGGACAACATCCTGCAGACGGTGGCGAAAAACGGCGGCGTGGTGATGGTCACCTTCGTGCCCGGCTTCATCTCACAGGAAGTCGCCGACTTCGAGGCGAAGCCGGAAGCCGAGCGCAAGGGCATGACCGCGCCGCGCGCAACGCTCGCGCAGGTCGCCGATCACATCGATCACATCCGCAAGATCGCGGGCATCGATCACGTCGGCCTTGGCGGCGACTTCGACGGCATTTCGTCGGTGGTGCAGGGACTCGAGGACGTGTCGAAGTATCCGGACCTGACCGCGGAGTTGCTGAAGCGCGGTTACAAGGACGACGACATCAAGAAGCTGCTGGGATTGAACGTGCTCCGCGTGATGCGCCAGGCGGAGAAGGTGGCGGCAGGCCTTCAGAAGACCCGCCAGCCGTCGACAGCGACGATTGAGCAGCTGGATAAGTAGCTAGTAGCTACTAGCTACTAGCTACTCAGCGCGAAGCGCGATCAGCGGATCGACCGTCGTCGCGCGGCGCGCCGGTATCAGACACGCAATCACGCCCGACATGATGAACAGCGCCGCGACGCCCGCATAGATCAGCGGATCGGTCGGCGCCGTCTGATACAGATACGCGCTCAACACGCGACCCGCGGCCAGCGCGCCGGCGACGCCGAACACGAGGCCGATGCCGACCAGCAGCAGCCCTTGCCGGATCACCATGCGCAACACGCTGTCGCGGCTGGCGCCGAGCGCCATGCGCAGACCGAACTCCTTGGTGCGCTGCGTGACCGAGGTGGCGATGACTCCGCCGATGCCGGCGAGCGTGACCAGCAGCGCGAGGCCGGCGAACACGCCAAGCAGAATCGCGGTCAGCCGCGGCGCGGCCAGGGCTTCCGAGCGCAGATCGTCGAGCGTCTGCACGTTCTCGACCGGCTGGTTCGGATCGACGGCGTAAACCGTGCTGCGCAGCACATTGCCGAACGACGCCGGATCGCCGGCGGTGCGGACCAGGATCTGCCCCTGCACGCCGAACGACGTTTGCGCGAGCGGCACGTAGATCTGCGCCACCGTTTCCTGCGCGAGGCCGAACTGGCGGACATCGCCGACTACACCTACCACCTGGTACCACTCCGTCTGCGGCGGCGCGCCGGGCGGCGTCCCGGGGCGCGGCGGCGCGGGCAGTTCGATGCGGCTGCCGACCGGATCGGCGCCGTCCCAGTATTTCGTCATCGACTGGTTGATCACGGCGACGCGCAGCGATTCCTCGTTGTCGAGATCGGTGAACACGCGCCCGCTCACGACCGGGATGCCGATCGCGGTGAAGTATTGCGGCGATGCCACGCGCACGTCAGCGGCCGGCCGGCGCTCGGGATCGTCCACGACGCGGCCTTCGATCGTGAACCGCGTGGTGCCTGGCGCTCCGCCGCCGAGCGGCACGGCGTTGGTGATCGCGGCCGCATTGATGCCGGGCTGCGCCTGCAGGCGCTCGAGCACCGGCAGGTACAACTTTCGCTGCGCGTTGATGTTCGGATAGCGCGAGAAGTTGCCGTAGATCTGCGCCGACAACACGCCGTCGCTGCGATATCCCGTTTCGACGCGCTGCAGGCGATAGAAGCTCGCCAGCAGCAGGCCCGCGCCGACCAGCAACATCACGGACACGCCGACCTGCGCGACGATCAACGCGCCCTGGATTCGCTTGCGGCTGCCGGACGTGCCCGCCTGGTTGCCGCCCTGTTTCAACGCGTTCACCAGATCGATGCGGCTGCCGAAAGCCGGCAGGGTCCCGAACAGGAGCCCCGTGACGATCGAGATGCCGAAAGTGAACGCCATCACCATCGGGTCGAGCGAGATTTCTCCGGTGCGCGACGTGAATCGCCCGATGAACGTCGTCAACATGTCGATCGTCAGCCACGCGAAGGCGATGCCGACCGTGCCGCCGAGCACGGCGAGCAGCGTGCTTTCGGTGAGCAGCTGTCGAATCAGACGGCCGCGGCCGGCGCCGAGCGCGGCCCGCATCGCCAGCTCGCGATCGCGGCCGAGCATGCGCGCGAGCGTGAGGTTCGCGACGTTGGCGCAGGCGATCAGCAGCACGAGCGCGGTGATGCCGAGGAGGATCAACAGCATCTGGCGCGCGCCGGTCGTCATCGCGTCGCGCACGGGAACCGTCGTGGCGCGGAAACCGGACGTTTCAGGACGGTAGACCTGTTTGAACGCGCTGTCCTGCGTGAAGTTGTGACAGATGGCGCCGACCGTGCTCGCGGCCTGTTCGGCCGTGGCGCCTTCCTTCAGCCGGCCGAACACGCTCAAGCCGCCGAACGCGCGCCGGTTGCGCGCCATCTGCTGCTCGCCCAGCGCGCGGAACGGGCACGCCAGCACCGGCATGTAGACGTCGTTCTCCTGCGGGTAGTGCGGCACGTTGGGCAGCACCCCGATCACCCGGTGCGGCCGGTCGTTCATCTCGAAAACCTGGCCGACGATGTTCGGATCGGCGCCGAACTTGGTGCGCCAGTAGGTGTGGCTGAGGATCAACACTGCCTCCGCATCCCGCACGTCGTCGGCGGCGACGAAGCTGCGGCCGAGGATCGGCTTGACGCCGAGCAGATCGAAGAAGTCGTGCGACACGACGCCGGTATTGACGCGATCAGGCTCGCCGCGATTGATCAGATCGAAATTCATCTGGTGGTACTCGACCAGGCCGTCGAAGACGTCCTTGCCGCGCTCGCGGTAGTCGAAGTACTCGGCGATGGCGACGCCAACCTGCGGCTGTCCCGACAGGGGACGCGACTGCTGAACGACAACGAGGCGATCGCCGTGCTCGTAGGGCAGCGGCTTCAGCAACACGCCGTTGATGACGCTGAAGATCGCGGTGTTGGCGCCGATGCCGAGGCCGAGCGTCAGCACGGCGAGCAGCGCGTAGCCGGGATGCTTGACGAGGGCGCGCGCGCCGTAGCGCAGGTCGGCGGCGAGCGATTCGATCCAGCTGACGCCGCGGGCGTCGCGCGTTTCTTCCTTGTGCTTTTCCATCGGGCCGAAACTCCTGAGCGCCTTCAATCGCGCTTCGTCGGGACTCATGCCAAGCTTGATGTTCTTCTCGGTTTCCATCTCGATGTGAAAGCGCACCTCGGCATTCAGCCCGCGGTCGAGCGCTTCATGACGCAGCAGCGATTGGATGCGTTTCCACATGTGCAACCCTGGAACGGTTGGAACCCCTGGAACCCTGGAACCCTACGCTTCTGTTTCGAGAATCTTTTGCACCGCGACCGTCATGCGCTCCCACTGCGCGCGCTCGTCGCGCAGCTGCCGCTCGCCTTTCTTCGTCAGCTTGTAGAACTTCGCCTGCCGGTTGTTCTCGGATGCGCCCCACTCGGACGTGATCCAGCCGGCGGTATCGAGACGCTGCAGCGCCGGATAGAGCGAACCCTGGTTGACGCGCAGCACGTCTTCGGAAATCTGCTGGATGCGCTGCGAGATGCCCCAGCCGTGCTGCGGACCAAGCGCCAGCGTTTTGAGGATCAGCAGATCGAGCGTGCCTTGCAGGAGATCAAGTTTCGCCATTGATGTCGTTATCTCCGCTACTGGCGGCCCATCACGGCCGGAAGCTTGCGCCTTGACCAATCGACGATCGACCCGTCGTACATGCGCGCGTCGTAGCCGAGATGCCTCGCGACGAAGTATGTAACCGAGGCGCGCATTCCGACCATGCAATAGCTGACGAGCGGGACTTTCGGATCCGCGCCAATTGCCTCGAACTTCTTGCGCAGCTCCGCGTCGGGCAGGTATTTGCCGGTCGCATCGAGCAGCGAGTTCCACGCGAGTTGCCGCGCGCCGGGCAGGTGCCCCTTGACGTGCGCGCCGTTCATGCCGCCGTCGGCGCCCGTGAACTCGGCGTCGGGCCGCGCATCGAGCAGCGTCATGGTGCCCGCCCCTCGACTTTGCTCGGGGCGACCCTGCGCTTGTCGAACGGTGGACGCGAGGCGCTCCTTGATCCAGTCCGCGCTGACCGCGCGGTGGGGCTGCGCCTTTGGCGTCAGCGTTCCCGCGGTGACCTTCGGCGCGGGGGCGGCCTCGATCGCGCCGCCATTGGCCTTCCAGGCGGCGAGGCCGCCGTTGAGGACCTTGACGCCGGAATGGCCGATGTAATCGAGCGTGAAGAACATCCGTGCCGCGGCGATCGGCGTGCCGTAAATCACGACCTTCGATTTGTCGCCGATGCCGGCGGCGGTCATCACCTTGCGTATCTGATCGATCGGCGGCAGCTCCGACGAGAGCCCATCGGCGTCGATGGCGATGTCGCTGTAGCGGACGAACCGCGCGTTCGGGATGTGCCCGGCGACGAAGTCGGCTTCGCTATTGCCGACGGCAACGACGACGGTGGCCGGATCCTCGAGCGCCGCCGCGAGCTCCGCCGGCGACATCAGCAGCCCCGGCGCCGCGGCGGCGGCCAGGGCCAGGACGGCAAGTATTGTCGACATTCGACAAGAGGATCCACCTACTCTTGTCGAATGTCAACAGGAGCGCCGTTGTTTGCTGTGACGAATCAATAGACGAACGGAATCAGCCGCCACGTGCGCTTGCGAAATTCCGCGTATTCGGCGCCGCGCGCGCCGCCGGCCAGCACGCGCTCTTCTTCACGCAGCGAGATGACGTAGCAGCTGGTCATGAAGATGGCGGTGGCGGCGAGGATGATGCTGTGCGTCGCGATCGGAGCGGCGAACCACGCGAGCGAATACGACAGGTAAATCGGGTGGCGGATGACGCGGTATGGGCCCTTGGTCAGAATCGTGCTGCACTTCGGCGTGTAGACGAACGTGCGCGTCAGCGGCACTCGCCGTGCCGCTTCGAGCGCGGCGAGAAACAGCGCCAGCGACACCGCATACAAGGCAATGCCCGTCGCCGCCCACGCCTCGCCGGCGGTGTTGAACACGATCAGCGCGAGACCGTGCATCACGCCGATCAGCACGCTGAGATCCTGGAAGAGCCGCTGCATCCGGGTCAGCACGGGCGGCTGGACGAAAAAGTTCTGCAGCGCCACCGCGAAGACGATCAATGTCGCTCCGCCGGCACCGGCGAGAACCCACTCGAGCAGCGTGTTGGGAGCTTGAACCTGCAAAGGGTGCGAGAAAATTATACCGCCGGGCTTGTCGCCCTGGTCAGCGGCGGCCGATGAACGGCACGAACATCCCGGTGCGGCGGCGATAGGCGCGGTACTCGTCGCCGTGCGCGCTCGCCAGCCAGATCCGCTCCTCGCGCGCCGCCGCGAAGATCGTCATCAATACGAGCGGCGCCGCAATCAGCGCCATGCGCCAGTCGTCGATGGCGACCGGCGCGGCGAGCGCGCCGAGCAGGTAGCCGGTGCCGAACGGATGCCGTACCCAGCGGTACGGGCCGTCCGTGATCAACCGATCGGGCAGCGGGTGATCCACGAACGACCGCTGCAAGCGCGTGCGCTGCGCCGACTCGATCGCCGCGAGGTACAGCAGGATCGAGCACGTATACATGGCGACGCCGATCGCGACGAAGACGTCGGCGCGCGGCGTCAGGAACATCACGCCCGCGGCCTGCAGCAGCGCGAGCAGCATCGACGAGTGATGGAGGACGATCACCCACGGTGGGCGCGGCGAACGCTCGAAGTACAGCGTCAGGCCGACCGCGAAGAAAGTCACCGCGGCCGCGGCCGATCCGGCCAGCACCCAGTGCATCAGCGTTTGCGGCAGCCCCGTACTCACTGCGACGACCGGCCGGCAAACAATCGCCCGAGAGAGGGCACCACCATGCCGGTGCCAAGCTTGTAGGCGCGATACGCCTCGCCGAAACGATCCTCGAGCAGCCGCTCCTCCCGCCGCGCCGCCACCGCGTACATGCCGATCGCGATCAATGCAAACAGGGTGATGAACGGCCCATGCGTCGCAACCGGGGCCGCCAGCCAGGCGATCGAATACGCGAGGTAGAACGGATGGCGGATGATCGCGAACGGTCCGCTCGTCACCAGCGCCGTCGGCATCGGGTCGACCACGAACGTGCGCGGCATCGGCACGCGGCGCGCCGCCTCGAGCGCGCTGAGAAACAGCAGCGTCGCGGCGACGTACATCGCGATTCCCGCAATCGCCCAGTTCGGCCCCGCGGAGCCGCGCAGTACGAGCGCACCGAAATGCGAGACGGCGAAGACGAGACCGATATCCTGCACCGCGCGAAGGCGCGGATTGCCGAGTCGTGACTCGACGAAGAAATCCTGCATTGCGACCGCGATGATGATGGCAGTCGCCAGTGCCACAGCGAGCAGCACCCAGTCAAGGGGTGTTTGCGGCAAAAAATGCATTGGGCGAGGGAATTCTATAGAAACTGTGCAACCCAGGTGTGAAATTACCTGAGCTGTAGGCAGTTATTTGACCATCTGTAACTTTAGTGTCTTTTAAAGTTCGTTATTGTTCTATAATCTTCAACGCCCTTCGCAGCGATAAGACGCAGTAAGCCCGATGAAGAGACTGCTCCTCTGGTTTCGGACCTATCGGAAAGCGCGCCGCCTTGGGTTCACGCTCGTGGACGCTTGGCGGGCGGCCAGCGTCAACTCGCGCGCCGCTTGACCCCGACAACGTCGTCATCGATGCGAAGCACCACCCGCTACGCGGCATGGGAGCGGAGCATGTAGATGGCCAGCGCCAGGCGGCCGCGGATGGCCAGCTTCCCGTAAATCGAAGCGAGATGGCGCTTCACGGTTTCGGCGCTGATGCCGAGCTCCTCGGCGATTTGCTTGTTGCGTAGTCCGCGGGCTACGGCCGCGGCCACTTGACGCTCGCGAACGGTCAGCGGCTCAGCAAACACGGTTTCCGTCGTCGGGGTGGTCATGGTGTGCCTTCCACCCCCTACAGACGGCCGCGCGTTTGAGTTTTCCCTACATCGTGCCGGGCTTGATGGCCGCGACCACTCGCGACGCCAGTTCGGCCGAGCTGCCCCGGTGCCAGCGCCATACCACCACCAGGTCGTGGTCGGGCGACACCGTGATGGTGTTGCTGCCGGCGCCGTTCGCGGAAAACGCGTTGGTGGGCAGGCCGGCCAGCGCCTTACCCGAGGTGTTGAGCCACCACAGGTAGCCGTAACCATTCGGCGGCGAGTTCGGCGCGCCGCCCGGCGTCAACGCCTCTTTCACGAATGACGCGGGGATGATCTGCTTGTCGCCCCACTTGCCGCCGCGCAGCCACAGATAGCCGAACCGCGCCATGTCCATGGCGTTGATCCACACGCCGCCGCCCCAGCGCGTGCCGCCGCTCACCGATGCGACCTTGCGTCCGTTCAGATCGACCCAGCTGTTGTGATACGGAATCCAGCGCCACGTGTTCGACGCGCCGATCGGGTTCATGATTTCATCGCGGAACACGTCGGGCACCGGCTTGTTGAAGACGCGCAGCAGCGACAGCGCGAAGCGGTTGATGCGGACGTCGTTGTATTCGTAGTACGACCCGGGCTTCTTCTGCTCGCGCGGCTTCATCTCACCTTCGCCGAACGCTTCCTTGCCGATGAAGTTGTCCGGCTTGCCGAACATGTTGCCTTCCCACTCGCTCGTCTGCTGCAGGTGATGCTTCCACGTGACCTGCGCGTTGCGCGGTGAGTCATAGCCGCCGTCTTTCACCTTCACGCCGACCGGCTCGTCGAGACTGGTGATCTTGCCGTCGCGCACCGCGATGCCAAGCACGCTTGCCAACATGCTCTTCGCAACCGAATAGGTGGGATCGACCCACGTGTTGTCGCCGAACTCGGCGACGACGTAGCCCTTGTAGATGATGACGCCGTTGGTCTTGGCGCGAATGTTCGGGACCGAGCCGAGCAGCGTCCCGAAGATGCGTTCCTGATCGGAGAAGTCCATCTCGCGCGCCGACTCGCGCGTCAGCGCGAAGTCGATCGCTTCCTTCAACTTGACGGGATCCATCCCGAGCTCGGCCGGCGACTTCTTCGCCCACGCGCCCGCCGGTGGATAGTACGGACCGCTCTGCGCGGCGACCGACACGTACGATGCCACAGAGACACCGAGGCACAGAGCCAAAACGGCTAGAGCAAGTCCCGGTTTGAAGGTGGGTTTCATCTGTATTTCTCCTGAAAAATGTTCTCTGTGTCTCTGTGTCTCTGTGGCAACGTCCGTGGTCAGTATCCCGGCCCGAGCAGCACCGCGTTCATGAACAGCAGCATCGTCCCCTCGGTGAACGCACGATAGTTCGGCTCCTCGGCAAACGCAATCACGTGGCCCTGCCCGAAGGGCTGGTGCATCAGGAACGCCTTCTGCACGAGGATGTCCTGCGCGTCGGGCCAGATTAGACCGGAAGCGATCAACTTGTCTTTAGTGCCGTAGACGCCGACGTTGCGGCCGCTGTTCAGCTTGAGCGGCGCAAACACGCGGTTGCCTTCGATCATCACCTGCGTCTCGCCGTCGTTGCCGGCGGTGAGCCAATGGTTCGTATCGAGCGTCACGCGGAGGATGGCGCCGGGTTGCGACGCCGGGCGCTCGCGATCGGGTTGGATCGCCTTGTCGTAATCGAACTCAACCGGTTTGGAACCAGTGGAACTATTGGAACTCGTGGAACCACTGGGCGGCGGCACATCCGGGCGACCGTCTTTGAGGAGCGTTTGGGTGTCAAGCAGCCCGACATTGCTGCTCGTGGCCCACCGTGAGGCCTCCGCCACGGTGACGAGCGTGCCGCCGCTACGCAGCCAGTCCTTGATGCGATTGAGCACGGCCTCGTTGATCTGTCCGGCGTAATTTCCAGACGGCAGGACGATGACGTCGTAGTCGTTGAAGTTGGCGCGGGCAAGGGAGCTCGTGCGCACCGCGGTCACGGCGGCGCCGAAGCGCCGCTCGAGCGTGTAACGCGCCCACCCCGCGGACAGCGTGCTGGTCGGCGTGTCCCACGCCAGCAGGATCTTCGGCGCCTTCAACGCCGCAACATCGTTGCTGCCAAGCGAGGTGCCGTCATCGACCCACGTGGAATCGATCGGCACCAGCTCCGCGCCGTGCTTCACGACGAGCGCGGACAACTTCGCGACGAGATCGGGAGGATTCTCCGAATTGCGGATCACCGCCGTGCCGATCGGGTAGCGCCGTCCGTTGTGCGTGAACGCGCCGCCGACGCTTCGAATCCGAATGCCCTGGCGCATCGCCTCCGCGGAAAACGCCGACGCCGCTGAGCCCCATGGCATCAGGTACCCGACCTTGGCCGCGCTCACCTGGCGGCCGGAGAACGGCGCATCGTATTGCGACGGAACAGCGGTCGTCTTCACGCTGATCGGCGACGCGCTCGTCACCATCTCGACGTCGTAGAGCATCGGCAGATTCCACGCGGTGATGTCGTAGATCTGATCGTTGAGGCGCATCTTGCGGCGCTCTTCCTGCTTCTTGATGAATTCGGGCGACTGCTCCGTTTTTGGATCGAGCAGGTTGCGGATCATACGCGCGGTCGGCTGCGCGTTCGACACGACGAACGCGCCGGCCGGCACGGTGCGCGATGCGAGCTTGATCGGCTCCTCGGCGCGACGCACTTCAATGCCCTGCGTGGCGAGGTTACGGGCGAGCAGCTCGGCTCGCGAGGCATCCGGTCCCGGCACGAGCACATATTCCCGAATCGGCCCTTTCTCGCCTTCTTCGACAGCGCTGCGGCGGTACTCCAGGTAATCACGCATCAGGCGCTCGCGATTGCGGGCGGCGGTAGTGGCGGTGACGATGGCGGCGTTGAAGTGATGCATCACGCCGTCGCGATACGTCAGCGTGTCGCCGTCGCTGCGGGCGAACGCCAGTCCACGCGCGGACGCCTGCTCGTAGGTGTTGCCGATCGAACCCTGGAAGGTCGGCCAGGAATCGCCATAGCCCGGATAAAACGCGTCGTAAACCTCGCGGATGTAATACGGCCAGCCTCGCTCGTCGAAGCGCGCGGCGTTGGCGCGGCCCAGCAGCTCCCATCCAGCGATCTGGTTCTTGGTGACGTGCGGGTTGATGGCCTCGGCCGGTGGAGAGAAGTAATAGGCGTTGTCGCCGCCCTGCTCGTGCAGATCGACGGTGATTTGCGGCTGGTACTCGAGTCCGATCTTGATGCGGCCGCGGGTTTCGGGCTGGGTCTGCGCGAACCAGTCGCGGTTCATGTCGAACAGGTAATGATTGCTGCGCCCGCCGGGCCACGGTTCGTCGTGCTCGGCGGAATACGGCGCGGGGTCCGCCTGCGCCGCCCGGCCCTGCAGGTTGCTCGCGATGAAGCGCGCGCGGCCGTCAGGGTTTTGCATCGGATCGATCAGCACCAGCGCATCGCGCATCACCGCGTCGACGCCCGCGTCGCCCTGCGCGGCGAGCAGGTGATACGCCTCGACGAGCGCCGCGTCCGCCGACGAGATCTCGTTGCCGTGGACGCCGTGAATCAACCACACCACGACGGGCAGCTCGCGCGCGAGGCGATCGCCCTCCGCCGCCGATGTGCGGCGCGGATCGGCAAAGCGCTGGATGTCGGCTTTCAGCTGGTCGAGCTTCGCGATGCGATCGGCGCTGCCAACCACGAACAGCCACAACGGCCGGCCTTCCCACGACGTGGCGTATTGAATCAGGCGCGTCTTCGTTGGCGCTGCCTGCTGGAGGGCGCGAAGGTATTTCTCGATGCCGTCCGGCGGGGTGATTACCTCACCATGGTCGTGCCCCAGCACAGACTTGATCGTGGGAATTGTCGGGTCGTACTTCGCGCCGGGCCACAGGGGCGGCTCCTGCGCAGCCACGGACGTTGCCACAGAGGCACAGAGACACAGAGTCAAAAAAGTCGAAGAGAAAACGCGCGCTTTCATTTATCGAAATGCTCCACTAGTTGCTGTGCAAAACGGCCGATGCGATCTTCGGCCTCTCCGTAATTCCCGGTAATCGCGTTGGCGAGAAACGACACGACGATCGGTCCCGATCGCGCGTAGATGATGCCGACGTCGTTGGCGAGCACCGGCGCGAAGTCACCGGTCTTGTGCGCGACCGGGACGGTCAGGAAGTGATTGAGCCGCCGCGCGCCGGCCTGCTGCGCGCGCATCATGCGCAGCATCTCGTTGCAGGCGGCCGCCGACGCGATCGTTTTCTTTTCGATCGCCTCGAGCATCAGGCCGATGCCGCGAGGTGTGATCTCGCCGAGCCAGTAGGAGCGATCGCCGTTGGTTTTCGCGTTGCGATCGTCGGCGGGCTGGAGGGCGCCGTATTTTGCGAACAGCTCGCCGGTCGTCTGCGTCAGCCGCTGGCCGTCGGCGTAGCCCTGCTCTTTCAGCCACGCGTTGACGCGCGCCACGCCGCCGACTTTCGCGATCGCGAGATCGGTTGCGGTGTTGTCGCTGGTGATGACCATCTGCAGCAGCACGTCGCGGAAGGTTGGCTGCAGCCCGGCATCGTGATGGCGGAAGACGCCGGACCCGCCGCGAACGTCTTCCTTGCGGATCGTGACGCGCTCGTCGAGATTCAACGCGCCCTTGTCGGCCATCTGAAACGCGAGCACCAGCACCGGGATCTTGATCACGCTCGCGCTGTTGAACATGTCCGCATCGCGCACGCCGGCGGTGTCGCCGGTCGCCACATGCCTCACCCAGATTCCGGCCCTGCCGGGAAAATCAGCGGCCGTGCGCGCCAGCATGTTTTGCAGTGGCGCAACCTGTTGCGCGGCCGTGGCGCCCGCGAAAAGGCAAAAGGCTAAAGGCAGAAGGCGGAGGGGCCTCACGGGTCGATAGCTTATAGTGAAATATGGCCGGCAAATCGCACTCTTATCCCATCCGCATGCGGTGGACCGGCAATACCGGTCGCGGCACCGCCGACTATCGCGCCTACGAGCGCTCCCACGAGTACTCCGTCGAGGGCAAACCGGTGCTGCCGGGCTCCTCCGATCCGAACTTCCGCGGCGATCCCACGCGCTACAACCCCGAAGAGCTGCTGGTGATGGCGATCTCGTCGTGCCACATGCTCTGGTATCTGCACTTCTGCGCCACCAACAAGATCGTCGTCGTCGACTACGTCGACGATGCGATTGGCACGATGGTGGAGGACAAGGACCGCGGCGGGTTTTTTACGGAAGTCGTGCTGCGGCCGTCGGTCACGCTGGCCGCGGGCAGCGATGCGGCGCTGGCCGAATCACTGCCCGAGCAGGC
>DASUSZ010000055.1:0-14046 GCA_036374815.1 Vicinamibacterales bacterium | reverse complement strand
AATTCGAAACCGTACTCCTTCGCGGCGGTGCGCGTCACGTTGGGCTTGAGAAAGATGTGCCGATCGGGCTGCGCGATGAAGCCGAACACCGTGGTCACCGGCCACGTGAGCACGCGCGTCTGTTTGCGAGGCAGGCCTTCGACCACGCGCACCCACTCTTCGAACCGCCGCTCGTCGCTCGCGCGGCCGTGCAGGAACGCGTGCAGCCCCTCGGCAAATGCCGCCGCGCCGGCGGCGGATTTCACCGCGTCGCGCAGCGCCATCTTCTCGAACGAGAACAGCAGGTTGGTGCGCGATTCGATCCGCACCGCCCGAGCCGCAACCTCGGCATGCTGCCCGTCCGCGATCAGCCGCTTCATCTCCGCGGCGCTGAGCTCCGTCTCCCACGATTCGTGGGCCTTCCACTTATAGCCGCGCTCCCAGTCGATATACGTCTCGTCGGCGAAACCGCCGGGGAAGAACCGGAGGAACTTCTTGCGGCACTTGAGGGCGAGCTTGTCCATAGGGACCGCTGCTGCAAGCCAAACGCCAACGCCGGATATACTGCGCGCTGAGCTTGAACAACCTGGGGGGCCTGCATGTGCGATCAAGACCATTACGATGACGACCTGAAGGACTACAAGGAGCGCGCGGCGCTCAGCCGCCGCGAATTCGGAGCGCTCGGGCTTGGCGCCGGCATGGCGTTCGTCCTGCAGCGGCCGGCGAACGCGGTTGCCGTGACGGAATCCGAAGTGAAGATCAAGACGCCCGACGGCACTTGCGATGCGTACTTCGCAGCCCCCGCCTCCGGCACCGGCGCCGCCGTCATCATGTTCCCGGACATCGTCGGACTGCGTCCTGCGTTCCGGCAGATGGGCAAGCGCCTCGCGGAGTCGGGCTATGCGGTGCTGGTGCCGAATCCGTTCTACCGAACGAAAGCCGCGCCGGTAGTGCCTGACGGATCGAAGTTCTCGGATCCTGAGGTGCGCAAACAGTTGATGCCGTTGGCCGGCTCTCTGAATCCGACGACAGTGGTAACCGACGTCACGGCGTTCCTCGCGTGGCTCGACACGCAGAAGTCCGTCGACACACGCAGGAAGGCCGGCATCATGGGCTACTGCATGAGCGGTCCGTACACCATTCGCGGCGCCGCGGCGCTGCCGAATCGCGTCGGCGCCGGTGCGTCATTTCACGGCGGTGGGCTCGCCACCAAGGATCCGAACAGTCCCCACCTGCTGTTGCCGCAGACGAGAGCGGCGTTCCTGTTTGCGATCGCCGACAACGACGACAAGCGCGATCCGGAAGCCAAGAACCTTCTCCGCCAGGCCGCCGATGCCGCGAAGAAAGAAGCGGAGATCGAAGTCTACCCGGCGGCACATGGTTGGTGTCCGCCTGATGCGGAGGTCTACGACAAAGTGCAGGCCGAGAAGGCGTGGTCTCGCATGCTCGCCATCTTCGGCAAGGCGTTAGCGTAGCGGCGCGACACCGCGAATCGCGGCGAGGCGGTGCATCTGCATCACCGTTCTCGCCGCGATCACGCCGTTCGGATCGGTCGCGGGATTGTTCGCCACCAGGAGGGTCTTGTCCTCGCGGCGCGCCAGCACGTTATTCACGACGACCCCGCGCATCATCCACACCGCTGATTTGACGGTGCCGCATTCGATCGCCGTCCAACCGGCAGTGTCGGCCGGCTCGATCAACGGCGACATCGCGGACATCTTTGCAAACAGCTCCGCAATCGCGCTCTTCTGAGCCCGCGACATGTGCCCCATCCAGTAATGCGTCGTCTTGGCGATGACCGTGATGACGTTCTTGATTTCCTTCTCGAGACGGAACGACGGGGCCGCCGGCAGCCGCAGCTCGCGGCCGTTGCTGCGCGCGCTGACGTTTTCCATCACGATCGCCCGCAGCAGCCACGACGCCATCGTCTCGGAGTAACAATCGACGCTCACCCATCCTGGAATCGCTGATGGTTGTGCGGGCAGCTCGCTGGCGAGCGTGATGCCGCGGCAGATCTCGTCGACGACTTCCTCGTAACGAGCCGGGTCGGCTGCGATCGCATCGGCTGTTCCCGGCTCGAGCAACTTGCCTTTATGCGGCGGGCCGCCGGCCATCGCGAGATCGCAGAAGCTGCCCCAAATCCGATCCCACGCAACCTTTCCGTCGGCACCGAATTTGAGGCCGGCCGATCCCATCGGCTTCGGCTCGAGCGCCTCGTAATTGTCTTGATACGTCTCCGGCAGCAGCACGCGCAGGCGGTGGTCCAGTTCCTCGAGCGCGCGTTGATCGTCGGCGTGCATGACCCTCTCATCATATAAACTCAACAGTCTCTATGAATGAGACGTACGTTCTCGCGTTCGGCGCGGCCGTTGCCGGACTGGTGCAGGGCATTTCGGGTTTTGCGTTCGCGATGGTGGCGATGTCGATCTGGGTCTGGACGATCGATCCGCTGCTCGCGGCGCCGATGGCGGTGTTTGGCGGCTGGTTCGGGCAGTGCATTTCGGCGATCCGGATTCGGCGCGGATGGTACGTTCACATCCTGTGGCCGTTCGTCGTCGGCGCGGCCATCGGCATCCCGATCGGTCAGCTGCTTCTCCCCTATCTCGATCCCAACCAATTCAAGCTGGTGCTCGGTTCGCTGCTGGTGGTGTGCTGTTCCGCCATGCTGGCGACCGCGCGACTGCCGCAGATCCGCACCGGCGGCAGGCCTGCTGATGCGTTTGCGGGGCTGCTCGGCGGCGTGATGGCGCCGCTCAGCGGGTTCAGCGGCCTTGCGCCGGCACTGTGGGCATCGCTGCGCGGCTACAACAAGGACGAGCATCGCGCGGTGCTGCAGAACTTCAACCTGATCGTGCTGTCGGCAACGGTCGCATCGAACGTCTGGGCCGGCCGCTTGAACCGCTCACACCTGCCGCAGATGGCGATCGTCGCGGGCGCGCTGATTCTGCCCGCGATCTGGGGATCGAAAATTTACGTCGGCATGAGCGCCGCGGCCTTCCGCAAGACGGTGCTGTGGCTGCTGGTCGGCGCCGGCGTGACGATGCTAATCGCCGCCTTGCGATCGATGCTGTAACTGCTCGACCGCCGCTCGGATGACGGCCGGGATCTCAACCGGCCGCCGCGTCTCCCGATCCACATAGACGTGCACGAATCGTCCAATCGCGCACGCATCGTCGGCGTCGTTTCTGAACAACCCGATCGAATAGATCACGCTCTTCGTGCCCAGCTTCTCGATGGCGAGGCCGGCATGAATGATGTCGGGAAAACTCACGGCGCTCAAAAACCGGCAGCTCGATTCGGCGACGATGCCAATCGCGGGTAGCTCGCGGATGTCGGTGCCCGCCGCGTCGATCAGAAAGCCGTTCACGGCGGTGTCGAAGAACGAGTAATAGGCGACGTTATTGACGTGGCCGTAGTGATCGTTGTCCATCCACCGGGTCGGGATCGCTCGAATGACGCGAAACTGACCGCGCGTCATTGTTTCGCGCATGGCGCGAGCAGCCGATCGATGAGCGCAACGGTCTGCGTCTTTGCGCCATCGGCGCCAATCACCGCGGCCCTCAGCGGCACGGCGCCGTTCACCAGGTCATCGCAGTCGCGCGGCACCGCCAGGTAGTCGCGGCGATCGGGCCTCTTCAACAAATCGTCGACGACGATTCGCATTGTCTCGTTGATGCGATCGAATGCCTCGGCGCGATGCGCGCCGCGCGGATGGAGGCGCAGGTATTCACCGGCGAGCTGGTCGAGACTCGCGGCGTAACAGGGCACGTAGCCTTCGCACTCGCCTGGCAGGCCGTTGACGACCGCGAGCCACGCGATCTCGTCGGCCGCCGCGCTGGCTGCGTACTGGCGGTGCACGCCGTCAATCAGGTTGTTGCTGATCAGCCATTCACCGGCAGGCTCGCTGTACACGATTAACTCGTCGTGCGCCTTCAGCCAGGCCTCGTGGGGCCCGGGCCGGCGCTCGATCGGCACCGCCTGCAGCACGGCGCGAAGGGCGCGCAACCACTCGAGCGCGGCGTTGGCGCTTTGCTCGCCCGCAGGTGCGCGCTCCATCGCCAGCGCGCGGGCATCGAATTCAGCAACGCGCTGCCGAAACGTGGCCGCATCGCGCGGGGAATCTTGAACGGCAACAGCAAGCATCAGAAGGACGGCAGGCCACACACTGGCATTCTATGCCCGCCCCCGCCGAACAATCACTCACGGTCCAGTTGCACTCCGGTATCGCGGGCATGATAATCGCCGCGGATGACGCGCGACGCTGGTGCGGCAAACTCCCTGCTGCAACCTGTCGACGAGCAGACGCTGCGCCGGTTGAACGCCGTGCGGATCGAGGTGCTCCCGGGACAGGTGCTGCAGCAGTCCGCCGAGCCCGAGACCTACGCGTTTTTCCCTATCACCTCGATCATCTCGATCGTCTCGAAGATGTCCACCGGTGCCTCGGTGGAAGTCGCGACCGTCGGCCGTGAAGGCGTGGCGGGTCTTTCCGATCTGCTCGGCGGCTGCAACAGCCCGACCGAAAACGTCGTGCAGGTCGGCGGCTCGTGCTGGCGCATGACCACGGCGGCGATCCGTGACGCGCGCCTCGTCAACGCCGATCTGCGGGCGGCGCTCGATCGCTATACGACGGCGCGACTGATCCAGGTCGCGCAGATTGCGGCATGCCACCGGCTGCATCCGATCGCCGCACGCCTGCCGCGATGGCTGCTGGCAATCCACGATCGCGCGAACACCAACGTCTTCAAGCTGCCGCAACAGAACATCGCCGACATGCTCGGCGTGCACCGCCCGACCATCGCGGTGGAGCTGCAGCGGCTGCACGCCACCGGCGCGATCACCTACCGCGGGCGGTTGCTGACCATTGCCGATCGCCCGCACCTCGAGAGCCTGGCGTGCGAATGCCACGCGGCGCTGCACCGCGAATTCGTCAGCCTGTGCGCGCCCGTCGATCGCGCGCCCCAGGCCTTCGACAGCGATGCGGCGGCGAGGGCGGACATCGAAACCCTGCGCGAGCTCGCCGGGCGTCTGCTGGTCACCTCGCTGCACGCGCAGCAGGCACGCGAACAGGCCGAGGCGGCCAACCGCGCCAAGGACGAATTTCTCGCCATGGTCTCGCACGAGCTGCGCACGCCGCTGCAATCGATTCTCGGATGGTGCGCGCTGGCCGGCACGCATGCGCCGACCACGCAGGCGCTGGCGATCATCGATCGCAACGCCCGCACACAGCTCGCGCTGATCAACGATCTGCTCGACTCGGCACGCATGACCGCGGACACGCTCCGCATCGAGCCGGCCGTCGTCGATCCGAAGGCAATCGTGGAGGCGGCAATCGAGACGGTGCGTCCCGCCGCGGACGCCAAGCAGATCACGGTGCGGATGAACGTGTGCGACGAGATCACGCCCGTCGTCGCCGACGGCGAGCGGCTGCGGCAGGTCGTCGTCAACGTGCTGATGAATTCAGTGAAGTTCACCGATGCCGGCGGCAGCGTCAACGCGGACGTCGCATCGAAGCAGGACGCCCTCGAGCTTCAGATTCGCGACAGCGGCCGCGGCATCCCCGCCGACGAATTGCCGCATGTGTTCGAGCGGTTCCGCCAGGGCCCGCGCCCGCGGAACGGCACGCACGGCCTTGGCCTCGGGCTGAGCATCGCGCGCGCGCTCGTCGAGCTGCACGGCGGCACGATCGACATCACCAGCCCCGGCGTCGGCCAGGGATCGACATGCACGATCCTGCTGCCGAAGACGAGTGACGCTAATGCGATGGGCGATGCGGCGGCGGTCCGTTCACCAGCCACGCGCGATTGACCAGCGGCAGCACGAAGTCCTCTCCCAGCAACGCCGTCAGCAGATCGAGCTCGTGCGCGAGCACGGCCGACAACGCCGACAGCAGTTCATCAGGCGGCAGGCTTTCACCATTCACGCCGGCGTGAAGGCGGCCGTCATCGTGTTTGAGGATGGCGTTGAGAAAGGCGTAGTCCTGCTCGGCGAGCTGCCGCGACCGCTCCGCCAGCGCACGCGTCGGATTGGCGCCGAACAGCCGCTGCAGGGCCGCGCTGAGTTGATCGCTGAGCGTATTGAAGCCCTCGATGATCGTGCGGTCGCTCGGCGCGTCGACGCCGACGGCGTTGATGAGCGCCTGCCGAGCGAGCGGACGAAACCGCAGCGAGTTCATCGTCATCGGGGGATGGACGGAATGTGCGGCTGGGGAGACGCCGCCGGACGCCTCCCCAGCTAACCCTTAGCGCTTGTTCTGCGAGCCGCCGCGGTTCGACTGGCCGCTGCCGGTGCCGCCCTCGTCGCCCATGTCTTCCGACTGCTCGTCTTCGGTGTTCTCGTCGGATTGATCCTGGCCCTGGCCTCCGCCGGTCGAGCCGCCCTGGTTCTGCTGCGAACCGCCGCCCTGCGCGCCGCGACCCTGGCGGGTCTCCTGATCGTTCTGCTGATTGCCGCCCTGTCCCTGGCCCTGGCCCTGACCCTGACCCTGGTTGCGATTCTGATCCTTCTGGTTGTTCTGCGCCATTGTGGTTCTCCCTGATGCGTGCGGTTACTGATTGGTAGTCGCCGAAACTTTTGGATGCGACGCGCTGCGCCATCGAGTGCGCGCGCAACGCCGCCAGCGACCTTGTGAACGTTTATGAATGCAAGAGGACCGCCAGCACTAGCTCGCCTCGTCGGCGTCATCCGGAGGCAGCTGCCTGGGCGAGTCGGCGACCTGCGCGTCGGTGGCGCGGGCGGTTGCGCCCGAGGTCGCGGCGAAGATGTCTTCGATCGGAAATTTCGGAACGCGATCGGCGGTGAGCAATCCGTTCGCCTCCTGGTAGGTGTCGGCAAACTGCGTATAGCAGAACCCTGCAAACAACCCCAGCCCGTGGATCGTCTCGAGCAGCGTCACGTAACGCAGCGCGAGATCCGCGGATGAGCCGACGCGCGCGTAACCCCACGTGTGCGGATCGGTCGACCAGGTGATGCCGCCGAATTCGCTGAGGATCAACGGTTGATCGGCGTGGCGCTTGCCTTCGAGAACGAGCGTGCGTCCACCGGGCCGCTCGCGCCTGAATAGTCGCGGCACGACTTCGTCGGTGCGGTAGCGCTTCGCCAGCCGGCGCGGATCGGGATCGTAGTCGTGAATGCCGATGATGTCCGTGGCGACGCTTTCCCACCCGTCGTTGCCGACGACCGGGCGCGTCGGATCGAGCGTCTTGGTGAGATGAAACAGCCCGCGCACGTAGTGACGTTCGGCGGGACTGTTCGGCAGGTTGGGCACGCCCCATGATTCGTTGAACGGCACCCACGCGATCACGCACGGATGGCTGTAGTCGCGCTGAATCGCTTCCATCCACTCACGCGTGGTGCGTTGAATCGACGTGGTGGTGAAGCGATACGCGCTCGGCATCTCGGTCCAGACGAGCAGTCCGAGGCGATCGGCCCAATACAAGTAGCGCGGGTCCTCGATCTTCTGGTGCTTGCGCACGCCGTTGAAGCCCATTGCCTTGGCAAGCTCGACGTCGCGCTTGAGTGCCTCGTCATCAGGAGCGGTGAGTCCCGTCTCCGGCCAGTAGCCCTGATCGAGAACGAGGCGAAGCGGATAGGGGCGGCCGTTCAGCACGAAGTGGTGGCCGTCGACCGCAACCGAGCGCAGCGCCGTATAGCTGCGGACGTGATCGAGCACCTTGCCATGGAGCTCCAGCGTGATCTCGGCATCGATCAGCCGCGGCCGGCCGGGATTCCACAGCAGCTCGTTGCGCGAGTCGTCGATGCCTGGGTCGGAGAGCGCGATGCGTCGATGCACTTCCGCGCCGGTGACGAGGTAGAGGTCCTCGACGATCGGCACGCCGTCGACGCTCAACCGTACGCGCAGGCGCATCTCCGGATCGCGCGGGCCGGCGCACCACACCGCGCAGCCGATCTCCCATCGCTCCAGGTTCGGCGTCCAGCGGATGCGCTCGATGCGGGTCGAGGGCACGCGCTCGATCCACACGGTCTGCCAGATGCCGGTGGTGCGCGCATACCAGATCGAGTGCGGCTGCGGCGACCAGTCCTGCTTGCCGCGCGGCTTCTCGAGGTCGAGCGGATCGTCTTCGACGCGCACCACCAGCTCGCGGCGACCTTGTCCGTGGGTGAGAGTGGTGATGTCGCAAGTAAACGGCGTGTAGCCGCCTTCGTGAACGCCGACTAGGAATCCGTCGACCCAGACAGTGGCACGGAAGTCCACAGCGCCGAAGTGGAGCAGTACGACGTCAGGTCCAGTGTCTGGAACTTCGATGAACCGCCGGTACCAGCACGCGCGATACAGGCCGTTGTCGTTGATGCCGCTCGCCGGCGTCTCGGGCGTGAACGGCACGATGATTGTCGTATTCCAGACAATCTGCGAAGGCTCGCGAAGATCGCCGCCGAAATCGATCGCAAACTCCCATTCGCCGTTCAATGACATCCATTGATCGCGCACCAGCTGCGGCCGAGGATAGCCGCGTCCGAGTTCATCGTGAGTCACGGGCCCGATCACCAGCAAATGTCACTCCATCTCGAGATGAGCGGATTCCCTACGCGGAACGAGCCTTGCACAACGTCTCGGCACTATGAAACTACGAACTCCCTCCGAGGTGTCCGTGAAGTCGTCGGGCTCCGCCGATCTGCTGTGTCTCTCTCATCTGCGCTGGAACTTCGTTTTTCAACGGCCGCAACACTTGATGAGCCGATACGCAAAAACCCGGCGTGTGTTCTTCGTCGAAGAGCCGATCTTTGAAAACATCCAGGAGCCGCGCGTCTCAATCGAAGCGCAGGATGGCGTGATGGTCGTGGTGCCGAAGCTGCCGCACTCGTATAACCGGGAACAGACGCTCGTCGCGCAGCGCGCCGTCATCGATCAGCTGATCGAAGCCAAGGGCATTGCACGGTTCGTCGCATGGTACTACACGCCGCTGGCGCTGCAGTTCGCCGGCCATCTCAAGCCGCTGGCCACCGTTTACGACTGCATGGATGAACTGTCGGCGTTCAAGAACGCGCCGCAGGAGCTGATCGCGTTCGAACAGCAGCTGCTGCGCCGCGCCGACGTGGTCTTTACCGGCGGCCAGTCGCTCTACGAAGCGAAGAAGCATCGCCACAAGAACATTCACGCGATGCCGAGCAGCGTCGACGTGCAGCACTTCGCCGCGGCGCGGACCATCGATCGCGATCCGGCGGATCAGGAACACATCCCGCACCCGCGGCTTGGATTCTTCGGCGTGCTCGACGAACGGCTGGACATTCCGCTGCTCGACGGCATTGCCGAGGCGCGGCCCGACTGGCAGTTCGTGATGATCGGCCCGGTCGTCAAGATCGATCCGGCGGACTTGCCGCGGCGCCCGAACATTCATTACCTCGGCGGGAAGAAGTACGAAGAGCTGCCGCACTACATTTCGGGATGGGACGTAGCGCTGTTGTTGTTCGCGCGTAACGAAGCGACCCGCTTCATCAGCCCGACCAAGACCCCGGAGTACCTGGCCGCAGGCAAGCCCGTGGTCTCGACCTCCATCCGCGACGTCGTCAGCCCGTACGGCGACCGCGATCTCGTGCGCATCGCCGATGCCGTGCCGGACTTCGTCCGCGCCTGCGAAGACGCGCTGCGTGAGCCGCCCGAGCCGCGGCGCGTGCGCGCCGATGTGTTCCTGCGCGGCACGTCGTGGGATCGCACGTGGGCCAAGACCGCGGCGCTGCTCGAGGCCGCGTTGCACGAACAGCCGTCGCGCCCGGCCGACACTGCATCGTCAGCCGAGCTCGGACTGAGCGCCTAGGAGACCCTGAATGTTCGACTATCTCATCGTCGGCGCCGGCTTTGCCGGCGCGACAATCGCGGAACGTCTCGCCAACCACGCGGGCAAGCGCGTGCTGGTCTGTGACAAGCGCCCACACATCGGCGGCAACGCCTATGACTTCTACAACGAGCACGGCATCCTGATTCACAGGTACGGGCCGCACATCTTTCACACCAATTCGGCGGAGGTGTTCCGCTACCTGTCACGCTTCACGGACTGGCGCCCGTATCAGCATCGCGTGCGCGCCAGCGTCGACGGCCAGATGGTGCCGATTCCGATCAATCTCGACACCATCAACCAGCTGTATGGCACTCGCTTCACGTCGCTCGAGCTGGAAAACTTTTTCGCGTCGGTGGCCGAGCCGCGCTCGCCGATCAAGACGTCCGAGGACGTGATCATCAACCGCGTCGGCCGCGAGCTCTACGAAAAGTTCTTCCGCAATTACACGCGCAAGCAGTGGGGCATGGATCCGTCCGAGCTCGACGCGTCGGTGACCGCGCGCGTGCCGGTGCGCACCAATCGCGACGATCGCTACTTTACCGACACCTACCAGTCGATGCCGCTGCACGGCTACACCAAGATGTTCGAGAAGATGCTGTCGCATCCGAACATCCACATCCTGCTGAACAGCGACTACCGCGACATCCGCAGCCTGGTGCCGCACAAGCAGCTGATTTACACCGGGCCGGTCGATGAGTATTTCGACTTCTGCTTCGGCAAGCTGCCGTATCGGTCGCTGCGCTTCGAATGGGAGACGCGCGACGTCAGCGTGGCGCAGCAGGCGCCGGTCGTCAACTATCCGAACGATCACCTGTACACGCGGGTGACCGAGTTCAAGTACTTGTCGGGACAGGAGCATCCGAAGACCACGCTGGTCTACGAATTCCCGACCGACGAAGGCGATCCGTACTATCCGGTCCCGACCTCGGCCAACGCCGCGTTGTATGCGAAATATCACGCGCTCGCGGATGCGACGCCCGAAGTGCAGTTCCTCGGCCGGCTCGGGACCTACAAGTACTACAACATGGACCAGGTCGTGGCGCAGGCCCTTGCCCACTACGCCAGGATGGCCGGCGTGCCGCGCCGCGAGATAGCCGCCTGATATGAGAAATGCGTCAGCGCCCCCGCCCCGAGTCTCGAGACCGGACCTCGAGATTTGGGGCGGGCTGGAATGCACTCTGAATCGAGTCGGCAGCGAATACTCGGATCAGGTCGTGCGTTCTGGCCACGAACATCGCCTCGACGATCTGGAACGCTTTGCCGGCCTCGGTCTCACCGCCATTCGCTACCCGGTGTTGTGGGAGCGCGTCGCGCCGTGGTCGCTCGAATCGCCTGACTGGTCGTGGTCCGACGAGCGGCTGCAACAGCTGTCGTCGCTCGGCATCAGGCCGATCGTCGGCTTGCTGCATCACGGCAGCGGCCCGGCCTACACCTCGCTGCTCGATCCGGATTTTCCGGAATTGCTCGCGCGTTACGCGCGCATGGTCGCCGAGCGGTATCCGTGGGTCACGGACTACACGCCCGTCAACGAGCCATTGACGACGGCGCGGTTCAGCGGCTTGTACGGCCTGTGGTATCCGCATCGCCGCACCAATCGCGATTTCGTCCGCGCGCTGCTCAATCAAATCCAGGGCACCGCGTTGGCAATGCGCGCCATCCGCGACATCAACCCGGCCGCGCGCTTGATCCAGACGGAGGATGGCGGCCGTTCCTACGGGACGTGGGTCACTCGCCGCCAGGTCACGTTCGAGAATCATCGCCGCTGGCTGACCTTCGATCTGCTGGCCGGCCGCGTTACCGAACGGCACCCGCTGAGGAAGTTTCTGATTCGCTCGGGAGCAACACGCCAGGAGCTCGATGCGCTCTGCGACAATCCATCGCCGCCGTCGGTGGTCGGCATCAACTACTACCTGACCAGCGATCGCTTTCTCGATCACCGCCTCGATCGTTATCCGGCGCAGTTGCACGGCGGCAACGGCCGCATCCGTTATGCGGACGCTGAAGCGGTGCGCGTTCGGCCGCGCGGCATCAACGGCCATCGCGCGCTGCTGATGGAAACATGGCGGCGCTACGAAATCCCGGTGGCGCTGACCGAAGTGCACCTGGCCTGCACGCGCGAGGAACAGCTGCGATGGCTGTACGAAGCCTGGCAGGGCGCGCGCGACGCTGCCGGGCTGGGCGCGCAAGTCGCCGCCATCACGCCGTGGGCGCTGCTGGGTTCGTACGACTGGGACTCGCTCGTCACGCTTCGCCAGGATCATTACGAAGCGGGCGCCTTCGACGTGCGCGCGCCGGCGCCTCGAGCGACCGCGCTGGTGTCGATGATCCGCGGGCTCGCGCGCGGCGAGCGTCCCGATCATCCCGCGCTCGCACGGCCCGGCTGGTGGCGCAGGCCGGAACGGTTCATCCACCACCAGTCGCGCCTGCATGACGTCCCTGCCGGCGAGACGCGTCCGATCCTGATTCTCGGCGCCAACGGCACGCTCGGCCGCGCCTTCGTGAAGATCGCCGCCGATCGCGGCCTGGCCGTCGCAACCGCGACGCGCGCCGAAGCCGACATCACCAGGCCGAACGCGCTTCGCGCCGCCATCGAACGCGTCGATCCGTGGGCAGTAATCAATGCCACCGGTTACGTTCGCGTCGACGATGCGGAGCGCGATGCGGACATGTGTTACGGCGTCAACACCATCGGCGCCGCAAATGTCGCTGCCGTCTGCAAGGAGCGAGGCATCCGCCTGGTCAGCTATTCATCCGACCTGGTGTTCGGCGGCGATCGCGACCATCCATATACCGAACACGATTCGCCGCGGCCGCTCAACGTCTACGGCGCCAGCAAGGCGGAAGCGGAGCGGCGCGTGCTCAACCTGATGCCGGAGGCGCTTGTCGTCCGGACCAGCGCGTTCTTTGGTCCGTGGGACACCGCTAATTTCGTGGTGCAGACGCTCGATGCCATCCGCCAGGGGCGGCGCTGGCGCGCCGCGGCCGACATGGTCGTGTCACCGACCTACGTTCCCGATCTGGTGAACGCCGCGCTCGACCTGTTGCTCGACGAGGAGTGCGGCATCTGGCATCTCTCGAATGACGGGCCGGTATCGTGGTACGAGTTCGCCCGATCGGCCGCGAGGGCGTGCGGAGAGCGCGGCGATCTGATCGAGCCGGTCACCGCCGCATCGCTTGGCTGGCCGGCGCCGCGGCCGGCGTACAGCGCGCTCGCGAGCGTGCGCGGCCGCGTGATGCGCTCGACCGACGATGCGTTGACCGCCTTTGCCGAGACGCACGCCGCGATGGTTTCCACTCCGCGGGTCGCCTGAGACTGCCATGGCCAACCTGGGCGCATTCTTTCATCGCGCGCGCGACCGCGAGCCGGGGCCGCAGATCATGGCGGCCGCGCACGGCCGCGTGAACCTGATCGGCGAGCACACCGATTACCACCAGGGCTTCGTGCTGCCGATGCCGATCCCGCAGCGCACGATCGTGACCGTGCGGCGCCGCACGGACTACCTGGTGCGCGCGTCGAGCAACGCGGTCGTCCCCGGCGTCTCGGAGTACGAGCTTGGCGACGAAGCGCGCGGCGCCGGCTGGATCGACTACGTGCAGGGCGTGACCTACATGCTGGCGCGCACCGGGCGCAGTGTCAGCGGTTTCGACGTGACGATCGAGTCCGGCGTGCCGCCGGGCGCGGGCGTGTCGTCGAGCGCGGCGCTGACGGTGGCGTTGCTGCGCGCGTTGCGGATCATGTGCCGACTGGAGATCGGCGACCTCGAGATCGCGCAGCTGGCGCAGAAAGTCGAGACCGATTTCATCGGCGCGCCGATCGGCATCATGGACCAGATGTCGTGCAGCCTCGGCCACCCCGACGAGGCGCTGTTCATCGACACGCGCTCGCTCCACTACGAGCGAATCACCTGGCCGTCGCGGATCAGCGTGATCGTGATCAGCTCCGGAGTGGTCCATGCGCACGCGGGCGGTGAGTACGGCGTGCGGCGGCGCGAATCGTTCGCGGCGGCGTCGCTGCTCGGCGTCCGGTGGCTGCGCGATGCCACGACCGGCATGCTGGCCGGCACGCGGCTGCCCGACCCCCTCGACCGCCGCGCGCGCCATGTCATCACCGAAAATCAGCGGGTGCTGGACGCGGTCGAAGCGCTGCGCGATCGCGATGCCGAACGGCTCGGCGAGCTGTTCAATGCGTCGCATCGATCGATGCGCGACGACTACGAGACCAGCACGCCGGAAATCGACGCAATGGTCGAGATCGCGCAGGCCGACGACGATATCT
>DASUSZ010000054.1:0-2269 GCA_036374815.1 Vicinamibacterales bacterium | reverse complement strand
TATCAAAGGGTCAGTCCCCCTTACAATTGGCAGATGGGAATTCGCGAGCGGGTGGCGGCGCTCGTCGGTGAAATGCCGAAGACGCCACAATTTCCCTCGCAGGGCGCGACGCTGTTCGTCGATCTCGAGCGGCGGGAAACGCAGACGGCCTACACGCCGCTCGGCGTCACGCGCACGCTGCTCGGCGGCCGCGGCGCCAACATGTATTACCTCTACCGGCTGCTCGACGAAACGCTGACGCCGCTCGATCCCGACATCCCGATGATCTTTGGCTCGGGCCTACTGACCGGACTCGTGCCGAGCGCCGCGCGCGGCAACTGCACGTCGTGGTCGCCCGAGTCGGGCGTGCTGCTCGACGCCAACGCCGGCGATTACTTTCCGTCGTTCCTGCGCATGAACGGCTACGACCACATCGTGCTCTACGGCAAGGCGCCGTCGTGGACGATGGTGATGATTCGCGAGGGCGTGGTGTCGTTCGAGGACGGCATGCGCTACGCGGGCATGGACAACCTCGACATGCGCGATGCCATCGCGCGCGATACCGGCGGCACGTGGGCGCGCAACCTGGCGATGGTCAACATCACGCGTGCCGGCGAGAACGGCGTGCTGACGAGCGGCGTGATGGGCGGCCCGAAAGCGATCTACGCGCGCGGCGGGCCGGGCGCGAAAATGGGCTCGCTCGGCCTCAAGGGCATCGTCACGATCGCGCAGACGAAGGAATTTCCCACCGCGCAACCCTACAAGCCGTACAACCGCGTCATCGCGCAGAAGCTGCTCGGCACCTCGGTCGTCAAGAATGCGCTGTCGGTAAAAGGGACGCCGTTTCTCTACAAGCCGAGCCGCCTGCTCGGCGCGATGGGCACCAAGAACAACCAGGAAACGACGTGGACCGAAGGCCTCGACGCCGAGCACTTCGATCAGTACCGCCCCGGCATGGAGGGATGCTTCCGCTGCCCGGTGAATTGCCGGCCGCTGAACGATCTGCACAAGGCAACGCCCGACAAGTACGACAAGGGTGACGGCCCGGAGTACGTGACGCTCGGAAAATTCGGCCCGAACCTCGGCATCGACAGCGTCGAGGCGGTGATTCGCCTCAACAACATCTGCAACGATCTCGGCCTCGACACGGCATCGACCGGCTCCACGCTGGCGTGGGCCTTCGAGCTGTATCAGCGCGGCATCATCACCACGACAGACACCGGCGGCATCGAGTTGATCTGGGGCGACGCCGCGACGGTCGAGCGGCTGCTGTTCATGATGGCGGCGCGTGAGGGCTTCGGCAACGTCCTTGCCGATTCGATGCGGGCGGTCGAGCGCGGCCACTATCCGCCGGAAGCAATGAAATACCGCATCGCGGTGAAGGGTCTTGGCCAGAGCGATCCGCACGATGCGCGCATCCTGAAGGCGTTCGCGCTTGGCCTCGCGGTGGCGACGCGCGGCATGGATCACCTGCGCAACCGCGCCACGCTCGAGATCAACGCGCGCATCAACGACAATCCGGCGTTCAAGTCCGAGCTCTACGGCGGGCCGGTCAGCGCCGAGCCCAACAGCTACGTCGACAAGGAACGCGCCGTGCGCGCCTGCGAGAACATCTACGCGGTCGGCGATTCGGTCGGCATGTGCCGCTTCACGACCAAGCTGTTCAACAGCCCGTCGCTGCCCGGCATCGAGGAATTCCGCAGCCAGCTCGCGAACGTGACCGGCCTGCAATTCACCGGCGAGGAGCTCGAGCAGTGTGGCCTCAACGTGATGGGCGTCGAGCGGCTGATCAATCACCGCCTCGGGATCCGGCGCAAGGACGACACGCTGCCGGAGCGATGGTTCGACGAGCCGAACCCGAGCGGCCCATACAAAGGCGAGCGCATCGATCGGCAGGAGTTCGACGCCATGCTGTCGCGGTTCTACGAAATCTCGCGCCTGACGAGCGAAGGCGTGCCGCAGGAATCGTGGCGCAAAGAGCTCGCCGGCGCGTTGGGGGCGTAATGTCGGTCACCGTGAACTTTCCCGCCTCGCTGTCGCATCTTGCCGGGCAGTCGGTGATCGTTCGCGAGTCGGTCTCGAACGTCGGCCAGTTGATCGAGGCGCTCGACCGCATCGCGCCCGGGATGGCGAGGGAGCTCGATGATCCGCTCTACAACATCGCCATCAACCAGGAGATCATGCTGCACAGCGTGGACTCGCGCCCGGTCAACGACGGCGACGTCGTGGAGATCATTCCTAGCCTCGCTGGAGGATGAGGTCTTGAGGTCCTGAGGTCCTGAGGTCTTGA
>DASUSZ010000053.1:0-9538 GCA_036374815.1 Vicinamibacterales bacterium | reverse complement strand
CGCTCTCGATGGCGGCCCGCGCCACGTCCAGGTTGGCGTCGTACATCAACGGCACCAGCAGCGAGCGGAACCCGGGCGCCTTGATGTCGCCGAGCGCGCGCGCCACCTGCAGGCGCCACGGCGCGTTCTGTTCGCGGGTGTCCTCCGAGTATTTGCGCAGCGTTTCGTCCGCGATCTGAATGTCGTGCGCGTCGGCGCTCGAGGCCAGCGCCGATGCGGCGACGATTGCCAGCGCCGGGTCGTCGCCGGCAATGAACGGACGCATCACGTCCGCCGCTTCGCCGCCGCGCAACACCGCCAGGGCCGAGATCGCGGCGATGCGAACGGTGCTGTCCGGATCTTTGAGGGCGCGCTCGACGCCCGGCACCCAGCGTGCTGCCAGCGGCGGCCTGACGCCTTCAGCTACGCGCAGCGCGCGGGCGCGCACTCCGGCATCCTCGTGCGCGAGCAGGAGCGGCGTGACGAGGTGACGCTTCTCCATCGCGTCGAGCAGGTCGATCGCGTAAATCACCCGGCGCGGATCGGCATGGGCCAGTTCGCCGACCAGCGCCTCCACCGTCGCCGGATCGGGATCCTTCAGCCGCAGCGTGGACGGCTCGACCACCTGCTGCTCGATGCTCCGCCGGAACGACCGCAGGTATTCCCGCCGTGCCGCGACCGCCGTCACCACCCACAGCCCGACCATCGTCAGGCTCGCATAACTGAGTTGTTGCCAGTCGAGTCCGGCGCCCCAGTCCTTGATCAATACCAGGATCATCAGCGCGCCCATGCCTTTCGCGAAGCGATCCATCGTCACGTCGATGAACGGCTTGGCGCGATATTTCAGCTCCGAAGGCAGCGGCAGGAACAGCACCTCGCGCGACGTCTTGTCGACGGTGTAGCGCAGGGACGTGTCGAGGATGCGCGCCAGGCCCGGCGCCCACAGCGCGCGGTTGAACAGCATGATCACGGCGGTGGTGCCGAGGCTCATCGGCAGGATCAGCAGCGCGAAGCCGATGCCCAGCACGCGATGGATGCGGCTGGTCAGGCCAACCTGGATCACGAATCCGATCAGGGACAGGTAAACGGTGACCTGCGCGAGAAAGGCTGCGATCGCATCGGAGTTGGTCGCGCCCTTGGCCTCGGCGGCAGCCATGTTCAGCTGTTGTTCGATGATCGCGGCGCCGATCGCGGCAAACGCGATCACCATCGCGATGACCTGCAGGTGGCGCGACGATCGCAGCAGCTGGATCGCCTCGCTGCCGCTGGTGCCTTTCTCCTCGCCGGTCTGGGTCGCGTCGCTGCGGCCCGCGCGCTCCTCGCGCCGCAGCACGAACAGCACGATCGCCACGCACCCCGCCATGATCGAAGCGCTGACGAGCAGCATGGTCTTGGCGCCGAGGTTTTCCACCAGGAACGCCGTCATCGCCGCCCCGGTGGCGCCGCCGAGACTCGCGCCGCCGCCGATGAAGCCAAACACGCGCTTGGCCTGGCGCGGATCGTAAATGTCGTTGGCCAGCGTCCAGAACTGGCTGATCAGCAGCACCGCGAGGATCAACGCGAAGATGTAGAACGCGACCGCGATCCAGTCCGCGCCAATCGTCACGAACAGGAACCAGAACAGCACCAGGATCGCCGCCATGCCCGCCTGCGTCACCGGGATCGTGCGGCGCCGCGGCACCGCGCGCATCACGAAGCTGTAGCCCTGCATCAGGAAGCCGATCACCACGCCGGCGGCGAACTGCACGTACGGAAGATTGTCGGCGCCGAGGCTGGCGATGAACTCCGATCGCGTGATCGGCTTGATGATGTTGTAGCTCGTCATCGCCAGGAACGAGTACAGGAACATCAGCAGCGCCGTGGTCGACTCGCCGTCGCGCAGCTGGACGACCGGGCGCAGCAGTCGGGCGGTCAAAGACGGGCGTTCGGGCATGGCTGAGGTGTGAGAATCTTATCCCGTGATCACGCTGGCGGAACGTGTTTTGGGGCTCACCGGCCGGGAGCTCCGCCGGGCGTTTCCGATCTTTGCGTATCTCTTCCTGACCACCGCGTCGGCCGTCGCCAGCAAGGCGGCGCGCGACGCGCTGTTCCTCGATCGCTACCAGCCGACCGATCTCCCGTACGTCGACATTGCGATCGCCGTCCTCGTCGGCGTCGCCGCCAGCCTCTACATCTGGTTCGGCCACCGCACCAACCTGCGCAACCTGCAGGTGGGCAGCCTGATCTTCTTCGCGCTCAACTCGCTGATCTTCTGGCTGTGGGCGGTGCTGTCGGCCGACGAATCCGGCGCGCAGTTCGTGCTGATCTACATCTGGGTCGGCGTCTTCTCGGTGCTGGCGCCGTCGCAAGTGTGGACGCTCGCCAACTACGTGTTGACGACGAGGGAGGCGAAGCGATCCTTCGGCTTCATCGGCAGCGGCGCGATTCTCGGCTGGATCGTCGGCGGCTTCGCCACGCGCGCGGGCGTGTCCCGGTTCGGCACCGAGGCGATGCTGGCCTTCGTCGCGCTGGCGCTCTTCACCTGCGCGCTGATCGTCGTCGAGATCTGGCGCGAGCGCCCGGACTACGTCGGCAACGACACGCCCGCCTCGGGCCACGTGCGCGATCGTTTCCCGCTCTGGGGCGCGATGCGGCTGATTCGTGAATCGGCGTATCTCAAGTCGATCGCGGCGTTGATCCTGATCGCCGCCCTGACGACGACGATTGCCGGGTGGCAGTTCAAGGCGATCGCCAAAGCCGCGGTGCCGGCGACCGACGAACTGGCAATGTTCTTCGGCACCTTCAACATGATCGCCGGCCTGATGTCGCTGCTGCTGCAGCTGGTGCTGACCTCACGCGTGCTGCGCACCGTCGGCGTCGGCCCGGCCCTCTTCATCGTCCCGACCGCGATGCTGATGGGATCGATGGGCGTGTTGGTGCTCGGCACGCTGGTCGCCGCGGCCGCGTTGAAGGCGAGCGATCAAGTGCTTCGCTACTCGATCGACAAGGCGACGGTCGAACTGTTGTACCTGCCCGTGCCCGCCGCGCACACCTTCCGCGTCAAGTCGTTCATCGACACGGTGGTGTATCGCCTTGGCGACGCCGCCGGCGGCCTCGTCATACTGGTGTTCGCGGCCGGACTCGGCGTGTCGCCGGTCAACATGTCGGCGATCGCCATCGTCTTCCTCGCGATGTGGATTGCGGCCGCGTATGTGGCTCGCAACCAGTACATCGAGAACCTGCGCGAGAGCATCCACCAGCACCGTGTCGACTCCGAGCGCGCCTCGATGCCGGTGCTCGATCGCGATACCACCTCGCTGATCACGTCGCGCCTGAAGGGCACGCCGAAGGAAATTGCCTACGCGCTGAGCCTGTTCGAGCTTGCGCACGATCGCAAGGTCCACCCGGCGGTCAGGGGACTGCTCAATCACGCGGACGCGGCCATTCGCCAGCAGGCGATTCGCTTGCTGGCGAGGGCCGGCGACGCGTCGGTGAAGGACCAGATCGAAGAATTGGTCAGAGACCCCGACCTTGGTGTCCGCACCGAGGCGCTGCTGTATCTCACCGAGTTCGACGCGACCGATCCGCTGCAGCGCATCGAGGGGCTGGGTGACTTCGAGGATTTTTCGATCCAGGCGGCGATCGTCGCCTTCCTGGCGCGTCCGGGGCGCACGCAGAACATCGACGCCGCCAAGCTGCTGGTCTCGAAAATGATCGAGGAAGCCGGCGAGCACGGCAAGCGCGCGCGCCTCGAAGCGGCGCGGCTGATGTCGATCCTGCCGGACGCTTTCGATCGCGAGCTGCGCGCCCTGGTCGACGACGAGGATGTCGAGGTGGCGACGGCGGCGATTGCCGCGGTCGGCGTGCACAAGAAGCGGTCGTTGATCGGCGATCTGATCGATCGCCTCGCCGAGCCCGCGCTGAACGAATCGATCGTCACCGCGTTGTCGGCGTTCGGCGATCGCGTCGTCGGCACGCTGCGCGACTATCTTGTCGACGATTCGATGCGGTCGGAGGTGCGGCGCGAGATCCCGCGCGTCCTCGAAGCGATCGGCTCGCGCGCCGCACAGGCAGTGCTGGTCGAAAGCGTGCTCGATCGCGACGTGGTGCTGCGCTATCACACGATTGCGGCGCTCAATCGCCTCGGCCAGGCGCACCCCGATCGGCAGACGGACCGCAAGCTGATCGAGTCCGTGCTGGCCGCGGAGATCATGGGGCATTACCGCTCGTATCAGGTGCTCGGCACCCTCGGCGGGGCGCTCGACGAGCAGGCGGCAAGCCCGATCGAGCACGGCCTCAAGGAATCGATGGAAAAGGAGGCGGAGCGCATCTTCCGCCTGCTGAAGATTCTCTATCCGCAGTACGACATGCACAGCGCCTACGTCAGCCTGCAGTCCGCCGATCCGGTGGTGCACGATAACGCCGTCGAGTTCATGGACTCGGTGCTGCCTCCCGAGGTGCGGCAGGTCATCATTCCGCTGTTCGACCGCGATGTGTCGATCGAGAACCGCATCGTCACCGCGAACCGGATGCTCGGCTCGGCGCTCGGCGATCGCGAAGAGGCCATCGAGGTGATGGCGCTCAGCGAAGATCCATGGCTGCGCGCGTGCGCGGCGTATGCGATGGGCGAAATGCGATTGACGCGCTTTGCGCCGAGGCTCGATCAATGGGCGGGCGACGCCGACCCGCTACTACGCGCGACGGCGATCGATGCGAGAGAGAAACTGCGCCACGCCGCCACGGCGGCCGCCGGCGCCGATGCGCTTTGACGGCTCCCGGCTCCCGGCTCCCGGTTCCCGGCTCTCGGCTCCCGGCTCAGCGTGGCCCGATCGCCTCGGCTGCGGGCGAATCCGGCCATTTCGCGATCGGCCGCGCCACGTATCCCGCGTGCGCTAATCGTCCCTGGAAGAGCGCCGTCTGCGACGCGGCGAACAGCAGCCGGACGATCACGCGCAACACGATGTAGAACTGGCCGATCGCGAAGGCCAGCGTGTCGGCCCTGCCATCGGGCGCAAGCAGGTAATACAAGCCAATCACCAGCAGGAACACGAGGGCATTGGTCGCGTAGAGCCCGGAAACGACCAGCGGCTGCCGTCTGATGAATCGCCAGCTTGCCGCGACCGCGCCGATCATGCTGCGCCGATCCTCGACGACCGCCCGGATCTTCGCGTAATCGAACAGCATGTTGGCGGCAAACAGCGGCACAGCGAAGGCCGCGTAGAGGGCGAGACGAATGAAGAACGCGGTGCGTTCCACCGTGATGTCCGCGATCAGCGCCGGGTAGAGCGCGTCGAACAGCCACGAGTGATACGGACCGAACAGCGCCCAGTAGGCCACCGCCATCATCACGCCGAGGCGCATGAATCGAACGAAGTAGACGCCGCACGCCGAAAAAAACGCGCCCGCGCCAAGCGCGCGATCGCGCGCGAGCCGATCGAGAATGCCGCCGGCGAGAAACAGCGACACCACCTGGAAGGCGATCACCACGAAGCCGATGACGGTGGGGATCTGCGGTTTGTCCGCGACCGTGGCGATGTTGTTCATCACTGCCGCAAACCCGATGATCGACGGCACGAACGTCGCGCCGAGGCCCGACGTCTGCGCCAGGAACTCGTTCCACCAGTCGTAGTTCACGCCGTCGGCAGCCGCCTGCGCAGCGAGACTCGCGCCCAGGTGCTCGCCCAGCATCTGCTGCAGCACGATTGCCAGCGGCAGCGCGAGCAGCAGGGTCGACAGCCACACACCGAGCACCAGCGCCGGCGCGTTCTTGACGCGATTCACGCCATCGAGAAAGGAACTCAGCATGCTGCAGCCCGTAAGCCCGTAGCCCGCAGGCCCGTAACCCCGCTCATACGATGAACGCCCACGTCATCATCAGGTCCTGCAGCCACACCATCCAGCGCAGCGACCACTTCGTCGCCGCGCGTTCCGACTGCGGCTCCAGCGTCGCGCTGTTATTGGTGTAGTTGGTGTCGAGCAGCAGCACGCGTTCCGGATCGATCTGCGCCGACCGCGCGCGCACCGGCTTGTCGTAGGTGAACACCGCCCATCTTCCCTGGCCGTTCCACTTCTCGCGCGCCTGCTCGCCGTTTTCGAACGTGACGAGAACGTCCACGGGAAATTGTCCGGCCTCCAGCCGCCGTGCCACGACGGTGGTGCGGAACGTGCCGCCCGCCGTGTCCTCTTGAGCGCGCAAGGGCTTCGTGTTCTCGCCGCCGAGACCGCGCGAGACGGGCTTTTCACTTACCAGCGATTCGATCGAATAATCAAAGGTGTTCGAGCTGTTGTAAACCTGGTCGATGAACCACTTGTGATCCTTTCCGGTCACCTCGTCGAGCACCGTGAAGAAATCGCCCGGGGTCGGATGCTTGAACTTCGATCGCGCGAAGAAAATCCCGAGCGCCTTCTGCAGCACCTCCCACGTGTACATCCGCTCGAGCGTGTGCAGCATCAACGCCGCCTTGTGGTACGACATGTTCTGGTGCGTGCCCGGCCACAGCATCGCCGTCGGCACCGAGATCGAATCGCGATCCGGCGCGCGGCGATACGCGTTCATGTAGTTGGTGTCGGTGGCGCGCTGCAGCGGGATGTCGCGGTACTGCCACGGGATGAAATCGCCGAAGAACCGCTCCACCAGGTAGTTCGGCTGGAACGCTTCCCATTGCAGGCGCGAATCGCTGAACTCGGAGATGCCTTCGTCGAGCCATGCGTGCTCGACCTCGTTGTTGGCGACGATGCCGTACCAGAACTGGTGGGCGGCCTCGTGAATCACCACGTACTCGGGATCGTTGCTCTGGCGCGGCGACAGCCACCTGGTGCCGGCGGTGAAGAGCGTCGGATACTCCATCCCCGCCGACTGGCTTTGCCACGCGGGATCGACGATCGTCAGCGTCGGATACGGATACGCCCCGTACCATTGCCCGAAATACTGCAGCGACGCCGTGGCCGCGGCGAAATGGCGATCGGCCAGGTACTCATGTTCCGGCTGAATCAGCAAACGAATCTGCACCGGCGCGCGGCCCGGCAGGGTGAACTGCTGCCGCTTCTCGATGAAATCCGGACTCGTCGTCCACGCGAAGTCGTGCACGTCGCTTTGCGTGTAGCGATGCGTGGTCTGATCGCCTGAATCGGTGCGCGATTGTTCCACGCCGGTCGCGCCGACGATCCATCCCTTCGGCACCGTCATCCGCACGTCGTAGGTGCCGAAGTCCGAGAAGAATTCCGAGTTGGCGAAAAACTGGTGCGCCGTCCAGCCCTGGTCGAACACGCCGAGCTTCGGGAACCACTGCGACACGAAGAAGTAGTTGCCGATTGCGCCCGTGCGATCGAAGTTGCGAGGGAACCGGCCTGTCCACGTGATGCGCAGCTGCAGCGTTTGTCCCGGCTGAATCGGGTCGACGAGCGTGGCGGCCGCCAGGGTGCGATCGTCCGCGTTCTGATCGTCGGGCGAAATGAAGCGCAGGTCGTTCGTCAGGTCGACGCGATCGCTGCCGTCGGGATTGACGATCGAGATTTTGGTGACGTCGATGTAGCCGAAGTCGTCGGGCGATGCGTTCGCGAAGGGCATTTCGCCGGCCATGGCCAGCTGTTTCAGCCACGTCGAGTTGGTGTTGCGGAAGGCGTTCCAATACAGGTGCAGGCGGATGGAATACGCCGCAATCGAGCCCTGGTTCTGCCAGGTAATCAGCTCGCTGCCGGTCAGGGTGCGCGCCGCCGGATCGAGGGTGACGTCGATGTCGTAGCTGGCGGTCCGCGGCGAGACCGCGGCGGCCGGTGCCGGGATGGTCACGGGCTCCGCGCCGGCCGGAGGCTGAAGGGCTGACGGCTGCGTCCGCGCCGATGTCGGCGCATTAATGTGCAGGACGGCGGCAACCAGCGCCGCGAGTTTCAGGGCGTGTCGGCGGAGTCGTTTCCTGTCTGCCACCACCTTGCATCGTATCCGATATACTTCTGAGTCTTGTATGGCGATTAGAGTCTTGATGTACGGCCTGGGTCCGATCGGTGCTGCGGTTACGCGTCAGATCGTTTCACGCAAAGGTTTTCAGATCGTCGGCGCCGTCGACATCGACCGCGCCAAGATCGGCCTCGATCTCGGCGACGTGATCGGCCTCGGCCGGAAGCTCAAGGTGCGCGTCACCAACGACGCCAACGGCGCGATCAAGAGCGGCAAGCCCGACGTCGCGGTGCTGTGCACCAGCTCGTCGCTCAAGAAGGTGATGCCGCAGATCGAAGGCGTCCTCAAAAAGAAGGTGGCGATCGTCTCGACCACCGAGGAGCTGTCGTATCCCGTCGGCAAGAACCGCGCGCTCGCGAAGAAGATCGATGCCCTCGCCAAAAAGGCCAAGGTCGCCGTCGTCGGCACCGGCGTCAATCCCGGCTTCGCGATGGATGCGCTGCCGATTACGCTGACCGGCATCTGCGAGCGCGTCGACAGCATCCGCGTCGATCGCATCCAGGACGCGCGCTCGCGCCGCCTGCCGTTCCAGCAGAAGATCGGCTCTGGCCTCAACACCGAGCAGTTCGCGCAGAAGGTCAAGGACGGCAGCGTCCGTCACGTCGGCCTGGCCGAGAGCGTGACGATGATTGCCGATGCGATGGGGTGGAAGCTCGATAAGGTCACCGACGAGATCCAGCCGAAGATCGCCGACAAGGGCGTCGAGAGCGAGTTGATCGCGGTCGATCCCGGCTACGTGTGCGGCATCATCCAGGACGGCATCGGCTACTCGAAGGGCAAGGCCGTGATCACGCTGCACATGGAGGCGTACCTCGGCGCGCCCGAGTCGTACGATGCGGTGACCATCGAAGGCAACCCGCGGGTGACGTCGAAAGTGATCGGCGGCCTGCACGGCGACGTCGCGACCGCATCGATCACCGTCAACAGCATCCCGAAAATCCTGCGCGTCACGCCCGGCCTCCGCACCATGGCCGACATGCCGATCCCCAGCTGGTTCGGGGGGTAGCCCGTACCGCCTGATAAACTGGTGGTGTGTTCCCGCGCCTTTTCCTGATCGCCGGCGCCGTGGCATTGTCGTCCACGGTCGCGGTTAGCGTTGCCCAGCAGCGCCGCTCGGGCGCGTTCGATCAGTCCATCAATCACCCGTCGATCAAATACCTCACGTCCGACACCACCACCGTTGTCGATCAGCTGAACGCGAAGCTGCGCGGTGGCGCGGCGAAGCTGGTGTTCGACGAGAAGACCGGCTACCTGAAATCCGTGCTCGAGCTGCTCGACGTGCCCGTTGAATCGCAGGTGATGGTCTACACGCAGACCAGCCTGCAGGCGCAGCACATCAAGATGGACAACCCGCGCGCGATCTACTTCAACGACAGCGTCTCGGTCGGATACATCCGCGGCGGCGGGTTGATCGAAGTGACGGCGCAGGACCCGGTGATGGGGTCGATCTTCTACTCGATTCACCAGACCCCCGTGCAGCAGGCCACGTTCGCGCGCGATTCGCAGTGCCTGCGTTGCCACCTCTCCTGGGACACGCTCGGCGTACCGGGTCTCAGCATCTTGACGACGTTCCCGCGCAAGAGCGAGATGGATTACGCCAATGGCGGCTTCGTCGATCACTACAAG
>DASUSZ010000052.1:0-3049 GCA_036374815.1 Vicinamibacterales bacterium | reverse complement strand
GGTGGCCGTTGACGCGCGCGGCATGCTCGAAGCGCTGCGAAAGGTGTACGGCGCTAATTCGATAGCTGATGAACTAGTTGGGAAGCCCACTTCCTAAACCGGTTCGACTTCTCGGGTGGGTCAGCCTCCTCACCGACGCGGCGACGGAGGCGGTCTACCCGCTCCTTCCTGTTTTCATCACGCAAGTCCTCGGCGGCCCGCCGGTCGCGCTCGGCATCGTCGAAGGCGCAGCGGACGCGACCAGCAGCGCGCTCAAAATCGTATCGGGCCGTTGGTCGGATCGCGCCGGCGTCCGCAAGCCGATCGTGCTGCTCGGGTATTCGCTGTCGTCGCTGGTCCGGCCGTTCATGGCCATCACCACCACGTGGACGCACGTCTTCCTGATTCGCGTCGTCGATCGAGTGGGGAAGGGGCTGCGCGGCGCGCCGAGAGACGCGATGCTGGCGTCGCTTGCCCCGCCGGGCGAACGCGGCCGCGTGTTTGGCTACCACTGGGCGATGGATCACGCCGGCGCTGCGATTGGTCCTGCACTGGCCACGGTGTTCCTGTACTTTGCGCCCGAGAATTATCGCCTGCTGTTCGCGCTCACGATCATTCCGGGTGCGCTGGCAGTTCTGACGCTAACGCGCGTACCTGAACAGGCGCCACCAAAGGTTCCAGAGGTTCCAAGGGTTCCAGGGGGTCCAAAGGGCCGGTTGCCAGGCCCTTTAAAGAAGTATCTCTGGATACTCGCCATCTTTACGCTCGGCAATTCCTCCGACGCGTTCCTGTTGCTACAGCTCTCTCAGGCCGGTGTCCCGCTAATCGGGTTGACGATGTTGTGGAGCGCGCAGCATGCGATCAAAGCGCTAATCACGATGCGCGGCGGGATCCTCTCGGATCGATTTGGACGCCGCACGTTGATCATCAGCGGCTGGGTCATTTACGCCATCGTGTACGCAGGCTTTGCGTTCAGTGAAAGCACGACCGCGTTGATTGCGTGGTTCCTGTTCTACAGCACGTATGCGGCAGCCGTGGAGGGGAGTGAGAAGGCGCTCGTCGCGGATCTCACTCCGGACGACCTGCGCGCGACGGCGTTCGGCTGGCACGCAGCGGTGCAGGGATTCGGCGCGCTCGCCGCCGGAATTTTCTTTGGGCTGTTGTGGCAGTTCTTCGGCGCGCCGGTGGCCTTTCTCACCGGCGCTGCATTAGCTTTGATCGCCGCGCTGTTACTGGCTTTTCAAGCCCTCAAGCCCTCAGGCCCTTAAGCCCTCACGGTTTCTTCGCGTGTCCCACGACGTTCATGGCCGTGGTGATCATTGACGCAACATCAGCCACGTTCGACGGCAGGATGATCGTGTCGGCGTTCTGAATCACCTTGCCGAACTCGCTGATGTATTGTTCGGCCACCTTCAACTGAATCGCTTCGGCGCCGCCGGGCATGCGCGTCGCTTAGGCGACGCGGCGGATGCCTTCGGCGGTGGCGGTGGCCACGGCAAGGATGGCGGCGGCCTGGCCTTCGGCCTCGTTGATCTGCTGCTGTTTCCGCGCTTCCGACGCCTTGATCGTCTGCTGCTTCTCGCCTTCCGCGGTGTTGATCGCGGCGTCGCGCTGGCCCTCGGAGGTCAGGATCACCGCGCGCTTCTCGCGCTCGGCGCGCATCTGCTTTTCCATCGCCGCGAGGACGTCGGCCGGCGGCGTGATGTTCTTGATCTCGTAGCGCAACACCTTCACGCCCCAGGGCTCGGTCGCCTTGTCGAGCTCGGCGACGACCGCGGTGTTGATGTTGGTGCGCTCCTCGAACGTGCGATCGAGATCGATCTTGCCGACTTCGCTGCGCAGCGTCGTCTGCGCCAGCTGCGAGATGGCGAAGATGTAGTCGGAGATGCCGTACGACGTGCGTTCCGGATTGAGCACCTTCAGATACAGCACGCCGTCGACCTGCACCTGCACGTTGTCGCGCGTGATGCAGACCTGTGCCGGGATGTCGAGCGCCATTTCCTTCAATGAGTGGCGATAGCGGATGACGTCGACGAAGGGCACGAGGACGTGAAAGCCGGCGTCGAGCGTGCCGGCATACCGGCCGAGACGCTCCACCACGTAGGCGCTTTGCTGCGGCACGACGATCGCCGTACGCCACAACACGAACAGAACGACCAGCGCCATGAAGATCGTGACGAAACCGATTTCCATCTGTGCTCCTACTCGGGAACGACCGTTAGTGTGAGACCGTCAACCGTGGCGACGCGGGCGCGCTGGCCGGCGTCGAGCGTGACGCTGCTGGCGTTGCGCGCGCTCCACATCGAGCCGCGCACTTCGACCTTGCCGACCACGCCCGGCAGCAGCCGTTCCTGGACGATGGCCAGCACGCCGATGAGCGAGTCCACGTCGCGTGCTTCCGGCATCGACACCTTGCGCTGCAGGCGGCCTCGGAAGACGAGCACATACGCAATCGACAGGACGCTGAAGAACAGCCATTGCACGGCGGTGTCGCCGGCCATGTCGAGGCCGGTCAGGATGCCGACGGTCAACGCGGCGAGGCCGAAGAAGATGATGAAGAAGCCGCTCGGCGTCGCGAGTTCGGCCACGGTAAGGGCAAGGCCGACGGCAATCCAGAGCCACCATTCCATGTGCGAGATTATAGAAGGTTACGGCTGAGACGGCTGAAGTGTTCCTGAGGAATTACAGATGGGTCAATGCGATAAGATCGATGGATTCCATGCCCCTTATTCTGGTCACGAATGACGACGGTGTTACGTCGGAAGGTATCCATGCGCTCGCCGATGCGATGCGGCCGCTCGGCGACGTCATCGTCGTGGCGCCGCACCAGGAAGCGAGCGCGATCGGCCATGCGCTGACGCTGCGGCGCCCGCTGCGCATCGAAACCGTGCGCGACGGCGTTTACGCCGTTGACGGCACGCCGACCGATTGCGTCAACCTTGCCACGGCGATCATTCTCAAGCGCGTACCCGACCTCGTGGTGTCGGGCATCAACAAGGGCTGGAATCTCGGCGACGACATCACCTATTCCGGCACCGTATCGGGCGCGCTCGAGGGCGCGCTGCTCGGC
>DASUSZ010000051.1:0-3362 GCA_036374815.1 Vicinamibacterales bacterium | reverse complement strand
CATCGACAAGGCCTCGGCGCGCACCGTGCGTGAAGCCGAGAAGTTCTTCGCCGATCTCCAGCTGACCGAGAAAGAAGCGGCGATCGCCGACAAGGTGCTGAAGGAAATTCAGCGGCGGCTCGGTTTCCTGCGCGACGTGGGTCTGGATTACCTGACGCTCGATCGATTGTCGTCGACGCTGTCCGGCGGCGAAGCGCAGCGCATCAACCTCGCCACGTCGCTCGGTTCGGCGCTGGTCGGCACCTTGTATGTGCTCGACGAGCCGTCGATCGGCCTGCACACCCGCGACAACGAGCGCTTGATCGCGATCCTGCGCCAGCTCCGCGACCAGGGCAACACCGTGATCGTCGTCGAGCACGATGCCGACATGATTGCCGTCGCGGACCATCTCGTGGACATGGGACTCGGCGCCGGCGAGCACGGCGGGCGCGTGGTGTATTCCGGCACGCTGCAGGGCCTGACCAACGAGCCGCGATCGTTGACGGCGAAGTACCTGCGCGGCGAGCTGAGCATCGCGGTGCCGCCGCAGCGGCGCAAGGGCACCTCGCAGCGCATCAAGCTGTTTGGCGCGACCGAGCACAATCTCAAGGGCGTCGATATCGAGATCCCGCTCAACACGCTGACCTGCGTGACGGGCGTGAGCGGCTCGGGCAAGTCGACCCTCGTGCACGACGTGCTCTACGCCGCGCTGAAGCGCGCGAAGGGCGATTGGGACCGCAAGGTCGGCGCGCATCAGCGGCTGGAAGGGCACGAGTTCGTCAGCGATGTGGTGCTCGTCGATCAGACGCCGATCGGCCGCACGCCTCGTTCCAATCCGGTGACCTATCTCAAGGCGTTCGATCCGATTCGCGAGCTGTTTGCCGCGACCAAGGACGCGAAGTCGCGCGGGCTGACGGCAAGCCACTTCTCGTTCAACGTGCCGGGCGGCCGCTGCGAGGCCTGCCAGGGCGAAGGCGAAGTGCGCGTCGAGATGCAGTTCCTCGCCGACGTGTTCGTGCCGTGCGAGCAGTGCGACGGACGGCGCTTCAAGCAGCAGGTGCTCGAGGTCAAGTATCGCGGCAAGAACGTGACGCAGGTGCTCGACATGACGGTGCGCGAAGCGCTGACCTTCTTCGCGAGCACGCCGAAGGTGCTGCGTCGTTTGCAGGTGCTGGATGAGATCGGCCTCGGCTACCTGCGCCTCGGCCAGCCGGCAACCACGCTCTCTGGTGGCGAGGCGCAGCGCATCAAGATCGCCGCGCACCTCTCGTCGCACGCGGGCGAGCGGCTGCTGTACATCCTCGATGAGCCGACCACGGGCCTCCACTTCGACGACATCGCGAAGCTGCTGGCCGCATTCCGCAAGCTGCTCGAAGCCGGCCACACCCTCGTCGTCATCGAGCACAACCTCGACGTGATCAAGGTCGCGGACTGGATCATCGACCTTGGGCCGGAAGGCGGCGAGGACGGCGGCCGCGTGCTCGCGATGGCGACGCCAGAGCAAGTCGCGCATAATCCGAACTCACACACGGGCAAGTACATTCGCGAAGTGTTATCTTCTGGGAAGCTTCTCCAGACAGTTGCCCGTTAACGAATGATTCAAAGTGTGCGCACGGCGGGCTTCGGCCTTGCCTTCCTCGCCATTGCTGCGTCCGCGGCGCCGGCCCAGTCGACGCTCGTTGACCTGTTACAGCGTCACGGGGTCGTCGTGCAGGGCGGACTCGAAACCGCCTTCGACGCCTACGCGCTCCCGGCTGTCGCCGTCACTCCCGGCTCGTTTGCGACACCGCTGGCCCTGCTGACAAGTTCTCTCGGCCACGATCGGATTGACGCCGCATATGCGTTCGGCATCCTGGCGGGGCGATCGGGTCGTGCGGCGACGCCGCAGGAGCTCGCCGCCGCCGGCCAGGCGCTCGTCGCGATGGTCGGCGCTGCCGATCGCCGATCGCGGATTGCCGGCGCGCGCGTGGCGGGCCGGGTGTTTGCGGTGTCGTTCGATCCTGCCGTGGCGCCGCCCGCGCCGCCGCCGGGGCTGATCGACGCGCTCTACGCGCTGCTCAATACGGACGACGAGGTCGATCAGCTGGTGGCGATGGACGCGCTCGGCCAGCTGCGCGAAGTCGGCGCCACACGATCGCTCACCGAGCGCTATCGCTATTATCGCGATCGCAACCGCCGCGCCCTCGCCGGCGGCGCGCTCGAGGCGCTGACGCGTATCGGCGACGCATCGATCATTCCGATCGTCCGCGAGCTGACTACCGATCGCTGGGCGGACGGCCGCGATGCGACCGCGCTCGCCGTGTTGTTCGCGCGCGAGCGAATGCTGCGCGACGGGTCGATCACGGGAATCCGCAATGCGCTCGACGATCGCTCGCGCCGCGACCAGGCGCGCGGCTATCTCGTCGAGCTCGGCGTCGCTGTACCTCAATAAGCGCCGTGATTCTTCCGGTCGATTTCTACCGACGTCCCACGCTCGACGTCGCACGCGATCTCATCGGGAAGGTGCTCGTCTACAAATCGAAAGAGGGAACGACCTCCGGGGCGATCGTCGAGGTCGAGGCCTACATCGGCGAGGACGATCCGGCCTGTCACGCGGCGCCGGGCCCGACGGTGCGCAACGCGCCGCTCTATGGTCCGCCCGGCCGCGCGTATGTGTATTTGAACTACGGCCTCCACGACATGATGAATTGCGTGACGGAAGAAGAGGGCAGTCCGGCGGCCGTCCTGATTCGCGCGCTGGAACCGCTCGAAGGCCTGGAGTTGATGCGCCGCCGCCGCGCCACGGCGAAGTGGCGAAAAGGCAAGCCGCCGGTCGTCGATCACGAGCTGTGTCGCGGCCCCGGCAACCTCTGTCGCGCGATGGGCATCACGCTCGAAGACAACCGGCGCCCGCTTCAGCGAGGGCCATTGACGATTCACGATCGCGGAATCAGGCAGCCGCAGATCGTGTGGAGTCAACGGATCGGCATCCGTGTCGGGACCGAGCATCATTGGAGGGCCGCCGTCTCGGAAAGCAGGTTCGTGTCGGGCCGGCGTAGTCGCAACTAGAAGTCTGGCTGTGCGCCCTGCATTCCCGGTGCGATTGGCTTGTCGCTCGAATACAAGGTTCCGCGCTCGTCGATCGCATACGAGCGCCATCCGGTCGCGGGATCCTCGGGATGTGTTTCGACGAAATAACGCGACACCAAAGGCAGTCCGTTACAGCTGACGCCCTCGACCGCTGCGCCCGGAGGGATTGTCATCGTCAGGACATATCCGTTGTGCCGTGCATGGATCCATTCGGCGGTGATGAAGCGGTAACCTTCCGCCGGCTTGGCGAGGTCCTCGAGCGATCGCGCGTAGGCGTCGACGCGTGTGCAAGCGGCGCTGAACGCTTGTTGCGC
>DASUSZ010000050.1:0-4982 GCA_036374815.1 Vicinamibacterales bacterium | reverse complement strand
ATCAACAGCACGAAGATCGCGCCGCCCCATAGCATCGTCAACGTGGCGCGCCGCTCACCGATCAAGTTGGTTTGAAAGTCGACGACCTCGCTGCTGAAGCGGACGTTCTTCAGGATCTCCTGCCACTGCGGAAAGCGCTCGAAGTTCGCGGCGTTGATCGCATCGAGCTGGCTCTGCGCCTGCTCGACGGTGGCGCCGGGCTTGAGGCGCCCGAAGTGCTGCCAGTTGTTGCTGTGACGCGATTCGTCTGATTTCTCGCGCGCCGTGAACGCCGCGGGCCGGAACAACTGAACGTCGGGATTCAGGAAGACGAATCCAGGCGGCAAGACGCCGATGATCTTGTACGGCTCCCCGCCGAGCCGAAGATCCTGTCCGATCGCATCATCGCGCCCGCCATACAGCCGCTGCCACAAGCCGTGCGTAAGAACGACGACTCGTTCCTGCCCGAGCTCGCCGTGCGCGTCGCTGAAGAACTGCCCGCGATAGGGCTGGACGCGGAGAACGGGAAAGAAGGTCGTGGTGACCTGCATGCCCTGGATGCGCTCGGCCTCGCTCAGCCCGCTGCCGCTCACCGTGACGCCGGCCTCGCGGAACAGCGCCTGCTCTTCGATCGCGGGCATGTCGCGCCGGCGGTCGAAGTAGTCAGGGACGCCGTTCGAGCCGCCGGCATCGACGCCTGCGCCGGGATATTTATTGAACAGCCGCACCAGGCGGTCCGGCTCGTCGAACGGCAGCGGCTTCAGCAGCACGCCGTTGACGACGGCAAAGATCGCGACGTTGGCCGCCAGGCACAGTGCCAGGGTGGCGATAGTGGTGATGGAGAAATTGCGGTCCTTCCAGAGGAGCCGGCCGGCAAATCGCAGATCCTGCAGCAGACGATCCATGAAATGAGTCTACGGCGCGATCAAGTAGCAGGTTCCGCGATTTGTCTCCAAGACTGAGGTCGCAACATGGCTTTTTGATGCAGAATCTGCACAGACGTGGCTGACGCGATCGCAGAATCCGCCCTCCGTAAGGTGCGCTGGCGGCTGATCCCCTTCTTATTTTTGCTCTACATCGTCGCCTACCTCGATCGCGTGAACGTCGGCTTTGCCGGCATCAACATGAGCGCGGACCTCGGGTTCAGCAACGCGGTGTATGGCCTTGGCTCCGGCATCTTCTTTCTCAGCTACACGCTGTTCGAGCTGCCGAGCAACCTGATCCTGGCGCGTGTCGGCGTGCGCGTCTGGATTGCGCGCATCATGTTTACGTGGGGCATCTTCTCGACGGCGATGATGTTCGTCAACAGCGAGACGTCCTTCTACGTGCTGCGCTTCCTCTTGGGTGTGGCAGAGGCCGGATTTTTTCCGGGCATCATCCTGTATCTCACGCACTGGTTCCCGCAGCGTGAGCGTGCGCGGGCGGTGGGCCTGTTCATGACCGCGACGGCGATGGCCGGCGTGATCGGCGCGCCGATTTCGAGCGCGCTGCTCCGGCTCGATGGCGTGTGGGGGCTGCACGGCTGGCAGTGGCTGTTCCTGATCGAGGGCCTGCCCGCGATCCTGCTCGTGCCGCTGGTGCTCACATTCATGACCGAGCAGCCGGCCGAGGCGAAATGGCTGACCGCCGAGGAACGGGACTGGCTCGCGAAGGAAATGGCGGCCGAACAAGCGCAGACGGCCAACGCGCACGTCACCCTGCGCCAGGCCGTCACCAGCGCGCGCCTGTGGCTGGTCTCGCTCCCCTATTTCTGTATCGTGATTGCGTTTTACGGCGTGACGTTCTGGCTGCCGCAGATCCTGCAGTCGGGCAGCAGTTACAGCGCGCCCATGGTGGTGCTGCTGTCGGCGATTCCCTACATTGCCGCGACGAGCGGACTCGTCGTGATTGGATCGCACTCCGATGCCACCGGTGAGCGGAGGTGGCACGTCGCCGGTCCATGCCTGATCGGCGCGGCGGGTTTTGTTCTGACCGTGCTCGCGCCGCCGACCCCCGCCTTCGCGCTGGCGACGCTCTCGATCGCCGCGTTCGGCATCTGGGGAACGCTCGGTCCGTTCTGGGCCATGCCGACCGCGTTTCTGCGCGGCACCGCTGCCGCCGGCGGCATTGCGATCGTGAATTCGATCGGCAACCTTGGCGGCTTCGTGGGCCCGTATCTCGTCGGGTGGATCCGCGATTACAGCGGCGGCTTCACCGCGGGTCTGTTGACGCTCGCCGCAATCCTTGTGGTGGGGGCTGCGATCGCGCTACGACTTCAGGAGCCCGACGAGCGCCTCGTCTAAGGTGCCTGTGCCGTCGAGATACGGCTGCCAGTGCGCGTCGAGCGCGGCCTTGAAGCTGCCGAGTCCTTTCTGCCTCCACATGCCGCCGCGCTCCGCAAGACCCGTGTGCGAGGGAACCACGCTCTTGACGGCTTCAGCGGCCGTATACCAGATCAACGCGTGCGTGATGCCCTCCCGCGGCTGCGGCGTGTTGTGTGCCTTCGCGAGACGCGACAGGCGCGCCAGCACCGGTTGATCCCACTGATGCATCGCCTCGTGGAACATCGACTCGAGGCCGAACGATCCGGCGCCGCCTTGATCGAGGCTCGCGATCACAATCAGGTCATCGTCCGTTGAGTAGGCGCCGGCCCAGTTCGTGTAGCCGCTGATGTTGACGAGAAATCCTTCCCTGGGCCAATCGAGCTGGTAGGCGCGGGTAATGTAGTCGCGCACTCTGGCGCCGTGTTGTTCGAGCTGCCGCGCGAAGTCGCGGGCCCGTTCGTGATTTTCCTGCTGATGCTTCGGCCACCACGCCGATCGATAGATCGGCGACGCGCGGATCAGCGTCGCGCGCAGTTCCGGATCGATCTTCAGGGCCTCAGCGGTCGCATTGGGCGGCACACGCATCGCGTTGGTGATCGCGATGAGCTCGCGATCGAACACCGCGTCCTTCTTGCTCGGGCCGTCGGCGTAATACCGGACCGCGCTCTCCCAGTCCTGCCGCGCGCGCTGGCTCAGTCCCTCGAGACCGTTCTCCTGGTCGACCGGCGCATTGACGACGGCCGCGCGCTTGGCGTCGGGGGCCTGGTTGTGCGCTCGTCCCAGCACGTACAGGAAATGGTGGAGGTTCAGCCAGAAGCCATCGGGCTCGAAGCGAAAAATCGGGCCGGCGCCCTGCGACGCCAGCAGCAGCGTGACGAGCAACAATCGCATGCAGCTACGACGCTAGCACCGGCGCGCCGGTTGGAAAAGCTGGGCGCTTGACATCCACCAATTCCTTAGTACTAAATAATTAGTAGATGCGTCCGAAGTCCGACACCCTCACCGCCCAGGAGCTCGGGATCATGAAGGTGATCTGGCCGCGCGGCCAGGCCACCGTGCGCGAGGTCTACGACGATTTGAAGACTCGCCGCGACATCGCCTACACCACGGTGCAGACGATGATGAACATCCTCGAGGCGAAGGGACACCTCAAGCGCATACCCGGCGAGAAGGCGCACGTCTATTCACCCGTCCGTCCGCAGCAGGCGGTCGTCAAATCGATGGTGCGCGACTTCGTCGACCGCGTCTTCGACGGCTCGGCGCGCCCGTTGCTCGTGCACCTGCTGAAGGAAAAAGGCCTGACCGATCGCGAACGCCGCGAGCTGCAGAAGCTGCTCGACAAGGAGGACTGATGGCCGATCTGCTCTGGAACCTCGCCGCCTACGCGATCCAGATTGCCGCGCTGGTCACGGTCGCCTTGGCCGCCACATGGCTGCTGCGCCTGCGCATGCCGCGGCACTCACTCCGCTTCTGGCAAACCGTGATGGCGATCGCGCTGCTGCTCCCACTCGCGCAACCGCGCGGCGTCACCGCGACGGAACTGCAGCTGCTGTCGCTATCGATCTCCGCCGCCGCGATCGCGCCGGTCGACGGAGCCGCTGCCGCGCCCGCTCTCGACCTTGTCGCGATCATCGTCTTGCTCCTGGCCGCAGGCGTTGCCGGCAGACTGCTGTGGCTCGGCATCGGCCTGATCCGCCTGCAATCGATCGTCGCACGCGCCGTGCCCGATCATTCACTCGCGCCGATCTCACACGATTTGATGCGGTCACTCGGCGTCACGGCCGCCGTCATGGTGACGGATGATCTCGAGGGTCCCGCGACGGTGGGCGTCCGGCGGCCGCTGGTGCTGGTGCCGCGTTCGGTCGCCGCGATGTCCGCGCCGGTACAGCGCGCGATCCTGTGTCACGAGCTGTTGCACGTGAAGCGCCGCGACTGGCTGTTCACGATCGGCGAGGAGATCTGGCGCTCGCTGCTCTGGTTCCACCCCGCCGCGCGATTGATCGCATCGAAACTCTCGCTCGCCCGGGAGATGGTCGTCGACGAGATGACGATCCTGACGACGCGGGATCGCCGCGCCTATGCCGAGGCGCTGCTCGCGTTCTCGAATCCGCAGCCGCACGTCATTGGCGTCACGCCGTTCATCGGGCGCCGCACGCTCAGCCAACGCATTTCGCTCATCGCAGAGGAGGGTTCCATGTCCCGTCGTCGCGCCCTAGCCAGTGCTGCCATCGCGCTCGCCGCATGCATCGCGATCACCGCGGCCGCCGTCGATCGCTTCCCGATGTTCGCCACGCTCCAGGCGCAATCCAAGCCTTATCGGCCGGGCCCCGGAATCACCTTGCCGTCCGTAGTGAAGGAAGTGAAGCCACAATACACGGCTGCCGCGATGCAGGCGAAGATCCAGGGGTCAGTGCGGCTGGAGTGCGTCGTTAACGAACAGGGCGATATTTCCGAGACCAAGGTCACCAAATCCCTCGACACGGTATACGGACTGGATCAGGCCGCTCTCGACGCGGCCAAGCAATGGAAGTTCAGACCCGGCCAAAAAGACGGGAAACCCGTGGCCGTGGTAATCACCCTCGAGCTGACCTTCACCCTGAAGAAATAACGGAATTCTGCTATTCTCGGGGCAGGAATGGGCCTTCGCCAGCAGGCGCCATTCGCCCCGAGGTAGCGTTCATGCAGATCTCCGCACTCCGG
>DASUSZ010000049.1:0-7069 GCA_036374815.1 Vicinamibacterales bacterium | reverse complement strand
ATCGTCGGCGGCGATCTCGATCTGCGCGCGGCCGGCGTCGCGGTTACCGGTGGCTTCGAGGTAGAGACCGATGTAAAGACGAGCGAAGAACTGGCCGGAAGGATCGGTTCCCGCCGCCTTCATCACCTGCGCCTGCGTCAGCTCGCCTTTGAACATCCGGTAGACCTCGCGCATCGGCACGCGCGCGTCGGGGCCGACCGGCAGCATCTGCTTGCGGGCCGCCTCCGGAGATTCCGCGCGAGCGACACACAGAAAATGCCACGCCGCATTTTCCACGTCGTCTGGATTCACCGTGCGATGCGACACGAACATGTCGCGGCATTCGCGAAACTTGCCGGAGTAATACTGCGCGATGCCCCGCTGCCACAGGTAGGGCGCTTCCGCCGGCGCCAGCAGCGCAACGCGATCGAATCCGCGCAGCGATTGCTCGACGCGTCCGGCGCGGAAATCCTCGATCGCGCGGTCGAGGATCGCCGGAACGCTCTGCGTGGCAACGAGCAGGACGGTCAGGAGCAGCATGCGCGGGCTTGCCGGGCAAAGCGCAGATCCCACACCCGATCCTGGTTCACGCTCAACGCTTCGACGGCGCCCGACGCATTGCGGATGAAGGTGACGGTGCCGATCGATCCACGGAACTTGTCCGGCGCGATCGCGGTCATCCTGATGACCGTGTCCGGCCGCCGTTTCAAGACCAGCGCTCCCTGATCGACGGCAGCGGTCAGCATCGTCTCGGCTTCGTCGCTCCAGTATTCGCCGCTGAGCGCGTTCAACTGTTCGGCGGAGGGCGGCGGATTCAAGGCCGCCGGCGGGGTGTTCGGCGTCGTCGGCGCCGCCGGCTTCAGCCGCGGACCGAGGAAAATATCCGAGACGCGATTCGCGGACCTGGTCGCGTCGCCGTTCGAGCCGTTGCATAGAACGGCGACGGAGATCATCGCGCCGGGAAAACGATTGAGGTGCGCGCGATAACCCGCGGTGGAACCGCTGTGATAGACGTTCCTCACGCCGCGGTAGTCGTTCACGAAAAACCCGAGGCCGTATTCGAGCGGCGTGCCGTCGTTGAACCTGCCGGCCGTGGTCATCTCGGCGATCAGCTTCGCGTTTCCGACTTTCGGACTCGCCAGGTTGATGTTCCACGTCAGCAAGTCCCGCACGGTCGTCAGCAGTCCGCCATTGCCGTGGACGTTCTCGAACGGCATCTCGATGCGGTACTCGCCGTTGACTTCGGAGTACGCGGTCGCGCGGCCCTTCACGATGCGCGTGTGATCGTCACGCCATGACGTGCGCGTCATCCCGAGCGGGGCGAAGATGCGCTGCTTCGAGAATTCGGCAAACGGCATGCCGCTGACTCGCGACACGATGATCGCCGACAGGTTGAAGCCCGTGTTGCTGTACGACCACTTGCTGCCGGGATCGAAATTCAGCGACTTCTGACGCGACACGATGTCGAGAACGTGGGCGTGCGTGTATTCGCGCGACGTGCGCGGCCAGCCGCCGATGGCGGCAACGCTGCCCCAGTCGCGCAGCCCGCTGGTGTGCGACAGCATGTGGCGAATCGTCAGCGGCTTTCCGTAGTCCGGCAGTTCCGGCACGTACTTGCGAACCGGATCATCTAGCGAGAGTTTGCCGTCCGCCGCCAGCAGCTGCACGGCCATCGCGGTGAATTGCTTGGCTACCGAGCCTGCCTCGAAAATCGTGTCCGGCGTGTTGCGAACGTCATGTTCGAGATCGGCCATGCCGTAGGCTTTGAACAGAACCGGACGGCGCCCGGCGGCAACGCCGACAGCGCACCCGGGCGTTGCTGTCGTCCACTTCGAGAAGATCGCGTCGACCTGTGGCGCCGGATCGACGACAACAACGTCCTGTTGTTGCGCGGGCGCGGTGGAGTGGGCGAAGACGATGAGGGCGGCAATCAGCAGCGTGCGCTTCATGCGCGCATCGTATACCACGATGTCCGGCAAACGCGGACCATCGCGGCGGTGGATCCGGTATCACTCGCCTTGATACCCGGGTCGAGCTTTGACGCGCGCTCCCGGGCGGTTCACCCGCACGTCGAGCTTGTGCCAGCCGCCCTTCGCTACATTCGTCGGCGTATAGGTGAGCAGGTAGCGATGGCGGAACTCGTCGAGGATGGCCCGGAACGTTTTCGACAGTTCTTCGTCGCGGCCGACCTCGTGCAGCTGGCCGCCGGTCAGCGACGCCAGCTCCTCGAGAAAATCCGGCCGCGCGTCCCTGGATGCGATCGGGTAGACGACAACGTCGGATCGCCGCCCTATTTCGAGCACGCGATCGACGTTCAGGAAACTCGCCGTGTCGAAACCGTCGCTGAACACCATTAACAGCGACCGGCCAACGTCCGATTCGCCGGTCAACATGCCGGCGAAGGTGCCATCGATGAGCGCGGTCAGGCCGCGCGGCTCCACGTCGGCCAGCGCCCGCTCCACGCACGATCGGTCGCGCGACATCGGGCAGCGCAGCGACACTTCGTGATCGAAGGTGATGAGGCTGGATTGATCAACCGCCTGCAGCTCCGTCGTCAACGCCTTGCTCGCCGATTGCAGCTGGCGTAGCCGCGCTCCGGCAACGCTCTCGCTCATGTCGAATGCGAGACCGACGTTCAGCGCGATTTCGCCGAAGCTGACGACGTCGACTTGCTGCGGGATGCCGTTGTCGCGGATCACGAAATCCGCCGGCGTCAGGCCGCGCAGCGGCTTGCGCGACGAGTCGGTAACCAGCACGTCGACGCGGACGCCCTCGACGCGCGACGAGAATGTCGGTTGTGCAGATTCGAAGACGGCGGTTATCGCCCCGGCGAGAACGCAGACGAGGATTCTCATGGCGCGCGGAATGGCGCCCGCAGGTCCTCGAGCAGGCGCTCGACGTTCGCGGCATCGCCGTTGTAATACTCCCACCACGGCTCGTGGCTGGTATCGCGTGTTCGCGGCTCGCTCGTCAGCGTCAGCAGCGCTTGGCCGAGCGCCGCATCGCGTTGGCCTGCGGCGCGGAGTGCCGCCGCGAGGCCGAGTCGGGCTGCCTGGGATTCCGGGTGCGAGCCAATCGCGCGCTCGTAAGCGGCGCGGGACTCCGGCAGCCGATCGAGCGCCAGCGCCGCATCGCCGGAGAAGAGATGCGCGTAATAGGTCAGCACGCGATCGTCGCTCGTCGCGATGACCCGCGCATAATTCTCGAGCGCCGCGGCGTGCTGCTGCTGTTTGGCCAGCACGTGTCCAAGCCGCAGCCGGGCCTCGACGAAATCCGGCTGTAACGCGAGCGCGCGCCTGAGCAGCGTCTCGGCCCGCCGAAAATGCGTTTGCGGCGGCGAGATGCCGATCAGCACCATGCCGCTCGGCAGCCGCGCCAGCCGCGCGAAGTTCTGGGTGTCGGGCGAGCCGAGCGTTTCCTGCAGGCACGCTTCACCAAAGAGCACGCCGGGATCGTCGGGCACGACGCGCCGCGCGCGATCGAAATGCCGCACCGCGTCGGCGCGGTTGTCCTGCTTCGCGAAATAGGCGCCGATCGTGCGATACCACTGCGCCACGATCGGATCGCGCGCCGGCTGCGCGGGCAGTGCCTCGAGCAGATCCATCGCGACCTGCCAGTTCGGATTCGCGATCTTGTAGGATTCGATGCGGCCGTCGACGCTGATCACATCGATGATCGGCTCGGGTTCGTCCCGCGGCCGCGCCGGCTTTTGCGCACGCGGCGTTGGCGGCGCCGGCAGGACGATATACGGATCGAGCAGCGCCGCGTCGGTGTGCAGCAGGGCGGCGCGCTTGACGAACGGGAGGAGCCGGCCGCGGCCGCGCAGGTCGCTCGCGCGCATCTGGATCGCGGCGCGGTCGCTGCGGCTGATCCGCCGCTGTCGGGCCGCCCGCGCCGGATTGTCGTTCGGCAGACCGCTCAGCAGCTCGATGTAACCGCGCATCGCCTCGACGTCATCCGCGGTCCATGCCACGATGCGCGCCAGTGCCGCGTCTTCTTCGCCGGGGACGTGTTGCTCCACGGCGTCGAGCCACTCGCTGAACATCCGCATCGCCCGCTCGTCCTCGGAGCTGCCCGCAAGAACGGCGGCGATCAACAGCGCGGCGATCCGCATGCGCGAATCCTACGACAAACGTTCGGCGATCAGCTGCGCCATTCGAGCGGCGGCGTCAGGGACGATCAGGAAGTACAGCTCCGGTTCGATCAGCTCGAGCTCCATCAGCAGCGGGCCGCGGCTGGAGTCGACGACATCGACACGCGCGTAGAGGCAGGTGTCGGGAACCTGCGTCATCGCCGCCGCTGCGAAGGACAGCAGCGCGGGGGATGGTGATGCCGGCTCGACGCGGCCGCCGAAATCTTTCTGCACGCGGAATTCACCGTCCCTGGCGCGCTTGACCACCGCGTGACTGAACGAGCCGCCCGCATAGATGATCGACGTCTCACCACGCTCGACGACTTCCGGGACGACCTCCTGCAGCAACGCGCCCCACGCTCGCGCCGGCGCGAGCTCGTCATCCGAAAGGGCCTGGCCTTCATGGAGGAGAAAGGTGCCGAATGCCGTCGCGGCAATACGCGGCTTGAGCACCGCGCGTGTCCAGCCTTGTTCCTCCATCGCGCGCGCGATGGTTTCGTTGTCGACGCGATCGAGCCAGCGTGTGGCCGGAATCGCCATGCCCGCAGCTTCGAGCGACTGCAGGTAGATCTTGTCGACGTTGCCGAGCGCGACCCGCGGTGGATTCCACGTATGCCGTCCCGCATCGGCGAGCGCCTCCAGCCACGCGCGGAACATCGTCGGCATCCGATGGTAGTCCCACGTCGAGCGCAGGATGATCGGCGGCGAATCGACGACGGCGTAGGGATCGATCTCGGTCCACGGGATGGGCGTCACCTCGACGCCAAGCCCCGCGAGCGCATCGGCGAGCGGCTGATCGTCGACAGCAGTTAGCGGCTGCGGCTCACAAGTCGCAAAAATTACGTTCATTGACGCCGTCACAGGCGGAACAGGCGATTGAATTTGATGACCCAGGCGCGGTTGCGGAGCGACGTGACGTTGGGGCGCAGTTCTTCGGTGTTGAAGTCGTCGGTGTAGACGACGAAGAGCTCGCTGCCCGGCCGGTATTCCCAGCGGAAGCGCACGTTGCTGCCAAACGACGTGCCGGCGCTGTTGTACTGGACGATGCCGCTGACGAACATGCGCGGCGTCAGGGTGTAGGTCGCGCGAGTGCGCGCGACTTTCGCGGTGAACGACCCCTCCGCGAGATTGACCCAGTTCACCGCGAAGCTTGGCTCGAGCGAAACCTGCGGCGTCACCTGCATGCGCGCCGCGTTCACCGAGATCGTCTTGCGCTCGCCATTGTAGAAATCGCCGAGCTCGAGCACGACCTCGCCGGACACGCGCCGTTGCTGGCCGGCAATATAGCCGATGCGCGTGGTGTGGAAGTTGTAACTGCCTACCGGCAGCGTGACGCCGGTCGCGATCGCAAACGGCCGCGCCAGACGCTCGTAGTTGTCGGTGTACGCGACACTGAACAGATCGCTGTTGGTGAACTCGGTCTCGAATCGCGCCACGGCTTCGCGCGTATCGAGACGATTCTGGTTGTTGGTCAGGTAGTTGAAGCTGGCCTGCGTGGTGATGCGCCGCAGATGACGCACGGCGCGCGGACGCGGGCTGAAGCGCGCCATCGCGAAGTTGCGCCGCATGTCGGTGCGGCGCACGAAGCCGATCTCCGGCAGGAAGTTCGGTTCGACGACGAGGCGCTCGGCCTGCACGCCGTACTTGTCGCCGTTGTAATCGAAGAAGCCGCGATAGCTGAGATTGTCGCCGTCGCGTCCCTCGCTGCGCGTGCCGGCAAGATACGCGTCGAAGCGCACGTTCTGGAAAAACGACATCGCCGCATCGACGCCGTAGCCGTCGTTCGAGCCGATGCGCCCGGGCGTCGCGGTGCGATGCGTGAACATGGCGCCGATGCTGCTGCGCCGCAGGATGTCGCGCTTGGCGCGAAGCACGGTGAAGTTCGCGTCTTCGATCCGCGCCGCTTCGTCGTCTCCGGTCTGCACGTTGAGCGCGCCGAACGTGAACTTGCCCGCCTTGCCGGTGACGCGGCCGCCGGCGCGCAGCGGGATGACGCGGCCCTGGTCGAGGCCGATGCGCCTGCTGAAGAACAGGTACGGTGCATCGCCAAAGCCCGCGGCCAAACCGGCGCTGGCGCGGCCGGCAAAGGCAAACGTGCCCAGGCCCTCGAGAAAGAAGTCGCGCTTCTCCGGGAAGAACAAGTTGAAGCGCGTGAGATTGACCTGCTGCTCGTCGACTTCGACCTGCGCGAAGTCGGTGTTGACGGTGAGATCGGCGGTGATGTTCTGGGTGATGCCGTACTTCGCATCGCCGCCGATGCGTCCGTATCGGTCGTTGGCGATCGCCGGGCTGACGGTGTTGTCGGTTGAGAGGCCGGCGAGGGCAAACGGCTTCACTTCGAGATTGGCGCTGCCTGACGGCACCTGCAAGCCTTCGAGCGTGCCGGCCGAGGAAATCTTCAACAAGCCGCGGAACGTGGTGAGCGCGCGCGGCACTTGCGCGAGATACGACCACTCGTTCTTCCAGCGCACGACGCGCCGCAGGTTCACGCCCCACGTCTGATCGGTGCCGGGCTGATAGCGCAGCGACTTGAACGGGATCGCCATCTCGATCGTCCAGCCGCCGTCGAACGTGCCGGTGCGAACGTCCCACACGGTGTTCCAGTCGGCGTTCGGCGGGCCTTCGTCGGTGACCTGGCTGTCGGCAAGGCCGCCGATCGCGTTGGCGTAGAAGATGTAGCCGTTCCGCTTGTCGTGGAACGTGTCGAACATCACGCCGAAGGTGTCGTTCTGGCGCAGCTGCGCGGTATCGCGGCGCATCTCGTTGGCGACGCGGCGCTCGGGATGCGTCTCGTAGTTCTTCGCCGCGACGTAAACGTGGTCGTCGTCGAAGAAGATCCACGCTTCGGTGTTCTCGGTGGCCGGCTGGAACTCGTCGGGCTCCTGCTGCACGAAACCGGTGATCGCCGGCGTGGTCCTGTAAAGCTCCTCGTCGAGCCGGCCGTCGATGCGGATCGGT
>DASUSZ010000048.1:0-5293 GCA_036374815.1 Vicinamibacterales bacterium | reverse complement strand
TTGCGGGTGGTCGTGCCGTCGGGATGCGTGGTCTCGATCAGGCGACCCGCCGCGTCGTAGCCAAACCGCGTCTCGACCGTCTCCGTGCCGCCGGGAATCGCCCGCGTGCGTGTCTCGGACAGGCGGCGGCCGGCTGCGTCGTAGGTGTAGTTGGTGACGCCGGTGGGATCGGTCTTCCTCGTCAGGTTCGAGGCGGCGTCATACACGTTGGTGGTGACGGCGCCGCGCGGATCGGTGATCGTCAGGACGTTGCCATTGCCGTCGTAGGTCCACTGCGTGAGGAACCCTTCGCCGTCCCTCATCGTCAGGCGGTTGCCGCGGGCGTCGTAGGTGTAGGTCGTGACGTTGCCGCGTCCGTCGGTGTAGGTCAGCCTGTTCCCCATCGCGTCGTAGGTGTACGACTCGACGAGGTTGTTCAGCTCGTCGCGGCGCGTCAGCGGCAGGTCGAGCGCGTTGTAGGTGCTCGTAACGACGCCGCCGAGCTCATTGGTTTGCGTGAGGGCGTTGCCGCGCGCGTCGAACGTGCGCTGCGTCGTGGAGCCGTCGGCATGCGTTTCGCGCGTGATGTTCCCGGTGGCGTCGTACTCGAGCAGCCTGACGCGGCCGAGCCGATCGGTGACGGTCTCGCGGTTGGCCGAGAGATCGTGCGCATACTCGATGCGATTGCCCTGCGCATCGATGGTCGCCACGAGCCGGCCGCTGTCGTCGTACTCGTTGCGTACCGGCCGCATGCCGCGCGGATCGCGGATCTCGATCAGCCCGTGACTGAGGTTGTAGAAGTAGCGGGTGATCGACGCCGCCGCGTCCGTGTACTGGGACAGGTCGCCCGCCGCGTTGTACGCGTAGCGGTGCACCTCCCCGCCCGGAGCGGCGATCTGCGTGATGCGGTTCGAGGCGTCGCGCGTGAAGACCACGCTCTTGCCATTCGAATGCGTGATACCGCCCGGCCCGATGGTGACGGTGTTGTTGTTCGGATCGCGAATCATCTCGACGCCGCCGGTCCGGCTGATCGTGTAGGCGTAGCCGTCCCACGTCGTGTAGCGGAAGCGCTGCGGGTTCAGGATGTCAAAGGTGCCGTCGTCAAGCAGTTCACCCAGGCCGGGCGCGCCGCCGCTCCAGAAGAAGCTCGTGTTATCGAGCGGCACCAGCGTGCCGCGGGTGCCGGCACGGGCGGTAAAGCTCACGTCGCCGAAGTCAATCGGCACCACCTGCTGGCAGGGCGGGCCGACCATGTCGAATTCCTCAACCTTGTTGTCCGGCAGCGTGATGGTGATCTTGTGCTCGCCAACCGGGACGATGCAGTAATTGGGCAGGAAGCCGCCCGAACGCGTCTGCTGCCAGCTGCTGCCAAGCAGCGTCGGCGTGGCCCTCAGGCGCATCGTCTGGATGTCGAGCCGCGAGCCGACGCCGAATTCGCCGACGCTCTTGTCGCGAGTGTCGTAGATGCGGTTGATCACGATCGGCAAATTGCCCGCCGGCACGATCAGGTCCTGGAAGGTCAGCGAGAACGCGCCGACCTTCACATCGCGAGTCACCGTGTAGGTGCGAGAGATGGTCGTGATGCGGCCGGCGCGATCGAACACACGCAGGCGCACCGTGTAAATGTCGTTGGCGAGCAGCGTTGGATCGAACTGTCCCAGCACACCGCCGGCATTGACCGGCGCCGTGCCGATGGTGATGGTCGTGAAGCTGCTGGTCCCGACCACGGCGTAGTCGAGGATGTACTGCGAGAAGTTCGCGTCCGTCGCCGTACCGACGATGTTGGCAACGTCGGTGAGGGTTGCGCTGTCCGCGGGTGAGGTAATGGCAGCAACCGGATTCGTGACGTCGCTGGCCGCCAGGTCCTGCACGGTAACGGCCGCAGTGCCGACGATTGTGCCGACGGTTGCTGACACGGTCACCGGACCGGCCGCCATTGCGGTGGCCGCGCCGGTTGCCGGATTGATCTGCAGCGCAGCGTTGTTGTTGCTGGACCAGGCGACGCCCGCCAGCGCCTGGCCAGTGCCGTCGCTCAGCACGCCTTGCGCGGTGAAGGTTTGCGGCTGACCGACCAGCAGGATCGCGGTGGCAGGCGTTACGACGATCGAGGTGAGCGCCGCGTCGACGACCGTCAGCGCCGCGCCGCCCGTCACGCCGTTCTGCGAGGCCTGGATGACGGTGTTGCCTGCCTCGAACGCTTCGCCGACACCGGCTGACGTCACGTTGGCGACGGCCGGATTGGTGCTCGACCACGTCGCGGTGGCGGTGATGTTCTCAGTGTGCCCGTCGGTCCACGTGCCGATCGCCGTGTATTGCTGCTGCTGTCCCCGAGCGAGCAATGCCGCCGCGGCGGTCACGGCGATCGATTGCAGTGCCGGCGCCGCCGGCCCGGTCGACACAACGATAGAGATCACCGTGCCCGGCGGCACCGAGCTGCCGATTGGCGGATCGAGACGGATGACGCGGCCGGCAGGAATCGTGTTGCTCGCTTCGTTGGTAATCGGACCAACCACGAAGCCCGCTGCAACGATCGCCGCTTCTGCTTCCGCCTGCGTCATGCCGGTGACGTCGGGAATCTCGATCGGCGTCGGCCCGAGCGAGATCTCGAGATCGATCGCTGAACCGGCCGGCACGATCGTGCCCGCCACCGGTGACTGCGTGATGACGCGTCCAGCGGGAACGGCGGCGTCGTAGCGGCTCGACAGCGCTCCGAGAGCGAGCTGCGAGCCGGTGATCGTCGCGGTGGCGTCGGCCTGGAGTGCGCCGACGACATTCGGCACGAGGATGCGCGCCACGACGCTGACCGTGTCGGGCGTGCTGCTCTCGCTCGCATCGCTGACGATCAGCTGGATCACGTAATCGCCGCCGCGGTCGGCGACGAACGTGGGCTGCGCCGCGGTGGGATCGCTCAACACCGCCGCGCTGCCGGCCGGACGTACGGTGATCGCCCACTGATACGAGAGCGGATCGCCGTCGGCATCGGTTGAGGCCGAGCCGTCGAGCGTGACCGTGTCGCCGGCGACAACGCTCTGATCCGCTCCGGCGTTTGCGACCGGCCGCGAGTTGAGCGTGCTGATCGTGACGGTATCGGGCGCGCTGTTGACGAGCCCGTCGTTGACAATCAGCTGCACCACGTACGATCCGGCCGCGTCAATCGTGAAGGACGGCGACACGGACGCTGGATCGGACAGCACCGCGGCACTGCCCGCGGGCCGCGCGGTGATCGCCCACGCATACGTGAGTGCGTCGCCGTCGATGTCGGTGGACGCGCCGCCGTTGAGCGTGATGGTGTCGCCAACGAACGCGGACTGATCCGCGCCCGCGTTCGCCACCGGCGGTGAGTTCACGGTGCTGACAACGACGGTATCCGGCACGCTGTCAACGGTGCCGTCGTTGACGATCAGCTGGACGACGTACGAGCCCGGACGATCGGGTGTCAGCTGCGGCGACACGCTCGTCGCGTTTTGGAGTGTTGCCGTGCTGCCAGGGGGCTGTGCGATGAGCGCCCAGCTATAGGTCAACGGATCGCCATCGACATCGCTCGACGCGGAGCCATCGAGGATCGCCATGCCGGCGACAGGCACCGTCTGATCTGCGCCCGCGTTCGCGACCGGAGCCGAGTTGATCGTGCTGATGACAACGGTGTCCGGCGCGCTGTCCGCGGTGCCGTCGTTGACGATCAACTGCACGATGTAGGTGCCCGGACGATCGACGACAAACGACGGCGCAACCGTGTCCGCATTGCTCAACACCGCCGCGCTGCCCGCGGGCCGTGACGTGAACGACCAGGCGAAGGTCAGCACATCGCCATCGGCGTCGGTCGAAAGGCTGCCGTCAAGAGTCTGCGTGCTGCCAACCGCGGCGGTGCGATCCTCGCCCGCGTTCGCAACCGGCGCGGAGTTGGAAGTGGTGATCGTCACGGTATCCGGCGCGCTGTCGACCAGGCCGTCGTTGACGATCAACTGGACGACGTACGCGCCCGGCAGATCGATCGTGAAACTCGGGGCTACCGCGAACGCATCCGAGAGGACGGCGCCGCTGCCTGCCGGCTTCGAGGCGAATGACCAGCGGAACGACAGCGAGTCGCCGTCGACATCCGAGGACGTCGAGCCGTCAAGCGTGACGGTGTCGCCGACACGGGCGGTCTGATCGGCGCCCGCGTTCGCAACCGGGACCGAGTTGAGCGTCGTGATCGTGACGAAGTCGGCGGCGCTTGCCGCGGTGCCGTCATTGACGATCAGCCGCGCGATGTACGAACCCGGCCGATCGATGCTGAGCGTTGGCGACGCGGTATCGGGATTGACGAGCGTCGCGGTGCTGCCGACCGGTCTCGATGTCAGCGTCCACGTGAACGTCAATGAATCGCCATCGGCATCCGAAGAACCGCTGCCGTCCAGCGTTACCGTCGCTCCAACCGTCGTCGTCTGATCGGGACCGGCGTTGGCCACCGGCGCTGAGTTGCTGGTCGTGATCGTGACGGTGTCCTGCGCGCTGGCAGCCTGGCCGTCGTTGACGATGAGCCCGACCACGTACGAACCGGGTTCGTCGATGGTAAAGGTCGGGGCAACCGATGCCGGGTTGACCAAGAACGCGGCACTGCCGGCCGGCACCGACACGAAGCTCCACTCATAGGTCAGCGCGTCGCCGTCGGGGTCTGTAGAGGCGCTGCCGTCAAGGGTGATGAGCGTGCCCACCGCGGCCGATTGATCCGCGCCGGCATTCGCCGTCGGCGGACGATTGGCAACGGTAATCGTGACGAAGTCGGCGGCGCTCGACACCTGTCCGTCGTTGACGATCAGGCGCGCCACATAGGTGCCCGATCGGTCCACGACGAAAGAGGGATTGACGGCAGCGGGATCTGAAAGAGCGGCGCTGCTGCCGGCGGGCCGGGTGGTGAGCACCCAGTTGAAGGTCAGCGCGTCGCCGTCGGGATCGCTCGATGCGGAGCCATCGAGCGTCACGGTGCCGCCGACAGCGGCGGACTGATCGGGACCGGCGTTTGCGGTCGGCGGGTTGTTGACCTCGCCGCCTTCGCCTTCGATGTCGATGGTCAGGCCGCTCGACGGCTGGCCGCGCAGCTCAACGCGAATCACGTTCGTGGCAGCCAGCGTCACGGGGATCGTGATCGCGGCGACCTGGGGGCTGAACGCAGAGGGGCCGGCGATCAGGACATCGTTGAGGAAGATTTCAGCGCTCGTTACGCGCGCGTACTGATCGAGGAGGCCGCCGTTGGTGATGCGCAGCGTATAGGCGCCGGGGGTCGCACTGAACGTGTCGACTTCCGTGACCGGCTGGCCGGTGCGGCGCAGGTAGT
>DASUSZ010000047.1:0-6401 GCA_036374815.1 Vicinamibacterales bacterium | reverse complement strand
CCTGACCCCCTGACCCCCTGACTGCCTGACTGCCTGTCTACAAAGCCTCTTTCCGCATCAATCTGACGACGAAGCCAAGCAGGACGATCACCGTCAGCGCGAGCGCTGTCCAGAAGACGGCCGGCGGAACAAGTTCGAATCCCGGTGCCGTCCCGCTGCCATCGAGCGTCTGCTCCGGTCCGGGTGCCACGTCTGCCGCCGTGCGGCCCATTACCTGCTGCGATAACAGCTGCAAGTCATAGCGAGGCGCGGCGAGATCGTCGCGGCCATAGAGCAGCCGCAACGATTGATTCTCGCGGCGGAACAACCTCACCGCGTACTGCGGCACGAGCAGCGTCGCCTTGTCGATCGGCAGCGGCTGGTTATCACCCTCGTCGACCAGCAGGTAAAGGGGTTGATCGAGGCTCGAGTCCGGCAGGTCAAACATCAACGTCCGGGCGGCCGTGTCTTGATCCGCATGAATCCAGGTCGCGCTGCCGCGCTCCACGAAGCTGGCCGGCCGCCGTTCGACGGCGGGTGCGATCGAGCCAAGCGTGACCTTCCGCTGAAAGACGCGCGCTTTCGTTGTCAGGACCAGCCGCGGATTCGGCAGGTTCTGGAACGGCAGGTTGATCCTGTAAGACGACACATTCGACGTCGGCTGCCGAAGGACTTCCGGCCATGCCGTCCGCTCGACGCCGACTTCGGTGATCAACGGCTCATCTCGCGACTCCAGCAGGTAGGGAATCTGCAGGTTGCTGCGATCGACGATGCGGAGATCGCGCAGGCGGCGCGGATCGCGGCCGCTGTGCGCCATCGCCGCAAGGTCGAGCTGCAACGCGATCAGGCCGGCCGGGCCGGGTGGTATGTCGCGCACATACTCGAATCCTTCGGTGCCGATAACGCTGCCGGTGTCGGGCATCGCGAGCCCTTCTTCGGCAGGAGCAATCGTGATCGGCGGCTGCGATCGCCACGTGGCGCGTCCCGGCGATGCCGGCAGGTTTCCACGCGCCGCTTCGAGGTCGTAACGCGGGCTAACCAGCTTGGGATCACCGTAGCGAACGGTGATCGGTCCTGGCGGCGCCTCGAAATACACCCACGGCATCTCCGCGTAGACCGCCGTCACGCCCCGCAGATCGAGCGGCGGGTTATCGCCGTCTTCGACCACGAGATCGAGCTGCGGTTCGGTGGGCTGACGGATCTGCAGGCGCATCGATTCGGCGATTACGAGGTCGCGGACCACGCGCATCAGCCGGCCGCCGCCGATCACCCTCGGCTGCGCGGCTTGCCCGGCGAACCCGGCTTCGAGCACGCGCGCTTCGCGCAACAGGTGGCCGCCCCCTGCATCGAGCTCGAGCGCGACGATCGGCAATCGCGCGGCCGGCAGCGTCAAGCGGAAGCGGCTGCGCCCCGGCTCGCTCGGACGCCGCGAAACCTGGACCTCGGAGCGCAGGACCGGCCCGATCGATCGCGGCCGCGGCATCCTGAGCATGACGTTGGCCGGCTGCGGGACCCTGGCGCTGTTGGTGTCGTCCCACGTGACCCGCAGGTAGCGGAACTCGCCGGGCTCGAATCCGATCGTCGTGTGCTGCAGACGCTCTTCAGGAAGATCGAACGCGGTGCCTTCGCGAATCAGCTCCGTCCACCGCTCGCGATCGCCGCTGCCCTCGAGACGGAAACGCTTCAAAAATGGCGCCGGAATGGTGGTCAGCAGGATGCCGTCGATCGTCCGCACCGCGAGCGCATCAACTTCGAAGCCGCTGCTCTTGTTGTCGGGCTTGTCGACCGGTGTGATCGGCAGAGCGCGGAAGGTCCCGAACTCCGGCATGTCGCTCGACGGTTCGATCAGCAGGTACGGCACTTCAACGTCGTTCGAATCGAACAGACGCAGATCCGCGAGGCCGCGGCGCGCCACCCACCTGGTGCCGAAGTCCTCGACCGTGAACGGTTGCGATCCATTGAGCAGCACGGCGTCGACGTCAAGGCGCTGCGGCCCGCCCGTCGACTCGATGATGCGCTCGTACTGGAATCGCCCCGCGGCCGGCGCCTGGGCGATCACGGCGGCGGACGACATCACCAGCAGGATCAGGACGCGGATCGATCGGGTCATATCGCGGGCTCTTTTTCCGGCGCGAGCACGTATTTCTGCAGCGCCAGCGAAACCAGCGCCAGTGAAATCGCCAGGCCGACGAACGCGCCGACGCGATAGAGGCCTTCGAGCGATCGCAAATCGTACAGGAAGCACTTGAACGTCGTCACCGCGATCATGATGACCGCCGCGACGCGTGCCGGTTTTGCCTTGGCGATGATTCCCGCCGCAAGCATCAAGATGCCGAATACCAGCCACGCGATGGTGTAGGTCAGATCCTGCTGCAGGCTCGATCCGAACTTGAACAGGATCTCAGGACCGTCCGAGTAGAAATCGGCGATCTCGATGTTGAGCAGCAGGAAGAGCAGGATGCCCGCGGCTGCCGGCAGCATGTGGCGAGGCCGCGGCAGCGGCGCCGGCATGTCATCGTCCGTCTTGGAGAACCACCAGGCGGCCGCGAACATCGCGGCCGCGGCGATCACGTAGGTGTAGAGATACCAGTTGAGAATTCGAGTGTCGCCGCGCGGCTCGTAGCGGAACACTTCCGGATTGATTGCCAGCCGAACGAATACCGCCGCCAGCAGGGCGACCGCCGCATACAACAATCCGCGATGGCGGATGCGCGTATAGAGCCACGCCACCGCCGCTCCCTCGAGCGCCCAGCCCACAGTGATCCACTGATTGCGCAGCTGCAGCGGTATCGCCACCGTAAGAAACGCCAGCGCGGCGCCGGCAACGAGCGCGAGGCGTCCGAGATCGCGCTGCCCTGCCGGCTGAATGCGCAACAACTGGCTGAGGTGCAGTGCGGTGATTGCGCCGATCAGCACGGGGACGATGCCGACCATCCAGTCGAGGCCGGCGTCGCCCATGCCATGCCGGGCGATCAGGAAGCACCACACGCCGGCGATCAACGCGGCAATGTACGGATCGCGGTTGTCCCTGGCGCGCGAGCCGAGCAGCAACGGGTAGGTCGCGAACACCGAGTAGATCGCCGCGGTCTGGGTCAGCACCTCGCGGCCGGTGTGGTGCTCGTTCAGCAGGATCGAACCGGCGGCCGCGCCCGCGACCAACGCAATCACCGATGCCGCATTCGACCATTGATAGTTCGTCGCCAGCGCCAACAGCAATACGAAGCCAATCACGTGCGCGGCCACCGTGAGCGCGAACGGCGCCGGCAGCGGCAGCAGCATCATGGAGCTGAGGTTGAACTCCGCGAACACGATCACGATCGCCGCCGTGATTGCCGCGACCGCCGGCGAGCGGCGCGTCACGCGGATCCACCCCAGTGCGAACAGCGTCAGCACGCCGAACGCGTAGATGCCGATCGATGCGTGGCCGAGCGGCTGCGTCATCATCCGCCACGCCAGCAGGATGATCGCCGCCATCGTGGTGGAAGTGAGATGAATCGCGGGCTGCCGCGCCGCCAGCGCGGCGACGCTGAACGCCAGGGCGATCACCGCGGTCGCGCCGAACAACGGCCACGGCGGCAGCGCCCAACGCACGTTGATGGCGACACTGAAAAGGAAGAGATGTCCGAGCAGCGCCAGCCACAGGCCCTGGCCGGCGCGCGGATCGCCGTCAGCGATGGCGGCATCCTGCGGCGCGTACTTGATGCCCCACAGGTAGCCGCCCACCATCACCAACGCGAGACCGACAACGATCAGCAGCGACGATAACAGGCCGACGGCAGCAGCCGCCTCGGACCACCACGCCAGCAGCACGATCCACGACACCAGGCTGCCCGCCAGCGCGAGGGCCGGCAACCGTGCGCTCGCGCTTTCGATGAACAGCCCGGCGTTGAGGATGGCGAGCAGCAGCGCGAGACCCCACAGTCCCGCGGTCGCGACGCGCGCATCGGCGAAGTACAACAACAGCAGCAACCCGAACAGCAGCACCACGCCCGGGGCGGCGGCCGGCTGCAGCGGCGTGCCGCGCCGACGAGCCAGGTGCGGCACGCCGAGATACAACAGCGCGAACGCGAGATAGGTGATCAGCGCGCCCGGCAGCGTTTCCTGCACGAGGAATTTCGACGACCACGCCGCCTCGGTCGCCAGCGCGAAGAACGCCGCGATGAAATAGAGGCGGCCGGTCGCTTCCCTGAACGCGCACCAGGTAATCACGGCGACCAGCGCGAACAGCGCCGGGAAGATCGCCAGCGGCGATGCCGCCGCCGGCTCCTGCATGACCAGCAGCGGGAACGCGATCAGCAGCAGCGGCGCGGCGAGGATCGCCTGGTAGCCCGTGTTCTCGAACGGCCCGCCGAATCGATGCGCGATTGCCGGCGCCGCGAGATACAGGATCACGAACAGCGACACGAAGCCGATCATCGGCAGCATCGCGCCCGGCAGGTACGCCGTGCTCAGCCACAATGCGACGGCCAGCAGGGTGGCGAGCGCGCCGACCGCGTGCAGCAGATCGGTCGAGCGCGCGATTGCGACCGCGAGCAGGCCGATGTCGATCAACAGCAGCCACGCGAAGATCAGCACGTAATGCTCGCGGAACTCCGCCTGCATCGCCAGGTACAGCGCGAATGCCACCGGCAGCATCGACGCCACGAGCATCGTCCACTCGACCTGCTCGCCGTGGGTCTTCTCGTTCGTCGACGGCCGCGATCGCGCGGCCATCAGTACCCCGTAGCCAATCAGCGGGAAGATCGTGAAGATGCCGATCGCCAGCGGCACCTGCGCGGCATCGAGATAGCGCGCGACCCATCCCCACTGGTAGAGCGTGGTGAACGCGAGCGTCAGCGTGCTGAGGATGATCCAGCCGTTGCGGTACGCCACCCAGGCCAGGCCGACGTTCAGCAGCAGCAGGTAGGCGAACAGCGGAATCGGCCGGTTCTCGCCCGTCGACAGCAGAATCGGCGTCGCGAAGCCGCCGAGCAGTCCAAGCACCGCGATGAACAGCGAATCGCGGCGTATCGACAACAACACCGCGACCAGCGTCACCAGCGCGAGCAGCGCGAACGCGGTGGTGCCGGAAATCAGGTTCCACAGCGAATGCGCGGCAAAGAACGTCGCGAACAGGATCGCGATCGCGGCGGCATCCATCGCGTTCGCGGTGATCCTGTATTTGCGCGCCGCCTTGAGCTCGCACAGGACGAGCAGCGCGATCGCGACGATGATGCCGATGACCACGCGGACCGGCGGCTGCAGCCAGCCCTGATCGATCGAGTAGCGAAGGAAGAACACCGCCGCGAACACGAGCGCGATGCCCGCGATCGCCGAGAACATCTTCACGCCGACGAGCTGCTCCCAGTCGAACGACCACGACGGGGCCGGGGGCTCCGGCGGCTCGGGCGGCCGCGTTTGCTGCGGCGGTGGCGGGCGTCGGGGTGGCGGCGGCGGTACGGGCGGCGATTCGAGCCGCGGCGGTCGCGCCGCTTCGACCTTCGCTGCCTGCGAAGGAGTTGCCGTCTGCGCCGCGGCAGGACGAACCACGACGGACGCCGGCGGCGGCGCAACCGGAGTTTCGACTACTGACGGCGGCTGCACCTTCGGCGTCTCGACGGCCGGTGGCGTAACCGCAACAGGCGGAGACGCGGGCACCGGAGGCGGCGTCACGATCGGCGGTGCCGCAACCGGCGCAGCGGGTTCCGGCTTCGCCGGCGCGGGCTGCGGCGCAACGCCTTGCTTTTTCAGTTGCGTGAGTTGACCGGTGAGCTCGCTGATGCGTTCGTCCTGGAGCTCGAGGCGAGCTTCGAGCTCGTCGACGCGTCGCCGCACGCGCGCGGCCATCGCCCACGAAATCAGCGGAAGCACGAACGGAATTGCCAGCAGCGCGAGAACTAACGCAACCGCACCTTCCATAGGCAGCCCAAGTGTAGCAAGGGAACCGCCGAGGCAGGGTGAACCGGACTTACTTCACGCTGCTGCGCGTGAAAATGCTACGGCTCGCGTGAAGATGTGTAAGCGGCGATCGCAATCATGTCGTCGACGGTGAGCTGCTCCACCGCCGCTTTCATCAGCGGAGACCAGGGCCCTTTCCGTACGCCCTGCTGAAAATCGAACAGCTGCCGAACTGCATAACTCGGCGATCGACCCGCCAGCGGCGGTATCGGCCCAAGGCCTTTGAGATCGTTGCCGTGGCACGTGCCGCACGCGACCGACTTTCCGCCGCCGGTTTTCACCAGCGACTCGCCCTTCGCGATGCTGCCTGGAGGAACGTACGCGACAAACCCCGATGCGCCATCTCGCAATTCAGTGCGCGCGAGATCTTCCGGCATCTCGATGATGCGTTGACCCAATACCTCCGTGCCCTCCGTAGCTACGTGCATAGACCCTGAGATTCGGGTTCTTGGAACAGTCTCTGACTCTATTACGCGGATCCACTT
>DASUSZ010000046.1:0-8680 GCA_036374815.1 Vicinamibacterales bacterium | reverse complement strand
GATCTCAGCGCGTATTCCCTGGCGCTCTACAACGGATCGAATCCGGCGCTCGGAGTGTTGTACCCGGTGAACACCGTCCGCGCGCTGTCGGGGGTGATCCCCAACCAGCAGAACGGATTCGGCGCGATCAGCTTCGCGTATGCGCCGGACGGCATTCAGAACGGCACCAGCGACGGCATTGCGCTGGTGCGTGGCGCTACCGTCATCCAGTTCCTCAGTTACGAAGGCGTGGTGACGGCGTCGAACGGACCCGCCATGGGGCTCACCAGCACCGACATCGGCGTCTCCGAAACCGGGACCGGAGCGGTTGGGCTCTCGCTGCGGCTGACCGGCACCGGCAACGGCTACAGCGACTTTACGTGGGCGGCAAACAACCCTGCCGCGCCGCATACGCAGAACGCCATCAATCAGGATCAGTTTTTCGTCGCGATCGGCGATCAGGCGCCATCCGTGACCGGCACCTCGCCGGCGGCGGGAGCGTCGAACGTGGCGGTGAACTCGACGATCGGGATCAATTTCAGTGAGAGCGTGAACGCCAGCGCAACCGCGTTTTCGCTGTCGTGCGGCGGTGCACCGCAAGCGTTTGCACAAACCGCGTCGCCGGCAAATGCCTTCACCTTGACGCCCGCCGCAAACCTGCCCTTCAGCGCCAATTGTGTCGTGACGGTCAACGCGAGCGAGATCGCGGACGCGGACGCCAACGATCCGCCTGATCAGATGGCCGCCAACGTAACGTTCTCGTTCAACACCGCGACTCCCGTTGACGAGGCGCCGGCCGTCGTTGCCACGCTGCCGATCGACGGAGCAACCGAAGTCGATCCGTCCGCCGGCATCGTCATCAACTTCAGCGAGCCGGTGACCGCGACGGTCAGCGCGTTTGCGATTCAATGCGGCGCTGCTGTCGCGTTCGGGCAGACCTCGGGCGCCTCGGCGTCGTTCACGCTCGATCCGAATGTGGATCTTCCGCCGGGAACGGTCTGCACCGTGACGGTAAGCGGCGGTCAGATCTCGGATGCGGACACCAACGATCCGCCCGACCGGGCCGCGGATCATTCGTTCTCGTTCACGACGTCGGTCCCGCCGCCGGCGCATGTGGTGATCAACGAGGTCGACGCCGACACGCCGGGCAACGGCTTCGACCTCGCCGAGTTCGTCGAGTTGTATGACGGCGGCGTCGGCAACACGCAGCTCGATGGCCTCACGGTCGTCTTCTACAACGGCAGCAGCGACACGTCGTACGCCGCATTCGATCTCGACGGTTATTCGACCAACGCCAGCGGTTACCTCGTTCTCGGCAACCCCGGCGTCGCCGGCGTCGACATCACGTTCGCGCCGGGAGACTTCGGCTTCCTGCAGAACGGCGCCGACGCTGTGGCGCTCGTTGCCGGCAATGCATCGAGCTTCCCGAATGGGACCGGCATCGCCGCGGCGCACGTCATCGACGCGGTGGTCTACGACACCGACGATGCGGACGACCCGGGATTGCTGGCGCTGCTCAACGGCGGCCAGCCGCAGGTCAACGAGAATGCGAGCGGCGACGGCCCGAACCAGTCGTCCGGCCGTTGCGAGAACGGCACAGGCGGCTTGCGCAACACGTCGACCTATCGCGCCGGTGCGCCGAGCCCCGATGCGGCGAACAACTGCCCCGGCCCCAGCAACAGCCCGATCGTCATCAGCCAGTTCTATGGCAGCGGCGGCAACGCCAACGCGATTTATCAGCACGACTACGTCGAGCTGCACAACCGCGGCAACGTCACCATCAACGTCACCGGCTGGTCGCTGCAGTACGCGTCGGCGGCGGGCACCAGCTGGGAATTCGGCAAGACGCCGCTCGGCGGGCCGATCGGGCCCGGCGAGTACTACCTCGTGAAGCTCGCCACCAACGATGCAACCGTCGGTGGCGCGCTGCCGGCGCCGAACGTGACCGGCACAATCAACATGAGCGGCACGAGCGGCAAGATCGCGCTCGTCAACAGTTTCAATTCACTGCTGGGCGATTGTCCGCTCTCGAATCCACACGTGATGGATCTGGTCGGCTACGGCAGCGCGAGCTGCGGCGAGGGCAATTCGAAGGCGCCCGCGCTTTCGGCAGCCACCGCCGACTTCCGAATCAACGGCGGCGCGACCGATACCGATCGCAATTTCGATGACTTCGTATCCGGCGCGCCGACGCCGCGCCGCACCGCGGAGATCGTCGAGCTCGGGCCGTTCCTGGTCGGTTCGGATCCGTCGTTCAACGGTATCAACGTGCCGCGCGATCCGACGCTGGTGTTGACGTTCACCGAACCGGTCAACGTCGTCGGGAACTTCTTCGATCTCAACTGCGCGGCGTCCGGTGCGCATGACAGCTATTCGCTCGCCGGCAGCGGGCCGTTCGTCGATATCACGCTGAACAACAACCTCGTTCCCGGCGAAGCGTGCACGATCACCCTCTACAAGGATCAAGTCCACGATCAGGACGCCGATGATGCAGCGCCGGGCACCGACACGCTGCCGGGGAACTACACGTGGTCGTTCACCGTTGCGAGCGGCACGCCGCCGCCGTACGCGCCGGATGTGCACCTGGCGTTCGGCAACCCCACGGACGCGGTCGCGGACCTCTCGGCCCCGCAGAATTACCTGATGTCGAAGCCGGAGTTCGCGCTGTCCTACAACCGCGATCTCGGACGGGCGAACTGGGTCAGCTGGCACTTGTCGCCCGAGTGGTACGGATCGCTGTCGCGCGTCGACACGTTCCGCGCCGATCCCGCGATCCCGGATGATCCGGCGTGGTACCGCGTCCAGGGCTTTGACTTCTCCGGCAGCGGTTTCGATCGCGGCCACATGGTCCCGAATGCGGATCGTGACAAGGAAACGTCGGTGCCGATCAACCAGGCGACTTACCTGATGACCAACATGCTGGCGCAGGCGCCCGGCAACAACCAGGGGCCGTGGGCCGATCTCGAGGCATATCTCAGGACGGTGAGCGACGCGGGCAACGAGTTGTATATCGTTGCCGGTCCGGACGGCGTTGGCGGCACGGGCAGCCAGGGCGGCGTGACCAACACCATCGCCAATGGCCATGTCACGGTGCCGGGCAGCACGTGGAAGGTCGCGCTCGTGTTGCCGCGGGCGGCCGGCGACGATGTGGCGCGCGTCAGCTGCGCGACGCGGACCATTGCCGTGATCATGCCGAACGTCGACAACATCCGCGAAATCGATTGGCAGATGTACCTGACGTCGGTCGATGCGGTCGAATCGCTGACCGGATACGACTTCTTCGAGAATCTCCCCGACGCGGTCGAGTACTGCGTCGAGGCCGGCATCAACGGCAACAATCCGCCGGCTGATGCGAATCCTCCGGTCGTGCAGTGCGGCGCCGCTGACGGTGCGTGGCACGCCGATAACGTGACGCTGGCGTGCACGGCCGCCGACGCGGAAAGCGGATTGAGCACTGCGGCGGATGCCTCGTTCACGCTTGCCACGCTGGTTCCCGACGGAACCGAGAATGCCGCTGCCTCGACCGATAGTCGCGTGGTCTGCGACGCGGTCGGCAACTGCGTCACTGCCGGCCCGATCGCCGGCAACATGATCGATCGCAAGGCCCCCGTGATTTCCATCACCGCGCCGGTGAGCGGAGAGTATCGAATCGGCCAGGCGGTGCTCGCGTCGTACGCGTGCGCCGATGGCGCCTCCGGAACATCGACGTGCGCAGGCACGGTTGCCAATGGATCGCCGCTCGATACCTCTGCACTCGGTGCGCAGACGTTCGTGGTGACCGCCACTGATGCTGTTGGCAACGCGTCCACCGCAACGGTGACTTACACCGTCGTCGCCAAATTCTCGGCGACGATCAGCATCACGAACATTCCGGCTGCGGCTTCCAGGGGTGGCAGCTTCACGCCGGCGTTCGACTACGCGGGTAACGGCCAGGTGCACCTGCGTTCGCAGACACCGGACGTGTGCAGGGTGCACGGGGATACCAGCGTGAGGTTCGTGGGCGCCGGCACCTGCACGGTGTCGGCGTGGGCGACGCCAAGCGGGATTTACGAGCGCGCCGACGGTCCGCCGCAGTCGTTCGTGATTACTCCGTAATTCGGAGGGAAGGGACCTGCCCGTGGCAGGTCCCTTTGATCTTTCCGTTTAGCGCAGCGACCGGATGTTGCCGTCGCGGATCACGCCGCCGGCCGACTCCACCAGCTCGCCGCTCGGCGAGTAGATCTTCAGCGAGAACATATCGCGGCCCCGACCCGGTTCACCGCGATCCGCGGCCGTGATCTCGTAGCGGTACCCCGAGGCGCCGTTCCAGTAGCCGACGCCCGAGAACACCACGGTGTCGACGCCCGTCTTCGAGCGAGCCGGCGTGTAATCGGGTGAATCCGACATCTGCACGCCGCTCACCGCCGCCGAGAGATAACGATCGGGGCGACCAGGGGCCGGGCGGACCTGCACCATTACCCAGCCGCGCTCGGCGTTCGCCGTCTCCTTGACGTCGAACGCGAACCAGACGCGCTTGTCGCCTTCGAGCACCGCGCCAACGCCGGCCATGTGGCCGAACAGCGGCGGCGCGGCCAGCGACGTGATCGTCACCGTGAATGTGCCGGTCGCGACGTTGCCCGCCGCATCCGCGGCGGCGCACGTCACGACCGTTTCGCCGACGGCGAAGGTGCTACCCGATGCGGGCGTGCAATCCACCGCCGGAGATCCCGACACCGCGTCGATCGCGGTGGCGACAAAGGAGACGGCGCGACCCTCCGAAGAGGCCGCTTCCGCCGTGATGTTGCCGGGCAACGTGAGCGTCGGCGCCGTCGTGTCGACGACGGTGACCACGAACGACGCGCTCGCGCCGTTGCCGGCGGCGTCCTGGGCCGAGCACTGCACCAGCGTCGAGCCAAGCGGGAACACGCTGCCGCTCGCAACGGTGCAGGTCACTGCCGGCGAAGGCGTCACCGCGTCGGTTGCCGACGCCGCGAACACCACGGCGGCGCCATTGCTGGACTGCGCCTCGGCGACGATCGCTTCCGGAGCGGTCAGCACGGGCGCGGTCGTATCGACCACGGTGACGGTGAACGCGGCCGTCACGCCGTTGCCGGCCTCATCCTGCGCCGAGCAGGTCACGCCGCTGCTGCCGAGCGGGAACACGCTGCCGCTCTGCGGATCGCACGTTACGGCGACGGACGCATCGAGGTTGTCCGTCGCGGTCGGCGGCGTGTAGGTCACCGCCGCGCCATCGGGTGCGGTCGCCTCAACGGTCTGATCGGCCGGCACGTTCTCGAACGCCGGCGCAACTTCGTCCGCGGCGAAGGTGAAATACAGCACCATCGGATCGCGATCCGACAGGCCGCTCGGGCTGGCGGCATCGCCGCTCAGCACCGCCGGGAAGTCGGCGTTGATGCGCGCGCGCGCCGCACCGGCGAACCGCGACGACAGGTTGGCCGTCGCGAGGGCGTGATCGAGCGCCTGCGCGTTGCCGTTCGAGACCGACGAATACCGTTCCGCCGGAGGCATCAACTCGCCGAGGTTGACGAGATCCGGCGACACCAGATCCAGGGTTGCGGTCGCAACGCGATCGCCCGCGGCCGGATTGCCCGCGACGGTGCCGACCACGTCGACGTAGCCATCGTTGAACGCGAACGCGTTGTAATCACCGATCGACACGATTGCTTCGTTCGGGTCGCTGCTCTGGCGCGCCTGGATGAAGCTCGCCAGCGCTTCCGCCTGCGCCTTCCGCTGCTCGCGCACCAGCGTGCCGCTTTCGTCGCCCGTTTCCGAGCCGTCCTTCGACAGCAGTCGCGGAACGATCACGGTGATCGCCTGCGGCATCATCGTCGACGGTCCGCTGACCAGCGCGCGCACCATTACCGCGTCGGAACCCGCGGCCTCGAAGGCATTCACTGCCACGCGCGCCGGTTTGACGAGCAGGCCGACGCCGGCATCCGAGCCGTCGAGGAAGAGCGCGGCATAATTCGGCGGTGCCTGGCCTGCCGCCGCCGCGTCGGCGTCAATCGCCTGTGCAAGCGCCGTCAGCGCGGCCAGATCCTCGACCTGCTGCACGCCGACGATGTCGGGCGTGTGCAGGCCGTTGCGAACAGCATTGGACGCTTTCGCGAGACGGTCGACATTCGCCGATCCACCGAGGAAGAACGATGCGACGGTGAATTGATCGGCCGCCGGGGCCGGCACCGCGAGCACGCTCATGCCGCCCGTCACGGTCAGCGGCGCATCGGGAACGATAGTGAACGTGCGCAGCTCGAAATCGAGCGGCCCGGTCGCTTCCATCACCGCGCCGGTCGAGACATGCACTGCCGCTACGCCGCTCTGTCCATCCGAATCGACGCGCAGGCGTTCCGGATTGCCGTCGAACACGGGCACGTTGCACGGGCCACCCGCGCACGTCAGCACCGGGTAACCCGACTCGACGCCCTCTTCGCGGAAGGGGCGCGCCTGTCCGGTGAGCACCGCGTAAAACGCACCGTCGGCGCCGGTGCCATTCACCGCCGTCAACGACGCGGCGTGCACGCGCATGCCTTCGAAGCGTTCAAGTTGATCGAGCGCGCCGTCGGCGGAAACTTCCGCCTCCGTCAGTTCCACCGGCGCCGGCAGCGTGCTCGCGCCGAGATCGAAGATGAACGACAGATCACCCACCGCGGTAATCGACGGGCTTGCCTGATCCGATAGCGGCACGAGCTCCGCCACGACGCCCTTCACATAAACCAGGTGACCGACCGTAGCGCGGGTCAGCTCGTTTGCCGTCGCCGGCACGAACAGGCCTTCAGACGTGTTCGGGTCCGCGTCTTCGGCGCCCGGCTCGGTCTGCAGGAAGAAGCCATTGGCCTTCTTCGCGGTGACGACGCCGCGAACCATCACGGGCTCGCCGATCGCGAGCGGCGTGGCGGCGCCGGCGCCCTGGATCTGGTGCGGCGTATAGAGCGACGCGGGCAGCGTCACCGTGACGCTGAACGTGTTCGTGCCGCGGCGCGCCTGCTGGTCGGTGGCGTTGAGCGTGATCGATCGCTCGCCCAGCGGATTGCCTTGCGGCACCAGGTGCTCGTACGAGAAGACGTTGTCGTTGGCGACCGCATCGGGCGCAACGCCGTTGTCGGCAAACTGCACGTTCACCGCGCCGCCAATCGCACTGAGATTGCCGAACACCTGCACGTTGGTGCTGCCGGGCAGCGTGGCCGGCGTCACCGCGGCAAAGAGCTGAACGCGCTGGCCCTGTTCAACGCTGGTCGGCACCGACGTGCCGCTGACGGTCAGGTTGACGGGCGTGAGGCAGTTGGCGACGTTGCTGTTGCGCGGCGTCGACGGCGCGATCAGCGAAAAGTCCGCGGCGTTGTCGTTGGTATCGACGAAGCCGGACACGCTGCTCGCATGACGCTCGTAACTCTGGCTGACCGCGGTCGACGGGAACGCCGGCAGCCGGGTGCCTTCGCCGAACGCGGACGTGGCGCTGTTGCCAACCTGGTCGACCGTCACCGATGTGTTGGTCAGCAGCGCGAGACCGCCGCCATCGGGCGTGCCGTTGGCGTTCATGTAGGCGCGATCGGGCGTGACGCCGACGCTGTTCGCCGACACGGTGTTGGCGATCAGGTAGAAGCAGCCGCGCCGGATTCTCGTCGCCGCCGGCAGCGTCGTCAGGGCCGTGATCACGCCCGTGGCCGTCGACGAGCGGAGCGCCCAGCCACTGACGTCGACGTCGGCGACGCCGGCGTTGAACAACTCAATGAACTCGTCGTTGACTCCGTTTGGTCCGCGGAGCCGGTATTCGCTGATGACGACCGCGGGTGCGCTCGTGCCCTGAGCGTTCGCGTGTTCGTGAAACGGAGGGAGCGCTACGCACAGCAACGTTACCGCCGCCAAACACAAGCCTCGCCATCCCATGATGCAACCCTCAATCCCTGAAATCGTTCCGGGGGAAACAATTTGCGATCGTTGGAAAAGGCATGCCGGGGTTCGAACGGGCTTTTCTGCCCGTTTTCGCAGCGGGATCAAAAACGAAATTACAGATTGGTTTCGACGCGGACCAACCTGATCGCGGATGCGTGTTTTCCTGTGGAAAACGTGAGTAGCGGCGAAAATCGAGACTGTTACAACTCGCTCGAGTTCGTCACTGTCATCAATCGTCGGCGCAAATCTCTGAAGGCCCGTGCACGATGCGAGACGATGGCTTTGATCGGATCCGGGAGTTGCGCCGTGGTTTGCTGAAACGGCGGATACCAGAAGATCGGGTCGTAGCCGAAGCCGTGCGCGCCCGCGGCTTCGCGGGCGATCTCGCCCTCGATTGTCGTCTCCGTCTCGAACAGGATCGCATCACCCTTCGCCACGGCAAGCGCCGTCACGAATCGAGCGCTGCGATCGCGTCCTTCGATGCGGCGGAAGATCTCCTTGAAGCGATCCGGATACGGCGTAGCGGCGCCCATGAATCGCGCTGACATCACGCCGGGCTCGCCATTCATGGCATCGATCTCGAGGCCTGAATCTTCGGCGACCGAAATGAGCCCCGATGCCTGCGCGTAGGCGAGCGCCTTGATGCGCGCGTTCTCCCAGAAGGTCGCCGCGGTTTCTTCAGGCTCCGCAACCGGGGCGATATCTTTGAGCGTGACGAGCGTGATCGGCAGACCGGCGAGCAGCGGCTGAACCTCGCGAACCTTGTTCGGGTTCGTCGTCGCGAGCAGAACGTTCATCTGCCGAGGATTGA
>DASUSZ010000045.1:0-2174 GCA_036374815.1 Vicinamibacterales bacterium | reverse complement strand
CTGCCTGACTGCCTGACTGCCTGACTGCCTGACTGCCTGACTGCCTGACTGCCTGACTGCCTGACTGCCTGACTGCCTGACTGCCTGACTGCCTGACGGCCTGACGGCCCGCCCCCGCCTACCGCTTCGTAAGATCGAAAGCCGCCAATTGCCGTTCATTACGAACGAAGTAACGCCCGTTCGCGAGCGCAGGATATGCGCGCACGACCCCTTTGAGCAATTGCGCCCGCGCGCTGAACCTGAATCCCTTCGGCGATGCCGGCGCCAGGGCCAGCTCGCCGGATTCGCGCGTGATGACCAGCGTATCGCCCGCGATCAGCAGCGTCCCGGCGCCGAAGCCGTCCACGTTCCACATCACCTTGCCGGTCGCCAGCTCGACACAGCGCAGGGTCTGTCCGAACTCCTGGCGGCCGTCGAATCCATAGAGATAGCCGTCCTTCAGGACGCTCGTCGAATAGTGATTCGACATCGATTCGTCGCCGGACCAGATCGGCTTCACCGCGTTGTTCGCGACGACCTGCAACAGCACCGCGCCGGTGCCGTACTGGGCTGACAGAAAAATGCGATCGCCCGAGACGATCGGCGTGGCGGCGTTGACCGACGCGGCCATGCGAGCGCGCCATCGATATTCATAAAGCACCTTGCCGTTCGAAGGATCGACAGCGACCAGTCCGGTGCGCGTGAAGAACACGGCGGTGTGCTGCCCGTTGATGTCGGCGATCACCGGCGCGGAGTAGCTCGGCTCATCGGTCGTCGCGGTCCAGAGTGTCTTGCCGGTCGCCGCCTCGAACGCCACTATTCCTCCGCCTTCGCTCCGCTTCGGATCAAGACCTTTGCGTCCGCCGACGTTGACGAGCACGCGATTGCCGTCGACGAGCGGCGAGGAGGCCACGCCGAAGTAGCCCTTTGGCGCGTCGAACACTTTTCGCGTGTCGCTGCTCCACAGCATCTTGCCGGTGTTGAGGTCAATGCCGTGCAGCCAGCCGTCGGCGCCGTGGGTAAAGACGCGGCCCGCCGCGATCACCGGCACCGCGCGCGGACCTTCATCGAAGCCGAAATCATCGCGATACGAGGTGGGATAGTCGAACGTCCAGACCGTCTTCCCGGTGGCGGCGTCCATCGCCTCAACGGTCTCCCTGTTGTTGACGCGATGAAAAAGGATCAGCCGATCACCGGCAACCGCGGGCCCCGCAAATCCGGCGCCGACATCGCGTGTCCACAGTTGCGGCGGCCCCGAGCGCGGAAACGATGGAACGATCTCGGGCCCGGTATAGATGCCGTTTCGATTTGGTCCGAGGATCTGCGGCCAGTCACCCTTCGCGTCCTGCGCAACGAGCGCCGTTGCTGCGAGCGCGAACAGGCTGGCGGCGATCGCGCGCGTCATTGCTTCCAGCGTCCCGCGACCCAGCGGCCTGCGCGCTCGAGCGCGTCGAAGTAACTGAGCATGTCGAAATGCGTGAACTCGTCGAGCGCTTCGAACTCGACGTCGCGTTTCAGCTTCTTCAGCGCCGCGGCGTTTTCTTCCGCCGGCTCGAACGCTACGACTTCGTCCTCGCGGCTGTGAATCACATAGGTGGGCTGGCGTCCGAGTTGATCGACCGCCATGCCGCGCGTGGATGCCGCCATCGGAATAGCGGCGGTGAAGATGCCGGGGTGCTTTGACGCCATGTGCCACGTGCCGCGGCCGCCCATGCTGTAGCCGACCACGAGCACGCGCTGGCGATCGATGTTGTAGCCGCGGGTGGCAAGCTCGATCAGCTCCAGGACCGGTTTCTCGCAGCTCGCATCGGACCAGTCGCGGCCGGAGCAGTCGGGCGCAATCATGATTGCCTTCAAGCCGCGCAGCGCCGGCTCGACGACGCGCCGCATGAACTCGCCGCCGTAATAGCGGCTTCGCTGGCCGCCCGGATGCAGCACGATGACGAGAGGGACCGGCGTAGACGAACGATACCCTTCCGGTACGGCGACGGCGTACAACACCTTACTGGCCCCCGGCACCTCGAGCTCCAGAGCATGAAGTCCTCGGGTCTGTGGAAGCTGCTGCGCGTCGAGCGTGACGCCGAGTGCCAGGACAAACACGACGGCACGAAGGTGCGAAGGTACGAAGAACGTCCTTTTAAAAAGACCAGTGCCGCTTAGCGCGTTCTGCATTTAGAGAAAATGTTTTCGTGCCT
>DASUSZ010000044.1:0-7066 GCA_036374815.1 Vicinamibacterales bacterium | reverse complement strand
CCTTGACAGGACCCCAAGGACTTCCTAGAATAGCGGCGAATTTCCCAAACTGATTCGCCCGCCTGATGACGATCTGCGCTGATGTTCCGCCAACCGCCAGGTGGGTGCTGCATCGGCCGCTGCCGAGGGTCCCAGCCGGTTGGCGCAATTCGGGCCCTAGCGAAGTGTGCCCAGGTCCAGCGCGCATCAGCGCGCCGGAGGAACGGAGGGAGCCGTCCTATGGATGACGTCGTAAACCGGTTTGCGCGTGAGCTCGCCGACTCGATCGCCGCCGCTGTGTCAGAGAGCGCGGAAGTCGAGGCCTGCCGCGAACGCGCCCGTGCTGCCGGGTACGAGATGAAGGTGAATCTCGAGGCCGTGGTCGGTTTCGTCAACCGCGGACAGCCCCAGGCCGAGGGCACGGATGCCACGGCCAAGGGCAGCGTGCCGGCGTCGAAGGCGCTCGTGCCGCGCAAGCCGTTCGACATGACCGTGAACGATCGACGCTTCCTGCGCTCCCTGCGGATCGCGGCCGAAGAAGCGAAGGTCGAAGAAGCAAATTAATTCCGGAAGCCGGAGCCCGGGAACCGGGAGCCGGTAAAATCACCCCGTGAAGCCTTTCACGGGCCCGCAAGATCTGGTCGCGCTTGGATTCGATTCCGAGCGCGACCTTTCTTTTCCCGGCGAATTCCCTTTCACCCGCGGCATCCAGCCGACCATGTACCGCGGCCGGCTGTGGACGATGCGCCAGTACGCGGGCTTCGGCACCGCGTCGGAATCCAACCGGCGGTATCGCTATCTGCTGTCGCAGGGTGTGAACGGCCTCAGCGTCGCGTTCGACCTGCCGACGCAGATCGGCTACGACAGCGATCACACTCTCGCCTCCGGCGAAGTCGGACGCGTCGGCGTCGCGATCGACTCGATCGAGGACATGGCGGTGCTCTTCGACGGCATCCCGCTCGACAAGGTATCGACGTCGATGACCATCAACGCGACGGCGATCATCCTGCTGGCGCTGTACGTCGCCGTCGGCAAGCGCCAGGGCGTCGCGCCGAAGCAGCTGTCGGGCACCATCCAGAACGACATCCTCAAGGAATACATCGCGCGCGGCACCTACATCTATCCGCCGCAGGCGTCGCTCAGAATCGTGACGGACATCTTCGCGTTCTGCGAGCGCGAGGTGCCGCAGTGGAACACGATCTCGATCAGCGGTTATCACATCCGCGAAGCGGGCTCGACGGCGGTGCAGGAAGTGGCGTTCACGTTCGCCAACGCGATCGCCTACGTCGAGGCCGCGAGGCAGGCCGGCCTCGACGTCAACTCATTCGGGCAGCGGCTGTCGTTCTTCTTCAACGCGCACAACGATTTTCTCGAGGAAGTCGCGAAGTTCCGCGCCGCGCGCCGCCTCTGGGCGCGCATCATGAAGGAGCGGTTCGGCGCCACCAACCCGCGCGCGCAGCAGCTGCGCTTTCATACGCAGACGGCCGGCAGCACGCTGACCGCGCAGCAACCCGACAACAACATCGTGCGCGTCGCGGTGCAGGCGATGGCGGCGGTGCTCGGCGGCACGCAGTCGCTGCACACCAACGGCCGCGACGAAGCACTCGCCCTGCCGACCGAGGACGCGGCGCGCATTGCGCTGCGGACGCAGCAGATCATCGGCTATGAATCCGGCGTCGCGAACACGATCGATCCGTTCGCGGGCTCGTATCACATCGAGAAGCTGACCGGCGAAATCGAAGAGGGCGCGCGCGAGCTGCTCACGCGGATCGAGTCCGTCGGCGGAACGCTCCGCGCGATCGAGACCGGATACATCCAGCGCCAGGTGCAGGAGTCGGCCTACAAGGCGCAGCTCGCCATCGACTCCGCCGAAGCCATCGTCGTCGGCGTCAACAAGTTCGTCACCGACGAAGCGGCTGCCATCGAGGTGTTTCAGGTCGACCCGCAGCTGGAAGCACATCAGGCGGATCGCGTGCGGCAGGTGCGCAAGGCGCGTGACGCGGCCGCCTGGCAGGCGTCGCTCGATGCCGTCCGCGCCGCCGCCTCTTCCGGCGACAATCTGGTCCCGCCGATCATCGCCGCCGTCGAGGCGCGCGCCACGGTCGGCGAAATCGCGGATACACTGCGAGCGGTCTTCGGCGAGTATCGCGAAGTCTCACTGGATTGATGGAGCCGCTCCTCAAAGTCGAAAACCTGCGCACGGTCTTCGGGCCCGTGGTGGCCGTGAACGACGTGTCGTTCGAGCTGCGCAAGGGCGAGACGCTCGGCCTGGTCGGCGAGTCCGGCAGCGGCAAGTCGGTCACCGCGTTTTCAATCATCCGCCTCGTGCAGGAGCCTGGACAGATTGAAACCGGCAGGATTCTTTTTCAAGGCAAGGATCTGCTGGCGCTCCCGGAAGAGGAGATGCGGCAGGTGCGCGGCGCCGGCATCGGGTTCGTGTTCCAGGAGCCGATGTCGGCCCTGAACCCGGTGATGAAGATCGGCGCGCACATCGCGGAAGCGCTGATGGTGCACGACATGGCCTCGCGTCGAGATGCGCGCGGACGCGCCATCGAGCTGCTGCGCGCGGTGAAGATCGTCGATCCGGAACGGCGGGTCGACGACTATCCGCATCAACTGTCCGGCGGCATGCGCCAGCGCGTGATGATGGCGATCGCGCTCGCCTGCCGGCCGCCGCTGATCATTGCCGACGAGCCGACGACCGCGCTGGATGTGACGGTGCAGGCGCAGATCCTCGAGCTGCTGCGCGACATGAAACGCCAGTTCGATCTCTCGCTGCTGCTGATCACGCACGACTTCGGCGTGATCGCCGAAACCGCCGATCGCGTCGCGGTGATGTATCGCGGCCAGATCGTCGAGCAGGGGCCGGTGCGCGAGATTCTGCGCAACCCGCAACATCCGTACACGCGCGGCCTGCTCGATTCGATCCCGGGCGGCGAGCCCGGCACGCGCTTGAGGGGCGTCTCAATCTGATGGCGCTCGTCGAAGTCCGCAATCTGGTCAAGCACTTCGAGCGCGGCGGCGGTCTGTTCCGCGAGAAGACGATCGTGCGCGCCGTGGACGACGTGAGCTTCACGGTGGACGAGGGTGAGACGTTCGCGCTCGTCGGCGAGTCGGGCAGCGGCAAGAGCACCACCGGGCGCTGCCTGCTGCGATTGATCGAACCGACGTCCGGTGAAGTCACCTTCCGGGGCGAGAACGTGCTGGGTTTCTCGAGCGCGCGCATGCGCGCTGCCCGGCGCGACATGCAGATGGTCTTCCAGGATCCGTACTCGTCGCTCAATCCGCGGATGCGCGCGTTCACGATCGTCGAGGAGCCGCTGGTGATTCACGGCATCGGCTCGAAAGCGGAGCGCCGCGACCGCGTGGCGGATCTGTTCAAGCTGGTCGGGCTCGATCCCGCACATCTCGAGCGCTATCCGCACGAGTTCAGCGGCGGCCAGCGGCAGCGCATCGGCCTGGCGCGCGCGCTTGCGCTCAACCCGTCGTTCATCATCGCGGATGAACCGGTGTCCGCGCTCGACGTTTCGATCCAGGCACAGGTGATCAACCTGCTGATGGACCTGCAACAGCAGCTGAAGCTCACCTACCTGTTCATCGCGCACGACCTGCGGCTGGTGCGCCACATCTCGCAGCGCGTCGCGGTGATGTACCTGGGCAAGATCGTGGAGATGGGACCCACGGCGCAGATTTTCGCCAACCCGCAGCACGCCTACACCCGCGCGTTGCTGTCGGCGGTGCCGGCGCTCGATCCCGATGCGCCGCGGACGCGCATCGAGCTCGATCCGAAGCTCGTGAATCGCGAGGCTCCACTCAAAGAGATCGCCGCGGGCCACTTCGCGGCGCTGTAGGGCTCACGGGCTTGCGGGCTCGCGGGCTTGCGGGCTTAGGGTCGTACGGTCTTAGAGTCTTACGCGCTTCCAGACGAGAGACTGTGTCACGCGGCCGTTGGCGTCTTTCAGCATCAAGGTCAGCTGTGAATTGTCGGCCGACAGCTCGTAATAACGCACCTGTCGCGAACCCACCCAGCTCGGGTTCGACGACCCCTCGACGATGTGCGTCACGAAACCCTTGGCTTCGTCGACCACGAACGGGCCGTAGTAGCCAAGGTAGCGGCGATACGCCTGCACCCGGAGCTCGTCGGTCGCCGGACTGGCGTCGGCCTTGTTCGATGAGTGCATCAGGTGCGCGGACATGCGGCCCGATGCGTCGTAGCTGATCTGCCCGCGATCATACGCGCCCGGACGTTTCGTTCCATCCGCGGCGATGACTTCGTAGTTGACGAGTTCCCAAGCGCCAACCAGGCGTTGCGCAACGGGCTGCTGAGCGTGAGGCGTGACGAAGGCGGCCAGAAAAAGGGGAACCGCGAGGGCGATGATTCGCATGCGGCGCATTATTACCCAAGCCCGTAAGCCCGCAAGCCCGAAGCCCGCAAGCCCGTGAGCCCGGTCAGTGCGCCGCCATCCCGGCCTGCGGCGCCTGCTTCACGTCCCGCTCGACCTGGCCGTCGCGGATCGCAATCACGCGATGGGCGTATGCGGCGATGTCGGCTTCGTGCGTGACCACGATGATCGTGTTGCCGCCCTGGTGAAGGCGCGCGAACAGCGCCATGATTTCCACGCCGGTCTTCGAGTCGAGGTTGCCGGTGGGCTCGTCGGCCAGCAGGATCGACGGATTGTTGACCAGCGCGCGCGCAATCGCCACGCGCTGGCGCTGGCCGCCCGACAGCTCGTTCGGCTTGTGCGTCATGCGATGCGTGAGCTCGACCTTCTCGATCGCCGCCTTCGCCTGCTCGATGCGCTCCTTCTTGCCGATGCCGGCGTAGACGAGCGGCAGCTCGACGTTGTGCAGCGCCGTGGCGCGCGGCAGCAGGTTGAAGGTCTGGAACACGAACCCGATCTCCTCGTTGCGGATGCGCGCCAGCTCGTTGTCGTTCATCTGGCTCACTTCCTTGTTGTTGAGGAGATAGGTGCCCTTGCTGGGCGTGTCGAGGCAGCCGATCAGGTTCATCAGCGTCGACTTCCCCGAACCCGACGGACCCATGATGGCGACATACTCGCCGCGTTCGATGGAAATCGACACGCCCTTGAGCGCGTGGATCTCTTCATCGCCCATCACATAGGTTTTCCAGAGGTCGCGGGTCTCGATCAGCGGCATGTCTAAAGTCTACGCCGGTTCCCGGCGCCCGGTTCCCGCCGCCCGTTCACCGCTCGCAGAGCGTGTTCGCCAGCTTGAGGACTTCCCTGGAGCAATTCGGAGGGAGGCGGCATGACCAATCGGCGGTGTCGACGGGGACCACGGCGATTTCCTCTGGGCCGTCGGGGGCCTTGCGCTGCCGCAGGATGGTTTCGTTGGCCTTCGAGAGCTCGTGTTGAGCCGCGATGTGCCGCGCAAACAGCAGCACGATGACCGGCGACTTGCCCGAATGCACGCGCGCTCTCGACGCGGCAATGTAGGCCTCGGTCACGGCGGCGGCGTCCACCGATTCCATCACCTTGATCAACACCCGCGGCGGCATCGCGCCCAGGAATCTCGGCTTGGCGATCGGCACCATCGCAAGATCGAAGCCGCGCACCGGCGGCGTTTCGAGCTTGCCGTAGAGGCTCTCGACGATCCCGAGCACGCGGCCGGCGATTGCGCGCTTGAGGATGATGTCGCGATCGGCACGCTCGGCCGCAAAGCGGCCGCGCCCGCCGGTCGGCGGCGGCGTCTTGTATTCGGGGGTGGGTGTATCCGGCCGCGCCGGTTCAGGCGCCGCCCCGTTCGAAGGTTCCGGCCCCGTCGCTTGCGGAACGTGAGGCGGCGTCACTCCCGCCGCGAGGCTGGCGTCGTATTCCTGGCGCAGCGCGACGTCGGTCAACGTTTTGTACGCGACCGTCAGCTCCGCCGCACGCGTCGCCGCCATTTCCTGGAACTCGGATCCGAGGTGAATCACCTTGTCAGGGTGATAGCGGGCGATCTCGCGTCGGAAGGCTTTCTTGATCGTATCGGTGTCGGCGGAAGGCTCGACACCAAGGAGCTCGTAGTGAGTCTTCACGTCTTAAAGGCTAAAAGGCAGAAGGCAAAAGGAACTACGTCATTCCTTTTTTGAATTCGGCAACATTGGTGACCGGGTTCGCCGCAGGCAACTCTCTCGCCTCGCGCCGCTCGCGCAGCCGCCGCGTGCTCCGCTCCTCGGTGCCGCGCGCGCAGTAAGGACAGAACGTCCAGCCTGGCTGCAGGCCGCGCCCGCAACCGGGGCAGGCGCCGCTCAGGCGGCGGCCGCAGTTCGGACACGCCACGAAGTCGAGCGCGACCGGGCCGTTGCAGCCCGGACAGATGCTGCGCATCTCGCGCACTTCCGTGACCACGCGCAGCAGCTCCTCCGCCGTCGTCACGCCGGCCTTCACCTTTGCGAGCGCATCATCGCCAAGAGTCAGCATGCCGCTCGACTGCGCGACTTCGCGAATCGCGTCCTCCGACGCGCGCTGCGCGATCATGCGGCGCAGGCGATCGGTAATCTTCATGACTTCGTAAATGCCGATGCGGCCCTTGTAGCCGGTCTGATGACAGGCGTCGCAGCCGACCGGGCGATAGAACGGAATGTTCGCGGCATCGGCGTCGCTGATGTTGAGCGCGCGAAGCGTTTCCGACGTCGGCGTGTATTGACGCCGGCACTGCGAGCACAGGCGCCGCACCAGCCGCTGCGCGACGACGCCAATGGTGGCGGATGCGATCACATACGGCTCGACGCCGATGTCGCTCAAGCGCGTCATCACCGACGGCGCGTCGTCGGTATGCAGCGTCGACAGCACCAGGTGGCCGGTCTGCGCCGCCTGCATGGCAATGCGCGCGGTCTCCTGGTCGCGGATTTCGCCGACCAGGATCACGTCGGGGTCCTGGCGCAGGATCGATCGCAGCGCGCTCGCAAACGTCAGCTTGATCTTCTCGTTGGTCTGCGTCTGGTTGATGCCCGGCAGCTGGTACTCGATCGGATCTTCGATGGTGATGATGTTGGTGCGCTCGGACTGCATCGACATCAACGCCGAGCACAGCGTCGTCGTCTTGCCGCTGCCGGTCGGGCCGACGACCAGGATCATGCCGTGCT
>DASUSZ010000043.1:0-27538 GCA_036374815.1 Vicinamibacterales bacterium | reverse complement strand
GCTGTACGTGCCGACGACGCAGTTTCCCGCGCTCGCCTTGACCTGGGTGTTGAACACCGACGCCGATCCGCTCGCGCTCGTGCCGATCGTGCAGCGGCACGTTCGCGAGCTCGATCCGAACCTGCCGATCTTCCAGGTGCGCACGATGGAGGAAGTGGCGGCACGTTCGGTGGAACGCCGCCGCTGGACGATGACGCTGCTGGCGTGGTTTGCGGTCCTCGCCGTCGCGATGGCGGCCGCCGGCATTTACGGCGTGATGGCGCACCTGGTGTCGCTGCGCACGCCGGAGATCGGCGTGCGGCTGACGCTCGGCGCGAAACCAGGCGCGGTCATGGCGCAGGTACTTCGCGAAGGTGCGACACAGGCCGCGATCGGTTTGCTGATTGGCCTCGCAGCCTCGCTGGCGCTGATGCGAGGCATGCGGACGATCTTGTTTGGGATTGAGCCGACGGATCCGATCACGCTCGTATCCGTCGGCGTCTCGTTGATGATCGTCGCGCTGCTCGCCGTCGCGGTCCCTGCCGTGCGGGCAATGCGCGTCGATCCAATTACTGCTCTACGGCAATAGCACCCACGCACCCAGGCACCCAGGCACCTACTTCCCGGCTGCGCCGCCGTCGGCCGGCCGGCGGTCCACGCCGCCTTCGAGCATGTTCTCCTTTTGATTGAAGACGATGATCTGTGCGGCGCCCTGGTTGCCGCCTTCGGTCACGTTGTGGCCCATCGCCTTCAGCGCCGCGATCGTGTCCGCGGAGAAGCCGTAGCGCTCCATGCTGAGGCGATCGGGCAGCCACTGGTGATGCATGCGGCCGGCATCCACCGCCTCCTGCGCGTTCATGCCGAAATCAATCACGTTGAGGATCGTCGTCAGCACCGTGTTGATGATCGTGCGGCCGCCCGGCGTGCCGGTGACCATGAACAGCTGGCCATCCTTGGCGATGATGGTCGGCGCCATGCTGGACAGCATCCGCTTGCCGGGACGCGCGAGATTCGGCGAGGTGCCAATCAGCCCGCGCTCGTCGGTCAGCCCGGGCGCGGCGTTGAAATCGCCCATCTCGTTGTTCAACAGGAAGCCGGTGCCGGGCGCGATGATCTTCGAGCCGTAACCGGCTTCGAGCGTGTAGGTCAACGACACCGCGTTGCGCTTCGCGTCGACGATCGACAGATGCGTGGTTTCCGGCGATTCGTTGGTGAACGTGAACGAGGTCGGCGACGACTTCGACGCCTTGTTGGGATCGATCGAAGCGCGCAGCTTGTTGGCGTACTCCTTCGAGATCAGCATCGGGATCGGGATGTCCTTCTCGAAGTCCGGATCCGCCTGGTACTGCGCACGGTCGGCGAAGGCGCGGCGCATCGATTCGGCGATCACGTGGATGTTCTTCGCCGAGCCGTAGCCGTTCGCCTTGAGGTCGTAGCCCTCGAGGATGTTCAGCATCTGCACGACCGCGGTGCCGCCCGAGCTCGGCGGCGGCATGCCGATGATGTCGTAGCCGCGATACGTGCCCTTGATCACGGCGCGGCGCTTGGCCTGATATGCCTTGAGATCCGCCATCGTGATCAAGCCGCCGTTGGCCTTCATTTCCTTTTCGATCAGCGCGGCGACTTCACCTTCGTAGAAGCCCGCCGGGCCCTGGTCGGCGATCTTCGTCAGCGTTGTCGCGAGGTCGGGCTGCTTGAGGATCTCGCCGGCCTCATAGGGCTTGCCGTTCTTGGAGAACTGCGCCACCGACGCCGGGTACTTCTGCATGTTGTCGAGCACGCCGGCGAGCGATCGCGCCAGGCCGTGCGAGAGTTCGAAGCCGTCACGGGCCAGCACGATCGCCGGCTGCACCAGCTCCTTCCACGGCTTCGAGCCCTGCTCCTTCCAGGCCAGATGCAGTCCGGCCACCGTGCCGGGCACGCCGACCGCGAGGTGGCTGTTGTGATGCTTCTCGGCGTCGTACTTGCCGTTGGTCAGCCACATCTCGGGCGACGATCGCGACGGGCCGACTTCGCGGAAGTCGTAGGCCATCGCATCACCGGCCGCGGTGCGATAGACGAGGAAGCCGCCGCCGCCGATGTTGCCGGCGGTCGGGTGCGTGACCGCCAGCGCGAACGCGGTGGCGACAGCGGCGTCGATGGCGTTGCCGCCGTTCTGGATCACCTTGAATCCGATTTGCGACGCGATGTCGCTTTGCGTGATGACCAGGCCGATGCGCGCGCGCGTCGGCACCGAGCCGGCCTGAATGGTGAGCGAGCCGATCGCCAGCGCGGCGATCAGCGAAAGAAATACGCGGCGGATCATGAAACTGCCTCCGCCGCGGATTCTACTGCTTGTTGGCTGCTTATTGGTGCCCTTTGGCGGTGCCTTCGCGCCGGGGATCGGCGCCGCCGGCCAGGCGGCCTTGCTGCGGCGCCCGCGCGAACGGCGCGCCGGCGCGGTTGTTGACGATGCCCTGCAGGCCGGAGTTGATGTCGTTGATCGCAACGGTATGGCCGCGCGCTTCGAGGCCTTTTTGAATCGATGCCAGCGCCGAGCCGCGCTCGAGCTCCGTTGTCGCGCTGGTCTGCGCGCCGAAGTTGGGCAGATCGATTGCCTGCTGGATGTCGAGCTTCCAGTCGATCAATCCGATCAGCGTCTTCGTGACGTATTGAATGATGTTGCTGCCGCCGGGCGAGCCGATCACGGCTTCGACCGTGCCGTTCGCGTTGAAGACGAACGTCGGCGCCATCGAGCTGCGCGGCCGCTTGCCGCCCTCGACGCGATTGGCCACGGGGTTGCCCTGCGCATCGGCGGGCGACAGCGAGAAATCGGTGAGCTCGTTGTTGAGAATGAAGCCCTTGACCATCTGCAGGCTGCCGAAGCCGCTCTCGATGGTAGTCGTCATCGCGATCATGTTGCCGTCGCGATCGACGATCGAGATGTGGCTGGTCGAAGGCAGCGACAGCGCATCGTCGAGGCCGCGCGGCTCGGCACCCGCGGGCGTTCCGGCGATTGGGACGCCCATCGATCGATCCATCTTGATCAGCGTCGAGCGCTGCTTCAGGTAATTGGCGTCGAGCAGGCCCGCGACCGGCACTGATACGAAGTCTGCATCGCCGACATACTTGGCGCGATCCGCGTAAGCGAGACGGTACGCCTCGCTGATCAGGTGCACGGCGTCGACGGAATTCGGCGCGTGCTTGGCGACGTCGAACTGCTCGAGCATGCCGAGCGTTTGCAGCACCGCGATGGTTCCCGAATTCTCGGGCGGCATGCCGCAGATCCGGAAGCCTCGGTACGGGCCGCAGATCGGCTGGCGGATCTTCGGCTGGTAGCTTGCGAGATCCTGCAGCGCCAGCAGACCCGGGTTGGTGGGATGCGACCGGACCGCATCGACGATCGCTTCGGCGATCGCACCAGAGTAGAACGCCTTTGCGCCGTCTTTGGCGATGGTGCGGAGCGTTGCTGCCAGCTCGGGGTTCTTCAGCGTCGATCCCTGATCCTTCGCGCTGCAATCGGGCTTCAGATAATGCGCCGCGATCGCTTTCTCGCCGCACAACCGCTTGGCCATGCCGGATATCAGCGCGTAGAGGCGCGGCGAAATCGGAAAGCCGCTGTCGGCGAGCGCGATGGCGGGCTGGAACGCCTTGTCCCACGACAGCTTGCCATGCTTCGCATGCGCCATCTCGAGCATCTTCACGACGCCGGGTGTGCCAACGGATCGCCCGCCGGTCACCGCCGTCAGGAAATCGAGCGGCTTGCCAAGCTTCATGAACAGATCGGGACCTGCCGCGGCGGGCGCCGTTTCGCGGCCGTCGTAGGCGATCAGCTGTTTCGACTTGGCGTCGTAGTACATCAGGTACGCGCCGCCGCCGATGCCGGATGACTGCGGCTCGACGAGCGTCAGCATCATCTGCACCGCGATCGCCGCATCGATCGCCGAGCCGCCCTGCGCGAGCATCCGCACGCCCGCATCGACCGCGAGCGGATTGGCGGCCGCCACCATGTCGCGATTCGCATACTGCGTCGTCTTCGCCGTCCACCCGGACGGCAGCTCGGGCTGGCTGGGTGTTTGTCCTGAAACCTGTGCGACGAAGAAGACGGCGAGGAACGCGAACGCGACTCGGCTGCGCATCCGCGAATTGTAACGAAGACTGACATCGCACCCCGGCTTTTCGCTGCAATTTCTGCCGACGGCAATTTCTGCCACTTCGAAAATGGCAGTAACTGCAGCGTTTTCAGGGGGTGCGATGTCAGTCTTCGTTACAAATCCTGCTTGAGGGCGAGGACGGGGTCGACGCGGGCGGCGCGGCGGGCGGGCAGGTAGCACGCGAGCGTCGTCACCGCGACGATCAGGATCGGTAACGCGGTGAAGGTCAGCGGATCGCGGGCGGTGATGCCGAACACCATGCTGCTCATCACGCGCGAGAGCAGGAAGGCGGCGGGCAGGCCGATGGCGATGCCGGCGATCGCATGCTGCAAGGCCTGCGTCATCACGTGGCTTGCCATCGACGCCGGCCGCGCGCCGAGCGCGAGGCGGATGCCGATCTCACGCTCCCGTTGCCGCACGCGATACGCGGCAACTCCGTAGACACCGACCAGGCCCAGCGCGAGACCGGCGGCGGCGAAAATCGTGAGCAGGTAACCGAGCAGGCGCGGGCGGCCGAGGGTGTCGGCGATCAGCGTGGTGTACGCCTGCATCTCGGCGACCGGCACGACCGGATCGATCTCGAATGCCGCCTGCCGTACCGCCGCGCCGATCTGTTCGGGCGGCCCTTGCGTGCGAACGATCATCGCCATCGGAAACATGAAGGTCTGGAGGAACGGCCGGAACACTTCGGCGACGGGCTCGCGGTCGATCGACACGTGCCGCACGTCGCCAACGACGCCGACGACTTCAACGGCTTCGTCCTGGCCGGTGCGGCCGCTTCGCATGATGAGCGTTCGCCCGACAGCCGCGGACGGATCGTCGTAATACCGCCGCGCCATGGTCTCGTTGAGGATTGCGACTTGCGGCGCATCGATGCGATCCCCATCCGTAAACGTGCGTCCGTACTTCAACGGGATGCGCATCGTCTGGAAATAATCGCCGTGCACGAATCGCCAACCGACTTGCGGCGCCTGTTGTCCGGGTTCAACCGGGCGATCGGACCGCCGCGCATTCGTCGTCCACGCGTATCCGCTCATCGGCAGGTGCGCAGCGAGAGCGACGTCAGTCACACCGGGCATTGCCTTGACGCGATCGATCATCTGCCGCAGATACGGATACCCGGTCGTCATGGCGCGATGCTTTGCCGTGGTCTGCAGCCGGAAGGTGAGGACGTTCGCCGGATCGAAACCCGGATCGACCCGCTGCAAGTTCCACATCGACCGCAGCATCAGCATCGAGCCGATGCCGAGCACGACCGCGAGCGAGATCTGCACCGCGACCAGCGCGCCGAGCATCCGCCGCCGCGCCGGCGTTTCGGTGAGGCGCGACTGCCGCAGCAGCGGCTGCAGACTCGGCCGCGCGCTGATCGCCGCCGGAATCAGGGAGACCAGCATCGACGACGCGACGGATGCCGCCAACACGATCGCGAACACGGTCCAGTCCAGGGTGATCTCCGCGGTGCGCGGAACTTCCGGAGGGATGCGCGCGACGAGCGCGGGCATCGCCACATAGGCAAGCGCGATGCCGGCCAACGCGCCAATCAGCGACAGCACCCCCTGCTCGACGACGATCAACCGGACGAGACGGCTGCGCGAAGCGCCAAGCGCGGTACGCAGCGCCATTTCGTTGATGCGTTCGATCGATCGGCCGAGCACCAGCGTGCCCAGGTTCACGGCGCCCAGCATCAGGATCAACCCGACTGCGCCGAGCAGAATCAGCAGCGCCGGTCGCACGTTGCCGGTCATCGATTCCCGAAGCGGCCGCACGTGCAGATCGCGCCCCCAGTCATTCGGCTTGCCGAGATCCTTTCGCATCGTTTCGGTGAGACCGGCGAGCTCACGAGTTGCCGCCTCGGGTGACACGCCGCGCTCGAGGCGCGCGATTCCTTGCGAGAAGGTTGCCCTGAAGTTCCTGCCCGACGCATCCCATGGCAGCGCCGCCCACAGATCATGGCTGCGCCCGAATATCTCGAAGTCCGGCGCCATGACACCGACGATGGTGTGCGCCTCGCCGTCGAGTTGAATGCCGCGACCGATGACGTTGGGATCGGCGTTGAAGCGGCTTCGCCACAATTTGTCCGGTAGCACGGCGACGGCCGGCGCACCCGGACGCGCATCGCCCGGCTCCACCGCACGCCCCAGCGCGGGACGGGCGCCGAGCGCCTGGAACATGTTGTCGGACACGCGGCCGCCGGTGACCTTAATCGGCTCGCCCGTTTCGGCGACGAGCCCCATCATCCAGCCCGGCGAGATCGCGGCGATCTGCGTGAAGCCGCGCGTGCGCTCGCGCCAGTACGCGATCTCCTCATTCGAAATGAAGCTGTCAGGCCAGAAGGCGACGAGGCGGTCCGGCTCGGAGAAGGGTAGCGGCCGCAGCAACACGCCCCGCACCACCGAGAACACCGCCGCGTTGGCGCCGGCCCCGAGAGCTAGCAACGTGATGGCGACGAAGGCGAATCCCGGACGCCGGAAGATGTTGCGGAAGGCGAGCGACAGGTCGGGAATGCGCATGGCGGGTTTGACGGTGCAGCCATGCATTCCGTTAGCAGCGGTCTGTTCGCGGCGGTCCGCCTAAAGGCGGACCCTCACTGTCTTGTCTTGATCGGCGTATCGTCGCGGTTGCCCCATTCCTCCCACGCGCCGTAGTAGTTGCTCAACTTGTTGAGGTCGTGCCCGATCAGCGCGAGCGTGAACAAATCATGCGCGGCACGCATCCCGACCTGGCAGTAGACCGTAACGTTGTCGTTCGCGGTGATGCCTTTCTCGCGATACAACCTGGTGATCTCGGCGCCGGACTTGAATGCCTTGGTGGCTGGATCGAGCGTGTCTTCCCAATACACGGGAATCGACGATTCGATGAACCCGCCGCGCTTGATGTTGCGAAGATCCTTGCCGTCGATCTCACCCTGCGTGCGCGCGTCGATCAGCTTCGCGTCGCGTGAGTTGATCGCCGCCTTCACCTGATCGGCGGTCGCCACTTTCACCGTGCCCGGCTTGACGGTGAACGATGCGGCTGCCACCGCCGGCGCCGCCGCGGTGGTGGGACGTTTCTCACTGGTCCACTTCACCCATCCGCCATCGAGCAACGCGACGTTCGAGTGGCCGTAGTGATTGAGAATCCACCACAACCTGGCCGCGTAGATGCCGCCACGCTCGTCATACGCGATCACGCGCGTGTTGTTCGAGATGCCGAGCTTCGACATCAACGCCGCGAATTCCTGCGGCGCCGGCAAAAACGTGGGCGGCGCCTTCGGATTGCGAATCCAGTTGTTGTCCAGCCACACCGCCTCGGGAATATGCCCCTCGCCGTAGCCGCGCGGACGCAGATCGACGATGCGAACGTTGGCGTCTTTGCCGTGCTGCTCCAGCCACGCCGTGTCGACGAGCAATTCCGGCCGCGCGTAACCGCCCGCGGTCTGCAGGCCGAGGGTGAGGGCAAGAAGAAAGGTCATGGCGCGATTATCTGTCAGAATGGCAGGGCATCATGACGTCGACCGTTCCCGTGACTTCGAAGTTGCCCGACATCGGGGTCAGCATTTTTGCCGTGCAGACCCGGCTGGCCAACGAGCACAAGGCAATCAACCTGTCGCAGGGATTCCCCGATTTCGATTGCGATCCCGCGCTGGTCGAAGCCGTCGCACAGGCGATGCGCGAGGGTCACAATCAATACGCGCCGATGCCCGGTGTGCTCGCGCTGCGTGAAGGCATCGCGGCCAAGGTCGAGCAGCTCTACGGGCCCAGCTACGATCCCGCGACGGAAGTCGTGGTCACTTCCGGTGCGACCGCGGGACTGTTCGCCACGCTGACGACGTTCGTGCAGCCCGGTGACGAAGTCGTGCTGTTCGAGCCGTGCTACGACTCGTACGTGCCGGTGATCCGATTGAGCGGCGGCACTCCTGTGTTCGTCAGCCTGCGCTATCCGGATTATTCGGTGAACTGGGACGAGGTGCGCCGCGCCATCACGCCGCGCACGCGCGCCATCCTGGTCAACACGCCGCACAACCCGACCGGGACGACGTGGTCGGCGGAGGACATGCGGCAGCTGGCGTCGATCGTCGACGGCACCAACATCATCCTGATCGGCGACGAGGTTTACGAGCACATCATCTTCGATGGCCGCCGGCACGAAAGCCTGCTGCGCTATCCCGAGCTGCGCGAGCGCGCGGTGGTGATCAGCTCATTCGGCAAGACGTTCCACACCACCGGCTGGAAGGTCGGCTACTGCGTCGGCCCGCAGCCGTTGATTGCGGAAGTCATCCGCGTCCATCAGTTCATGACCTTCACGGTGCACACGCCGTCACAGATCGCGTTCGCGGAATTCGTGAAGAAGGATCCGTCGGCGAAGGAGCTGACGCCGTTCTACCAGAAGAAGCGCGACCTGTTCCTGCAGCTCACCGCCGGCTCGCGGTTCCGGCCGCTGCCGTGCGGCGGCACCTACTTCCAGTTGTTCGACTACTCGGCGATCTCGAAGGAGACCGACAAGGAGATCGCGCACCGGCTGATCGTCGAGCACGGTGTGGCATCGATCCCGGTGTCGGCGTTTCTCTACAAGGACACCGGCGGTCCGGTGTTGCGGTTCTGCTTCGCGAAGAAGGACGAGACGCTGCGCGCCGCAGCGGAGCGCCTGGTCAAGATCTGAGGTCCGCCTGAAGGCGGACCCCGTCACTAAAGAATCTGCCTCAGGTAATCGGCCAGCCCCTTCGACTGGCTCCACTGCTTCGGATATCCCAGCGACACTTCATCGAAGCGCGTGCCGTCGATCACCTTCGACGAGCGTAGATGCAGGTGTCCATACACCGCCGCCTCGATGTTGAAGCGGCGATGCCAGTCGTTGGTCTGCGTCGTCCCGCACCAGATCGAGAAGCGCGGGATGCGCGGCAGGATTGCGAGGTCCTGTCGCAGCGGAAAATGATTCGCGACGATCAGCCGCGCATCCTTCGGCAGTGCCTCGAGCCGTGCTTCGGTGGATTCGATGCGTGCCGCGCACCATTCATCGCAGCGCGGATAGGGATCCGGTGCGAGCAGATCCTCGTCCGCCGATCGCACACCCGATGCCGCCGCCCAGGCGACGGCTTGATCGCGCGAAACTGTCGCCGGGCGGAACGAATAATCGAACAACAGGAACGTCGGCACAATCGCGCGCGTCGGCCCGTCACCCGGCCACTTCGCGTACGGATCTTCCGGCGTCAGCACGCCGTATTTGCGGCAGATCGCGACGAGGCGCTCGTAGTGGGCGACACCACGTTGCTCCGAGGGCAGCGTTCGCGGCGTCCATAGATCGTGATTGCCGGGTGTCCAGAACAGCTGCGCGAAGCGCGGCTGCCATGTGCGCAGCACGAAGTCGAGGTGCGCGGGCGTCTCGCCGGTATCGCCGGCGATGATCAGCCAGTCGTCCGGATATGGCGGCAACGCCTGCACGGCGCGGCGATTCTCTTCATAGCCGACGTGCAGATCGCTGATCGCCCATAACTTCATCCGACTTCGCTTTCAGAGCTTCGTCGGGACAGGTGGCACCACGAAGCGCATGCGCACCGGCAGGTCGTCGCCTTCGCGGCGCACCGCCAGCCCGAGGCGATGCAGCGGCGTCGGCCAGTCCTGCATGAATTGCCAGCTCGATGGATCGTCATCAAGCGATGGCTCGAAGACAATCGCCGGCGCTGCCGGCGGATTCAGCTTGAACGCGAAGTCGCCGAGCGGCAGCGCCAGCCCGAAGCCGCGCGCCTTGATGTAGGCCTCTTTCAGCGTCCAGTAATCGAAGAAGACGCGCTTCTGCTGATCTTCCGGCAGCTTGCGCAGATCGGTGACTTCGTCAGGCGCGAAGAACCGTCCCGCGACGTCGTGGGTGAGCAGGCGGTTGATGTGCTCGACATCGACGCCGACTTCGCGCCCGATCGTCACGGCGCACGCGATCAAGCCATCGGTGTGCGAAATGTTGAAGCGCAGGTCGGGAACGCCCGGTGGCCGGTCGAGAATCTCCGGCCGGCCGTGCACGTTGGCGATGAATCGCCACTGCTCGGGCTTCACCGGCGCGTAGCGGGAGAGCATGGTGCGGACCAGCGCCCGCGTCATCAGGAAGGCGCGCCGATCGCGATCGAACACGAACCGCGCCATGCGCTCGTGCTCGTCCTGCGACAGCAGCGCCTTGTACGCGTCGAGCTTGTCGAGCGCCGCCTGGCTGGCGGTATCGACGAGATCGATGTGCACGGCCTTGAAGGGCAGGATCTCCATCGGCTAGCGCTTGCGTCGAAACCAGATCACGACACCGCCGATCGCGATTGCGAGGATCGCGAGGCCAATGCCGACTTGCGCGCCGTATTGCCGCATGAAGTCGGCGGCGCGCTCACCGTAGAGCACCGCGAGATAACCCTGGCCGAAATACCTGATGCCGCGCCCGATCACGATCGCCGCGCCGAACCGCCAGGGCGACACCGCCGCGGCGCCGGCCAGCAGCACGAACACCTTGAACGGCACCGGCGGCGGCAGCAGCGCCGGCACCACGACCGCCAGCAATCCGTACTTTTGATACAGCTTCAGCGCTCGATCGACATAGCGGCCTTTCAGCCGCTTGCGCAGGAACCCCTCGCCGCCGCGACGCGCGACGACGTACAGCATGAAGCAGCCAATCAGCGATCCGAGCGTGGTCATGCCGGCGTAATAGGGCATGCGCGCCGGATAGTTCGTGCTGAGCACGATGATCAGGATGTCGTTGACCTGCGGAAACGACAGGAACGACGAATCGAGCAGCGCGATGATGAAAAGGCCGACCCCGCCGAGCTCGCTGGCCCACTCCTGGATCGTCGATAGGAAGCTCGCCATTACGGAGTTGGCGTCGTCGGATGGTCCGCGGGCGCCGCGCGCGGCACCACCGCATCGCGTGGATACAGGGCCAGGCCGAGCGTCGCAAACAGCAGGCTGCGAAAGCGGCGGAAGAGCGCGAGCGTACCGCCGCCGGCAAGGCCCAGTGCTTCGACCACCGCGACGTTCGACGCTTCGAGCGCGCCAAGATTGGCAGGGATGGCCCCGCCGAGCACGCTCGCCGATCGCGTGAAGGTTTCGACGATGGTGCCGATCCACAACGAGATCGGCTCACCGATCGCCCAGAACACCAGGAACACTTCGACCGCCATCAGCCAGTAACACGCGATGCTGAGCAGCACGAGCATCTGCAGCCGGCGCGGGTCGGTGCGAGCGAGCTTGAAGAAGAGATCTTCGACGGCGCTGATCGCTCGGACCGTCCGTCCGCCGGCCCACCGCCACTGCGTGCGCGCATAGATACGTTCGATCATCGGTCCGAAGTAGCGGCCGGTGCCCGTCAGGAACAGGAACGAGAGGAACAGGACCACCGCGGCGATGACGGCAATCACGCTGAACACGCCTTGCCACGTCTCCGGCAGCATGTCCGAGGTCACCGCGAAGGCGGCAAAGATGCCGACGCCGACCACGCTCATGATGCCCATCGCGGTGCGCTCGAGCACGGACGCCGCGGCGCTGACGACCGGCGAGACGCGGCCCATCAGCAACACGACGCGCAACGGCTCGCTGGCGACGCCGCGAATCGTGAAATAACCGACGCCGTCGGCGGCGAGCCTGACGCGGAAGATGCGCCAGTACGACGGCCGGCTCTCCGGCGGAAAGCAGATGTACCAGCCCAGCGCGCGCAGCAGGTGCCAGCCGATGCCCGGCAACATCACGATCGGCAGCGCGGCGCCGAGCGCACGCGCTTCGATCAGCGTCTCGGTGCGATCGATGCCGAGCATCGTGCGAACGAACAGCAGCACGCCCGTGATGATCGCGACGAGCGAAATCAGTTGCGGAACAGAACGGCGCATTACGTGAGGTTCTCGGGAATCAGCCGCTCCACGATCACGACATCGCGCCAGCGGCCATCGAGCTTCGCGTGCTTCTCATAGATGCCGACTTCGCGGAATCCCATCGACGCCATCAGCCGGCGGCTGGCGGTGTTCTCGATGAAGATGCGCGACACCAGCTTCCAGATGCCCGCCGTCTCGACCGCATCGATCAGCGCGCGCATCGCGACCCGCCCCGCGCCCTGGCCGCGTCCGCTGCGCGCGACGTAGACCGAAAACTCGGCGATGCCGGCATAACACTCGCGGGTCCGATACGACGAGGTCGATGCGAACGCGACGATCTCGCCATCCGCCTCGACGACGACAATCGGGTGCCGCCCGTCGAACCAGGCGCGCACGTCGGCCGCGGTGCGCGGATTGGTCTCGAAGGTTCCGACGCGATCCTCGATGCCTTCGTTGTAGATTTGGGCAATGCGTTCGGCGTCGGCCGGGGTCGCTGGTCGTGCGGCAAGCGCCATCTATAGACCTCAAAGGATAACAAATGCGAGTAATCGCCGTTAGCGTGGCGTTAATCGTCGCTGCGAGTGTTCTGGTCGACGCGCAGCGCCGCCACCCGGTGAGCGGCCGAATCTTCGCGCCGGTCATGGGTGTGGGGGGCGCCGGGTGGCTGGAACGCGCCGAGCGCGAGGACGAAGAGGCGCCGTCAAAGGCAATCGACGCCCTCGATCTCGAGCCCGGCATGGTGGTTGCCGACATCGGCGCCGGATCGGGCTATTACGCGTCGCGTATCGCGAAGCGCGTTGGGCCAACCGGCCGTGTCTACGCCACCGACATCCAGCCCGGGATGATCGACATCCTCGAGCGGCGGATCAAGAACGAGGGGCTGACCAACGTCACCGCCATCCTCGGCGGCGCGGACGATCCGCGGCTGCCGCCCGCATCGATCGATCTGGCAATCATGGTCGACGTGTATCACGAGCTGCAGCAGCCGCAGCTGTTCCTGCAGCGCCTCAAGCCGGTGTTCAAGCCCGGCGGCCGCCTGGTCCTGCTCGAGTTCCGCAAGGAGGATCCCAAGGTGCCGATCCTCGAAGTGCACAAGATGAGCGTCGCCGAAGTGAGGCAGGAAATGGAGGCCGAGGGCTTCGTGATCGACAAGGTGATCGACGTGCTGCCATGGCAGCACATCATCGTGCTGCGTGTGAAGTAAGATGCGCGCATGTTAAAAGGGACAGCGCGGGAAGCCGCGGCAGAGTTCTTCGGCACCTTCATCCTCATCGCCTTCGGCGTCGGCGTCGTCGCGCAGACGGTGCTCAGCAAGGAGGCCAACGGATCGTACCTTGGCATCAACATCGGCTGGGGCCTGGCGGTGATGCTTGGCATTTACGCGTCGGCGGGCGTGTCGGGCGCGCACCTGAATCCAGCGGTCACGATCGCGCTCGCCGTGCATCGCGCTTTTCCGTGGGCCAAGGTCGTCCCGTATTCGATCGCGCAAGTGGCGGGCGCCTTCGCGGCGTCGGCGCTCGTGTTCGTGACTTACCGTGAGGCGTTCTCCGCGTTCGATGGCGGGACCCGCATGGTGGAGGGCGCCACTGCCACAGCAGGCATCTTCGCCACGTATCCGCAGGCGTATCTGTCGATCGCCGGCGGCTTCGTCGATCAAGTGGTCGGGACGATGTTGTTGATGGCGGGTGTGCTGGCCGTCACCGATCAACGCAACGTCGGCGCGCCGGCGTGGTTCACCGGACCGCTGGTCGGCCTGCTGGTGATCGCGATCGGCGTGGCGTTCGGCTTCAATGCCGGTTACGCGATCAACCCGGCGCGCGATCTCGGGCCGCGGTTGTTCACGGCCGTTGCCGGGTGGGGCCCGGGCGTCTTCACCGCCGGCGGCGGATGGTGGTGGGTGCCGGTGGTCGCGCCGGTGGTCGGCGCCATTCTCGGCGCATTTCTCTACGACACCTTCATCAACAAGCACCACGTTGCACCCGAGGCCGGCGCTAAATGAACGCTTCGACAGGTAAATTCGTTCTCGCCCTCGATCAGGGCACCACATCCAGCCGGGCGATCGTGTTCGATCGATCCGGCAAGGCCGTCTCGTCGGCGCAGCAGGAATTTCCGCAGATCTTTCCCGGACCGGGCCACGTCGAGCACAACCCCGAGGACATCTGGGAGACGCAGCTGGCCACGGCGAAAGAAGCGATCGCGCGCGCCGGCATCAGCGCGCTCGACATTGCGGCCATCGGCGTCACCAACCAGCGCGAAACGACCGTGCTGTGGGAGAAGGCGACCGGCAAGCCCGTGGCGAACGCGATCGTGTGGCAGAGCCGCGTCACGGCGCCGATTTGCGATCAATTGAAGGCGGCGGGCCATGAATCGACGTTCCGGAAGAAGACGGGCCTCGTGGTCGACGCCTACTTCTCCGGCACGAAGATCAAGCACCTGCTCGATTCGTTCGATGGTTTGCGCGACCGTGCCGCCCGCGGCGAGATCCTGTTCGGCACGATCGACACGTTCCTGATCTGGCGGCTGACCGGCGGCAAGTGCCACGTCACGGATGTCAGCAACGCGAGCCGCACGCTGATCTTCAACATTCACAAGCTGGAGTGGGACGACGAGCTGCTGCGGCTGCTCGACATCCCGCGCGCGATGCTGCCCGAGGTCAAGTCATCGAGCGAGGTTTACGGCGAGACCGATTCGGCGCTGTTCGGCGCGAAGATTCCGGTGGCGGGCAACGCCGGCGATCAGCAGGCGGCGCTGTTCGGGCAGGCGTGCTTCGAGCCAGGGTCCGCGAAGAACACCTACGGCACCGGCTGTTTCATGCTGCTGAACACCGGCGAGAAGCCGGTGCCGTCGGAAAAGGGTTTGCTGACCACGGTCGCGTGGAAGATCGGCGGCAAGACCACCTACGCGCTCGAAGGGTCGGTGTTCATCGCCGGCGCGGCGGTGCAATGGCTGCGCGACGGCTTGAAAGCGATCACTGCATCAGCCGACGTCGAGAAATTGATGGCGGCGGTGCCGGATACCGACGGCGTCTACCTGGTGCCGGCGTTCGTCGGCCTCGGCGCGCCGTATTGGGACCCGCGCGCACGCGGGGTGATCGTCGGCCTGACGCGCAACTCGTCGATCGAACACGTCGCGCGCGCGGCGGTCGATGCGATGGCGTATCAAACCCGAGACGTGCTCGAAGCAATGAGCGCCGAGTCGGGACTGAAGTTGACGACGCTGAAGGTCGATGGCGGCGCCGCGGCGAACGCGATGCTGCTGCAGTTCCAGGCGGATCTGCTGAACGTTTCGGTTCGGCGCCCGGTCGTCGCCGAAACCACCGCGCTCGGCGCCGCGTATCTGGCCGGTCTTGCGGTCGGCTACTGGAACGGCCTGGAAGACGTCACGAACAACTGGGCGCTCGATCGCGAATTCCGGCCGGCGATGGATGCCGCGCTGCGCGAGAAGCTGTATGCCGGCTGGAAGAAGGCGGTCACCCGCTCGCTCGACTGGGAAACGTAAAAACCCGTCCGCGTCATCCCGCAGGAAAGAGGAGCGCGCGGGCCCATTCGTTCTTCGCCGACAGGTGATACACCAGCGCGCGCGAGAGGCCGGGGGCGTGGGCGGCGGCGGGGATGAAGCCGGTGAACATCAAGCCGCGCTCGCGATCGACGCACCAGGCGCCGAGCTGATGCGCGTCCGGCTCGAGGCATTCACTCGCATTCAGCTTCTGCGCGATCGCATCGTCGGGCTCCACCGGCAACAGCAGCCGCATCTGCAATCCGCTGCCGAGCGACGCATGGCGCTCCGAGGCATCGAGCTCGAGGCGCGCGTGCACGCCGCCCGCCGCGAATTCGAGATCGGCGTCGAGGCGCTGCGGCTGATTGGCGGCCATGATCCACGGCCGCGGCTCCAGCTGCACCAGTTCAGCGAGCTCGTCGACGTCGAACGGCGATTCACCATCGCCGCGCTGCTGGTATATCTCGAGGATGCCGACCATTTCGTCGGGACGCTCGCGCAAGCCGCGGCGCGGATGCGGCGACGCCGCGACTTTGCCGCCGAACGCGGCCGCCAGCTCCGGCGCCTCCGCATAGGCGTCCGCCATCTGCAGCGCCATCGCGTGGAGCGCGATCCCCCGGGCCATCGGCCAGTTCTCGGCCGTCAACGACACCGATGCGTGCAGTCGAATCGTGCCCGCGGCTTGATCGGCCACGTATGCGCTCAACGTCGCGAACTGGTTGACGCTGGCGAGCCGGGTCCACGTTGTCGCGCCCATCGGCACATCCGACAATAGATCGGTCTCGATGTGCACCGTGCGCAGCTCGACGCCCTGGAACTCGCGCGGCGGCGCCACCCAGACGCGCTGCGCGAGCGTGTGCGCCCACCACGTGAACGAGGTCTTCTCCTGCACCGCCCATTCCGCTTCGATCTGCATGCGGGCGGTGAGGAACTTCAACACCTCCTCGACGAAATCCATCAGCTCCGTCTTTCGGCGAAGCAGTGATACATCGCGATCGACGCCGCGGTCGTCACGTTCAACGAGTCGACGTCGGCGGTGGTCGGGATGCGAATCCTGAGCGTCGCCGCCCGCATCGCTTCGTCGCTCAGGCCCGAGCCTTCCGAGCCAACCAGCAACGCCAGCTTCGAATGCGGAAACACCTCTTCGATCGGCGCGACGGCGCGATTGGGCGTCAATGCGACGACGGTAAACCCGTCGGCGCGCAGATCGCGAATCGCGCCGGGCCACTGTTCCGCGAGCGCGAACGGCACCGCAAGGGTCGCGCCCATCGACGTGCGAATCGCCTTGCGATACAGCGGATCGCCGCTGTCCGGGCCAAGCACGACGAGATCGATGCCGAAGGCCGCGGCGCTGCGGAACAATCCGCCAACGTTGTCCGGGTTGTTGACGCCCTCGAGGATCAGGATGCGCGCCAGCGGACCGGCGGCCACGCGATCGAGCGTCGGCGTCGCCGGCCGCCGCACCAGCGCCAGGCAGCCGCGATGGATGTTGAAGCCGGCAAGGCCGTTCATCAGCTCCTGCGATCCGACGTAGACCGGCGCCGGGGTCTTCGGCAGGATGTCTTTCAGCGCGTCAGCGGCCGGCTGGGTGACGAGGATCGAATCGATTTGCCAGTGCTGCAGATCGATCAGCCGGCGCACCACGAGACGGCCCTCGGCGACGAACAATCCGAGGTCGCGCAGTTGATCGGGATCGGCAATGTGACGATACGCGGTGACGCGCATGTCATCGATCGACTCGACGTGAATCACGATTTCACCTTAGCACCGAGGCACTCAGGCACCCCGGGCACCCAGGCACGCGTTCAGGTCCACTCATTCCTTTGAACGACGGGCATCTGCAGAGCGCGTTCACGGTCGAGGTCGAGCGACCCGACGTGGAGGGACAACGGCGATTGTACCCACTTGTAGATGGACTGCGAGAACAGCTTCGTGAATTGCCGAGCCCATCCCGTCAGTTTCGCAGCCGGATAATCCGGGAACATCGCCTGCAGCGCCACGCCCACATCATCCGGCGACATCTTCTCGCCCGCGTAGAGATGCAGGCACGCGTCGAGGATGGGGAAGGGCATCAACTCGCTCTCGGCGACCTGCTTGTCGGCAAGCTCGGGTCCTGGCGCGGTGTGCAGCGTGGCGGCCACGCCCTTGAAGCCGAAACGTCGTTCGAGCCGCTCGAGCAGCGCAATGACCACCGTCTTCGGCACGTTGGCGATCACCGAGAGCGAGCCTTCGAGGTCGCCGCCGATCGTCGTGTAGCCCACGGCCTTTTCGCTCATGTCGCCGGTCTGCAGGAACAACGCGCCGGAGGTGTTGGCCCAGTTCCACATCCGCTGGCCGCGAATGCGCGCCTGGATGTTCTGGCGCGTCAACTCCGTCGGCTGTTGACCGCCAAGCATCTCGACGGTCGCGGCGATTTCGCGGTCGGTCGCGTCCTGAATGGGCAGCGTCTGCAGCTTCACGCCAAGCTCGTCGGCCAGCACGAACGCGGCCTGCTTGGTGTCGTCGCCCGAATGCTTGCTCGGCATGTAAAACGCCGAGATCGTCGTGCCGTTCTTGATCAGCTGTGCGGCGCGCCAGGCCACCAGCAGCGTGAGCATCGAATCGCGCCCGCCCGACAGCGCGATGCCGAGCAGCTTGAAGGCGCCGGTCTTCTCGTAATAACTCTTCACGCCGACGGCGAGCGCCTCGAACAAATCGTCGAGCGCGCGATCGCGCGGGTTGACGTCGTGGCTGCCGACGGCGGGCAGAAAGAAGTTGCTGCCGTCAGGGCCGGGGTACTTGAAGGCGGTGTGGTCGGCGGTCTTGCCGTCGACCTTGATCACCGGCACCGTCTTCCGCTCGAGGCGGAACGCCTCGCAATCCGACCGCCACGTCGTCGCCTCGACGCGCAGCCGCCGTGTGCGATCGAGATCGACGATCGTCGACCACCAGCCTTCGACGAAGCGCGGCGCTTCGAACACCAGGCGGCCGTTCTGGAAGATGAAGCCGCCGCCGTCGTAGATCAACCCGTCCTGGCCGCCGACCGCGTTGGCGTAGAGCAGCAGCGCCTGGTTGTCGGCGGCGCGCGTCGCCAGCATTTCGCGCCGCGTCGAGTCGATGCCCATGCGATACGGCGAGGTCGACACGTTGACCACGATTTCCGCGCCTGAGTAGCAACGGCGGCGCATCGGACCATCCGGCGACCAGGCGTCTTCGCAGACCTCGACGGCAACATCGCCAAAATCAAACTGGAAGCGGTAGTCGCCGAGCGGAATGCCGCCCCAATCGAGCGCCAGGCCGGCGCCGCCGCGCGAGAACGTGCGGCCCTCATAGAACACGTTATAGGTCGGGAGCTTTTCCTTGGGGACGACGCCGGCAACGCGCCCGCGATGCACGACCGCCGCGGCGTTGTAGATCTGTCCGACCGCCGACACGGCCAGGCCGATCACGTACACGGTGGCGGTGCCGCTGGTTTCTTTCGCAAAGCGCTCGAGCTCGCGCCGCTGCCCGGCGAGGAAGCCAGGCCACTGCACCAGATCCTCGGGCGGGTAGCCGCCGATGGCCTGCTCGGGGAAGGCGCCGATCGTCACGTTCGCGTCGGCCATCTCCTTTGCGATCGCGATCAGGCGCGACGTATTGGAGGTGACGGCGCCGACGGTAGGGCTGACGCTCGCAATCGCGAGTTTCGCAAGCCGCATATCAGATCAAGCTTATCAGAGGTGCGCAGGGTGCACGGTGTGCACAATGGGCACGTTGTGCACTATTCGGCGAGTGAGGTCTCGCCAAAGATCTTGCGCGACCGCGGGATCTTGCGCCGTTTCAATCCGAAGTGCTGCACCGCGTGCAGCTCGATGTGCGCCATGGCGTCGGGCACCGAATCGGTGACCAGCATCAGATCGAGATCGGACGCCGAGATCGTCCCGGCCTCGATCATCGTCTTCAGCATCGCGATGAACGGCGCCCAGTAGTCCTTGCCCATCAGCACGATTGGAAACTGCAGGATCTTCCGCGTCTGGATCAGCGTCAGCGCTTCGGTGAGCTCGTCCAGCGTGCCGAAGCCGCCGGGCATGACGATGAACGCGTACGAGTACTTCACCAGCAGCACCTTGCGCACCCAGAAGTATTCGGTCGTGATCCAGCGATCGAGATACTTGTTCGGCTCCTGCTCGAACGGCAGCTCGATGTTGCAGCCGACCGATCGTCCGCCGGCTTCGCGCGCGCCCCGGTTGGCCGCTTCCATCACGCCCGGTCCGCCGCCGGTCATCACGGTGAAGCCCAGGCCCGACAGCGCGCCGCCGACTTCGCGCGACATCGCGTAATAGCGGTGATGCTCGTCGAAGCGCGCCGATCCAAACACCGTCACGCACGGTCCAACGAAATGGAGCGCGCGAAATCCGCGGATGAAATCGCGTCCGGCGCGGAGCAGAAGGCGGAGTTCCTGGAAGCGGGAATGCGGGCCCTCGAGAAGGACTCGATCAGGTTCGGCCATTTATGATCTGGTAGAGTCTAACCTTATGATCCGACCGTCAGGCGTCTTCTTTATCGTTGCGGCCGCGCTGATCACGCCAATGCCGGTTTTGGCGCAGGCCATCGCCAGCCCCGCCGTGCAGCAACCGGCATCCGGTAACACCATCGGCACCGTTGTCGACATTTCGGGCGCGGTCATTCCCGGCGCCGAAGTCATCGTCACTTCGCGCGACGGACGCACCAGCACGGTCACGACCGACGCCGACGGCAATTTCAACGCCGGCGTAATGGCGGCGCGCGTCACCGTGTCGTCGCAGGGTTTCGAGACCGCCAACGTCGCGATCAGCGGCACCGGGCCGGTGCAGGTCGTGCTTCGCCCCGTCAATTTTGCCGACTCCGTCGTCGTCACCGCGACGCGCGGCGCCGAGCGGCTGCCGAGCGCCGCGAGCTCCACGGTCCTGACGTCCGCGGAGTTGAGCAACATGGCGGCGGGCGCGCTCGATGACGCGCTGCGATCGACGCCGGGCTTCACGTTGTTCCGCCGTTCGTCGTCGCGCGTCGCCAATCCGACGACGCAGGGTGTGACGCTGCGCGGCGTGTCCGGATCGGGCGCGAGCCGCACGCTGGTGCTCGCGGACGGCGTGCCGTTGAACGATCCGTTCGGCAGCTGGGTCTACTGGAACCGCATCCCGCTCGCTGCGGTCGATCGCGTCGAAGTGGTGCGCGGTGCGACGGGCGATCTATACGGCGCGGGCGCGCTGGGCGGCGTGGTGCAGTTGCTGACGGTGCAGCCGAATCGCACGAGGGCGCGCGCGACCTTCGATGGCGGATCGCACGACACCTTCCGCGGCTCGTTCTTTGGCGCCGCCGAGAAGAACGGCTGGAACGCGAGCGGCGCCTACGAAGGCGTGCGCACCGACGGCGTGTTCGTGCTTGCGCCGGAAGTCCGCGGCCCCTCCGACGCGCGCGCCGACAGCGACTACAAGACCGGCTTTGCCACGTTCGGGAAGCGCGGCAACGACTGGCATGCCAACGCGCGCGTCGCGGCCTACACCGAGGAGCGCGGCAACGGCACCATCGTGCAGGTCAACGACACGTCGTGGCAGCAGTTCTCGATCGATGTCGGCGGCTTCGTCGGCGGCGGCATCCTCGAGGTCCACGGCGTCGGCAGCACCCAGGATTACTACCAGACCTTCTCGTTCGTCGCAGCCGGCCGCGCCACCGAGCGTTTGACCTTCGAGCAGTTCATCGACACGTCGCACCGCGGCCTCAACGCGCAGTGGACCAGGGCGATCGACAAGTTGACGATGATCGTCGGCGCCGACTACCGCCACACGCGCGCGCTGCAGGACGAACTGCGCTACGCGCTCGTCAGCGGCGTCAACACTGCGAGCGGCCCGTTCATCTCCGGCGGAACGGAGAACGTGGTTGCCGGCTACGCGCGGGCCAACGTCGCGGTGACCGATGCGTTCACGTTCGAGCTCGGGGCGCGCGCCGATTCGTGGAAATCAGAGCCCGAAGACTCGTCGCAGCCGACCAAGGACGTGACCTACGTGAGCCCGCGCGGCGCCGTCTCGTTCCGTACCGGACGCTTCCAGTTCCAGGCGTCTGGCTATTACGCGAACCGGACGCCGAGCTTGAATGAGCTGCATCGGCGGTTCGCGGTCGGCAACCAGATCACCAACGCGAACCCGGAGCTCGAGCCCGAAACGCTGACCGGCGTCGAGGGCGGCGTGCTGACGCAGTTCGCGCGCGCATCGCTGCGCGCCACCGCGTTCCTCAACAAGCTGGACGGCGCGATCGCCAACATCACGTTGTCGCAAACGCCGACCGCGATCACGCGCATCCGCCGCAACGCGGACGAGATCAACGCCAAGGGCGTCGAGATCGAGATCGATACCCGCTTCACCAACACGCTGAGCGCCACCGGCCAGGTCGTCTTTACGTCGAGCAAATTCGACGCGTCGGCGCGCGCCAGCGAAACGCCCGCGCTGATCGGCAAGGACGTGCCGCAGGTCCCGAAAGTGCAGGGCGGTGTCGCGCTGACGTGGGCCGATCCGCGCTGGCTTACGGCGGCCACGCAGGTCCGCTTCAGCGGCAAGCAGTTCGACGACGACCTCAATACCGCGGCGTTCGTGCTCGGCTCGTATGCGGTGTGGGATGCGACGGTCAGCCGGCAGATCGTGCGCGGGTTGAATGCGTTTCTCGCCGTCGAGAACATCCTCGACGAGGAATACGACACCGCGCGCACGCCGCTGCGTTCGATCGGCTGGCCGCGCACCGTCCGGTTCGGCGCGCGCATTACCTGGCAATAAGGCTCAGGTGAGCGCGATCATCCTGTTCGACGGGACGTGCGCGTTCTGCGAGGGCTCCGTCAAGTTCGTCGCGAAGCGCGACAACGGCTACTTCCTGTTCGGCGCGTCCCAGAACCCGGAAGGGCAGGCGCTGCTGCGGCGATTCGGCAACACCGGCGATGCCGCGCGCAGCATGATGCTGATCGAGGGCGACCGCCTGTATCAGCGATCGGACGCGGTGCTTCGCATCGCGAAGCGCATGACGGCGCCGTGGAAGTTTGCGGCGGTTTTTCTGCTCGTGCCGCGCCCGATTCGCGATCTCGTCTACCGCGTCGTCGCCGCCAACCGGCATCGCATTGCCGGCCGCTCGAATGCGTGCGAAATCCCGCCGCCGGAAATCCGCGCGCGGTTGCTCACGCCTTAGCGATTTCCTTGGCGAGGAGGTAGCGGTGGCATTCCTTCGCATCCTCCACGCAGTGGCACATCAGCGTCACGTTCTGTTTCTGGGCCAGCGCTTTCAGTAAGCGCAACGTCGACTTCTGGCCGTGGTTCTTGATGGTCTCGCTGCGATCGTCGATCGGCCCGTCCATGTAGAGCTCGTCGTGATACCGGCGGGTGAAGGTCTTCCAGTCGATCGCGCCGCCCATCACCGCTTTCAGCAGTTGTTCGCTCGGCCCGAGTGACGGCATCCACACGTCGTATTTCGATGACGGCAGCCCGCGGCCGCGGAAGCGCGTCGCCAGGATTCTCAGGCCATCTTCCCGGCGCGGCTCTGATTGGATGCTGCGAGTCTTGATCATCGGCGGTTACTGTGCCGGCCGCCGCGCCCGCCCGGATGTATGCGAGTGGCGAATCTTCCAGCCGTCGGCCGTCTTGATCAGCACCAGCGTCTCGAGACCTTCGTTGTCGAGCATCCGATCGCCCATCTTCGCCTTGATGGTGTAGCGCGAGACGGCATACGCGGATTCGCCGCCGGGCAGCACGGTCACCTTCGTTCCGGTGTGGGCGAATTCGAGGTTCTCGAACGCCTTGAGCTCCGGGCCCAGGTGCCGATCGCGATAGTCGGCCCAGCCATTGTTGACGCCGGCGCCTTCGTAGATCGTCACGTCAGGATGGTAAAAGGCGGCGATTCGATTGAGATCTTTCGAGAGAAACGCGGCGTCGTAGCCCTTCAACCACGCTTCGATGCCGGCAGCGTCGTTGCCTCCCGCCTGCGCGAAGGCCGCCAAAGGAACCGCGAGTGCGAGCAGTAGTACGGTCAGCGTGCGCCTCATGTGCCATCCACCTCCGCGAAGAGCTTACTTCCTGCGCGATCGGGTGATCGGAAATTTTCGCGGTGCCGGGGAGAATCCCGCGCTGAGCACCGGTCAAATCGCTGGATTTCTCGCGTCCGGCTCCACGCGGCATTGGCTGACGTCTTGCTTTGTCGGTAGTCGCTGGACGCGATGCCGAAGGCTTCTATTCTGGTCGTCGTTGCCGTACTTGCCGTTGGTGCTAACGCACCGACGCTCTGCGGCGCATGGTGTGCCGGCGGCGATCGGACGCAGGAATGCCACGAGACCCTGGGCACGATCGTTGCGGCCGGTTGTTGCGATTCCCACGCGACCGACCTGGCGGCGGTGGTTGGGAGCGAATCGCGCCAAGGCACGACTTCCTCGGATCTCGAAGCCGGTGGGATCCGGCGCGATGCTGCCGCACCGGCACGTTCGCCCCTTCTAATCTTCCGCTACGGTCCGCACGGTTCGCGCGCGTCGACCCTCGTCACGGTCCTCAGAATCTGATCAGGCGCCCGCCTCCAATTCCACGCTGTTCGACGTGTGTCGCCTCGCGGCAAGCGTCAAGAGTCGGGTCTGGCCATGATGCATTTGCTTCTTCGAGTGAGCTGCGTATTTGCGCTGAGCGGCGCCGTAACGGCCCCGCCGGCGGCGGCTCAAACCGTACCGGCGCTGCCGTCGCCGCTCCGTCTGAGCGACGTCGTGCAGATCGCCGCCGAGCGTCGCGATGAAATTGCGGCGGCGCGCGCCCGCTGGCTCGCGGCCGGACAACGTCCGACGATCGTATCCGCGCTCGACGATCCAATGATCTCGCCTTCGCTCGATCACCTGCCCTTCATGGGCGGTGGCGCGGATGTCAGCGTGACGATCGAGCAGCAGATTCCGTTGTCCGGACTCCGGCGGCATCGACGCGCATCGGCGTTGGCCGATGTCGATCGCCTGCGTGCCGAGGTGATACGGTCCGGCCTCGACGTGGGAGTGCAAGCCGCCAACGCGTTTTTGATGTTGCAGGAGCAACGTCGCGTCGCCGCCCTCGTCGATGAGCAGATCGGCTTCGCCCGCGACGTCGTGCAGGCCGCCAACGCTCGATACGGCGGCGGCACCGCGCCGCAAGCGGACGTGCTGCGCGCCGAAGTGGAGGTCGCTCGATTGGAAGCCTTCGCGCGGGCGCTGGCAGGCGAGGTGCGCAGCGCCGAGGCGATGCTCAATACGAGTCTGGGGCGCGACGCCGACGCTCCGATCCCCAACCTGGCCGCGCTGACATTCGCTGCTCCTGTTCCCGAGTGGCCTGACATCAAGGCGTCGCTCACCGAGCGGCCGGAACTGATTGCGGGGCGAGCCGAGGTCGCTCGTGCTGACGCAGAGGTCTCGGTGATGCGCGACATGTACCGCCCGATGGCGACCATCCGAACCGGACCGTCATACACGATGACCGACGGCCGCGGCTGGATGGCGATGGTGGGCATCAGCCTGCCGGTCTGGCGAGGGAAGTTGCGCGCGGGTGTTGCGGAAGCTGAGGCGATGCGCGCCATGTCTCACGCCGACCTGCTGGCGATGAGCCGGATGATCGAGGGCGAAGCTGCCGTGGCGCTGCATCAACTCAAGGCCGCCAATGATCGGCAGGCGGCGCTCGTCCGCGACGTGTTGCCCCGCGCGCGGATGGTCATCGAACCCGCGGTGGCGGGCTACTCCGCCGGGCAGTTGCCGCTCGTCAGCGTCATTGAAGCCGTTCAGGCGCTTTGGCTTGCTCAATCCGATCTCGTTGCCGCGGACACGGCTCTCGGACTCGCGTGGGTGCGTCTCGGACGCGCCATTGGATCGTACGAGGCGATCATCCCATGACTGCTTTCCTCAAACGTATTACTGGACCACTCGTCGCGGCCGCGGTGACCACGACGGTTCTCGCCGGTGGATTGTGGCTTCAGCATTCGCGCGATGCGTGGCCATTCACGCCTGCTGTCCAGGCAAAGGAGCTCGCGGCCACGCCTGCGATCGGCCCCGCGACAGATCCGGAGTCAATCCACAGCCGGGTAGCGATCGAAGTCGACGCGTCAACACTTCAGCAGCTCGGCATCCGTCTCGCGAGGGTTGGGCGCGAATCCCTGACACAGGAAGTGCGGGCGGTCGCCACGGTCGTTCCCGATGAATCCCGCATTTCGCACGTCCACACACGCGTGTCGGGTTGGGTCGAACACCTCGACGTCAACACGACCGGCGAGACGGTCCGCGCCGGACAATCGCTGGCGCACATCTTTTCGCAGGAGCTGTTTTCCTCCCAGACGGAGTACCTCGCAATCCGGAAGGCAACATCCGCGGTGGGTATCACCAGTGCCGTGGTGGAGGGCGGCCGGACGCGGCTGGGCGTGCTCGGTATGACGCCGGCCGACATCGCGGCGATCGAGCAGAGCGGTGAGCCCAAGCGTTTGATTACCGTCGCTGCGCCGCGCAGCGGCGTCGTTGTCAACCGCGGCGTCACCGTCGGCACCGCGGTGGATCCCTCGACGACGTTGCTGACGATTGCGGACTTGTCACGCGTATGGATCCTGGCGGAGGTGCCGGAGGCGAATATCACCAGCGTCAACATCGGCACGCGCGCGGTGGTGGATTTCCCCGCGTCCGGGCGGCCGCCGTTTCAAACGCGCATCGATTTCATCTATCCGATCCTCACCGAGCGCACACGGACGCTGCGCGTACGACTGTCTGCCTCGAACCCGAACGGTGCGCTCCGACCAGGGTTGTACGGCACGGTAGCGTTCGAATCGGCGGGCGCGCCCGTGATCGTCGTGCCGCGCGACGCCGTGGTCGACACCGGCGAACAGCAACACGTGTTTGTCGCAACCGGCGGCCTGTTCGAACCAAGAGCGGTCACGTTGGGCGTGCAACTGGCTGATCGCGTGGAGATTCGCAGCGGCCTGGCGGAAGGTGAGCACATCGTCGCCGCCGGCGTGTTCCTGCTGGATTCAGAAAGCCGGCTGCGGGCAACAGGCGGTGCGGGTGGCCACAGCGGTCACGGATCCGTTGAGGCGAAGACGCCCTCAAGAACCAAGGACCCGCACGCCGGCCACAGGTAGCAGCCATGGTCGAACGCATCATCGAACTGTCGGTCCGGCACCGTTGGGTGGTGTTCGGTGTGGTGCTGGTGATGTCGCTGTGGGCGGTTGACTCCGTTCGCAAGACACCGCTCGACGCGCTGCCGGACCTGTCCGATCCGCAGGTGATTATCTACACCGAGTGGATGGGACGAAGTCCCGACCTGGTCGAGGACCAGATCACGTATCCGTTGGTGCGCGCGCTGCAGAGCACACCAGGCATCGAGACCGTACGCGGCTATTCGATGTTCGGAATGAGCTTCACCTACGCGATCTTCGCAGACGGCACGGACATCTATTGGGCTCGCACACGGGTTCTCGAACAACTCGGCCGAGTGCAACAGCTGCTTCCCGCTGATGTTTCGCCGACCCTCGGGCCTGATGCCAGCGGTCTGGGCTGGGTCTATCAGTACGTCCTGAAGGACAACAGCGGGCGAATGGATCTGGCGCAGCTGCGCGCGCTGCAGGACTTCACCGTGCGCCCGGCCTTGCAGGCCGTCGCCGGCGTCGCGGAAGTCGCGTCGCTCGGCGGGTTCGAGCGCCAGTACCAAATCGTGATCGATCCCGACCGCTTGGTGGCATTTGGCCTCACGGTATCCGATGTGGCCCGCTCGGTTCGCGATGCCAACGCGGAAGTCGGCGCCCGCGTGCTCGAACTTGCCGGCCGTGAGTACGTGTTGCGCGGCCGCGGTTATGTGAAAACGCTCACCGACCTCGAGCAGAGCGTGCTGGCCGTGGGCGCCGGCGGCACGCCAATCAGGCTGGGCGACGTGGCCAGCGTCCGCTTCGGCCCGGAGCTCCGTCGCGGCGCAGCCGACTGGAATGGAACGGGTGAAGCCGTTGGCGGCATCGTGGTCATGCGCATCGGCTCCAATGCCTTGACCGTGATCAACGCGCTGAAAGCTGAAATCGCAACCTTGCGGCTGCCCGATGGCGTCGAGCTGATTCCGAGTTACGACCGTTCGGAGTTGATCGTCGGCTCGGTCAGCACGCTCACGCAGACCCTCGTGCAGCAGGC
>DASUSZ010000042.1:0-2492 GCA_036374815.1 Vicinamibacterales bacterium | reverse complement strand
CAGGGTTTACCTGCACCGCCGACATCACCACGGCGACGCGCGCCAACGTCGTCGCGGTTCCCATACCGGCGGTCGCGGTGCGCGAGCTTGTGTACGACGCGCAAGGAAAGGTCGTGAAGAAGCCGCGTAGCGAAAATAACGCCCCGGCGCAGGCGGCAATGCCGCCGCCCGAGCTCGAACCGGGGCAGACACGCAAAGAGACGGAAGGCGTGTTTGTGATTCGCGAGGGTCGCGCCGCGTTCGTGCCGATCAAGATTGGCATTGCCGGCGATCGCTATTTTGAGGTGCTGTCGGGGATGAAGGCCGGCGATCAGGTGATCACCGGACCGTACAACAACGTCCGGACGATGAATGATGGGGATCCGGTGCGGGTCCAGCCGCCTCCGAAGACATCGTGAACAAATATCTCGACGCGGCTGGCATCGCGCTCAGCGCCATCTGGGCGTCGAAATTGCGATCGCTCATGACGGTGCTCGGCAACATCGTGGCCGTCATGTCGATCATTGCTGTCGTGTCGCTCATCCAGGGCCTCAACGCATCGGTGAGCCGCGCGATTCTCAACGAGGCCGGCGCGGATTCCTTTATCGTCCAGCAGTTCGGCATCGTTCGCAGCGACGAAGAGTGGCTGCGCGTGCAGTCGAACCCACGCATCACCCGGCAGGACGCCGAGGCCGTGAAGCGCTACAGCCCGCTTGTGTCGTCGGTCATGCTCAGCTCGCAGGGGCGTGCGCGCGTGACCTATCGAGACCTGTCGATTGACGGTATCGAAGTAACGGGCGTCACGCCGGAGTACGTGAATTTCTCGAGTTACGACGCCGAGCGCGGACGGCTTATCAGCCCCACCGAAGTGGCCGTCGACCGCCCGGCCGTCGTTCTTGGCGCGCAGCTCGCGGAGCGGCTGTTCGGTCCCGACGTCGATCCGATCGACAAAGTCATTCAAATCCAGGGTCTGCATTTCCGCGTCGTAGGCGTCAGCGCGAGGCGCGGCCAGACGCTCGGTCAGACGATGGACGAGTTCGCCGTTGTGCCGCTCGGACGATTCCAGCAGATGTTCGGCGCGCGCAGGCAGTTGACGATGTCGGTGAAGCCGCGCAACTTCGGCCAGATCAAGGCGGCGATCGACGACACGACGCTGGCCATGCGCATCGCGCGGCGGCTCAAGCCGAGCCAGCCCGACAACTTCGCCATTTTCAACTCGGACACGGTGCTCGGCCTGTACCGCACGGCGACGAACGGCATCTTCGCCGTGCTCATCGGCGTCGTCGCGTTGTCGCTGGTCGTTGGGGGAATCGTGATTATGAACATCATGCTGATGGTCGTGACCGAGCGGACGCGCGAGATCGGCCTTCGCAAGGCGCTTGGTGCGCGGCGCTCGGACATCACGACGCAGATTCTGACGGAGTCGGTCGTCCTCTCCGTGTTTGGCGGCGTCGTCGGCACGATTCTCGGCGCGGTGATCGCGATCGGGATCTCGCGGCTGACGCCCGTGCCGGCGGCGGTGCAGTTGTGGTCGGTCGTGCTGGGGATCAGCATCACGGCGCTCGTCGGACTCTTTTTCGGGTTGTATCCCGCGATGCGCGCGGCGCGTCTGGATCCGATTGAGGCATTGCGGCGCGAATGAAAACACCACAGATCCGCTACGGGCTGATCAAGGAGGTCATCGTGATGGCCTTCGACACCGTGCGCACCAATAAATTGCGCTCGGGCCTCACGGTGCTGGGCGTCGTCATCGGCATTACCTCGATTGTCGCCATGACGGCGCTCATTCGCGGATTCGACACATCGCTGCAGGAAAGCATCTCAACGGCGATGGGGCCGCGAGTGATCTTCCTTCAGCGATTCGGCATCGTGAGCTTTGCGAGCGGCCGCGAGTTCTCAGAAGTCATCAAGCGGCCGACGCTCACGATTGGCGATATGCGCGCGCTCGAGGAACAGGCGCCATCGCTCGAGCTCGTCGACATTCAAGTCGGCCTTGGGCCCGGGCAGACGATGATGCGGCGCATTCAGTATCGCGATCAGAAGACGCGCCCGATGATTGTGTTCGGCGCCGGGGAGCGGTACGCAGAAGGCACGCGGATCCCCATGGAGCTGGGGCGGTTTTTCAGCGGCACCGAAGTCCAGCATCGCAGCAACGTCGCGGTGCTCGGCAACGGGGCCTATCAACTGCTGTTCAAGCCGTCGGGCATCGATCCGATCGGCAAAACCTTGCGCGTGGGAAGCGATCAGTTCACCGTCGTCGGGGTGTTCGGCGCCCGGCCGTCGCCAGGCAACTTCTCGCTGAACCAGGACGATTTCGTGGTGCTGCCGTTCACCACATTTCAGCGAACCTACGGGGTGCGGGTTGTGCAGTCGTTCCGCGGGCGGATGGGTACGCCCGTCATGCTGTCGGCGATTCCGCGCCAAGGCGTCAGCCAGGAGGCCGCGATCGAGGAGATCGAGCGGGTGATGCGAAGCCGCCATGGGCTGCGGCTCGACGAGCCGAACGACTTCGA
>DASUSZ010000041.1:0-15505 GCA_036374815.1 Vicinamibacterales bacterium | reverse complement strand
TCTGCTCGAGCGTGCGGCCGGTCACCAGCATCGCCATGATGTCGGGCTCGGGCAGCGGCGGGCTCGAGCTGAGCGTCGTTTCGGTGTCGCCGGGTTCGCCGGTCACCGCGAGCGTGATGTCGTAGTTGTTCGCGGACGTGTTCAACCGCAGATCGAACGATGGATAGATTCGCCGCTCCTCGATGAACGTCATTTCGCCGCGCTCGATCTCGAAAGTGCGCTCGTTGAGGGTGACCATGCCGCCTTCGGCGATGTCGAGGCGGCCGAGCAGGCCGGTCTCGTACGGCGTGCCGACCACACGCAGGTCGGTCACCACTTCCGCCTTGGCCAGATTGTTGTCGACCAGGATCGGCGTGGCGGTGTCGACGTTGACGTTGAAAACCAGCCGCTCGAGCAGCGGGTTGCGCTCGGGCGTCAGCTCGAGCTGACGGCGCGCGGTCACGGTCGCCAGCAGCCCGGTATCGAAATTGATGTCGCCGGTGAGGCCGGCTTCCTGGATCGTGACCTGGCCGGCGACGACGATGTCGTCTCCCTGCGATCGAATCGTGATGTCGGAGTCCGACAGGCTGCGCAGGTCGAGCGGCGCATCGTAGGCGAAGCCGCGCGCCGCCAGCTCGATGTCGACATCCGCAATCGTGCCGCCGCGCACAGCCAGGCCGCCCTTTCCGGTCAGCGTGCCGCCATTCACGTCGGCCGACAGGTTCGCCAGCGTGGCGCGGTTCTGGTTCAGCTCGACGCGCGCGTTGATCGATTCGGCGGCGATGCGCGGCTCATCGACCACGAGCGTGCCGTCGGCGACGCTGATGGCGCCGCTCAGGATCGGCTCGGCCACCGTGCCGCGCGCCGAGATGTCGATCGTGGAACTGCCCTCGGCACGAACGCGGTCGGTGACGAGCGCGACCGCGGCGATGTTCAGGCCGCCGTCGACGTCGACGTTGATCGGCCGATCGCCGGTCAGGCCTACTGTCCCCGTCGCCGCCAGCGTGCCGATGGATCCGCCAAGGCTGAACGTGTCGATCGACGCGATGCCGTTGGCGACGGCGATTGTCGAGGGTGCCTGCTGCTCGAGCGTGAGGCCGTTGAACCCGAGCCGCAGCTCGCGGAACGCGATGCGGCCCTGTGCCTCACGAATGTCCGGCCGCCGCGATGCGATGCTGGCATCGAACGAGATGCGTCCGCTCAATCCCTCCGGCGCGCCCGGTATCGCGCCGGGATCAAGACCTTCGACGCGTGCATTGATCGACGCCGGCCCGCTCCGCCGCGGAATCTCGACCGGCAGCTCGGGCAGCAGGTCGAGCGGCACGCGCGCTGAGATGTTGATCTGCGCCGTGCCCCAGTTCGCGCTCAGCCGATCGACAACGCCTTCGCCGTTGGCGATGGTGGCGTGCGCGTCGAGGTGGCTGATGCCGGGTTCGATCGCCGGCGACAGGATCAGCGCGTCTTCAAGCGTCAGCACCAGGTTCGGATCGATCGCCTCGAGCGTGCCTCGCAGGGTGCCGGTCACCGTCAATCGGCCATCGGCGGCGATATTCGATCCGACTGGCGCGTACTGCGCGAGCGTGGCCAGGTTCGCGTTGGCGTCGATCGTGATCGCGCCGGGCGCGGACCGATCGAGCAGCGGCAGGTTGCCGCTCACGGCGATCGTCGAATCCTGCGCGCGCAGGCGGAGTTGATCGATCGTCAACCGCTCATCGGCGTAGCGGAAGCGGGCCGGCTCCTCGATCGTGAACGGCTGCTCGTGCCATGAGCCCGCAAACGTTTCGACCGTCGCATCGGCGCGGCCGCTTCGCGGATCGCTCAGCGGTCCCTGCGCTGCGACACGCGCGCGCAGACGTCCGGTCAGCGCCGTTTGCAGCTTCAACGGCAGCAGCGCGAGATCCAGGTCGCTGATCTCCGCGTTGATCGTCGCGGGATATGGGCGAGACGTGCCGATCGTCGACGAGGCGCGCAAGCCGAAGCGATCGGCCGCGGCGACCGTTTCGGCGAGTCCGTTCGCGAGCGTGGTGTCCGCGCTGACAGCGCCGACCACCACGTCGCCGACCACGAGGTCGCTGGCGCGCAGGTTGACGACACCCGCCGGCGACGCAACGGTGCCGCTGCCGCGCGCCAACAGATCCACGGCGCCGGTCACCGCGCGCCCGTCGGGCAGCGCCGCCGTCAGCAGCTGCACGTTCTGCGACGCCACGTCGATCGTGTACGCGCGCCTCGTCAGCTGATACGAACCCGTGCCGCTGACTCGTCCGTTGCCGCCAGGCTGCGGCTTGTCGAGCACGAAACGTGTCACGTCGAGCCGTCGTCCGGCGAGCCGGCCGTCGGCCTCCAGCGTTCCGAGCACCTCGTTGTAGGCCACGAGATCGCCGGCCTGCACATGCAGGTTCGCGATGGGATTCGATACCGTGCCGCCCACCTGCGCCTGCGCGGAGACGACGCCGGTGACGGGGATGGCCGACTGTTCGATCATGCCCAGCAAACCGACCACCTGCATCCGATCGGCGCGCACCGCGAGTTCGATCGGCCGCGTGCCGGTCAAGCCGATGGTGCCGTTCGCCGTTGCGCGCGCTTCCTGCCACGCGACATCGACGCGGTTCAGTGCCAGCGTGTTGCCGCGATAGCCGATCTCGCCGTCGACCGCGATCCCGGTTGCGTCGCCGACCGACAGCGAAGGCGCGCGAACAGTTGCCGTCACGACCGGCGCCCGCATCGTCCCGCCGATGCGGCCATCAGCGGACACTGCGCCGGCCACCGGCATCGGCAGCATCGAATCCCGCGGACGACCCAGGAAAGCTTCGAGCGCGCTCACGGTGGTCCGCACGTCGGCGCCGCGCGCCTGCAGCGTGCCGTCGATCTGCGACCGGTCGCGCAGCCGGATGCGTCCGTTGACCGACACGCCGGCGGCACGAATGTCGCGCAGCGCGGCATCGACTCGTTCGCCGTTGCCGGTGAGATCGATGCGTCCGCCGAGAGGAAGCGTGGAACGTGACGCCGCGCGCGCAGCCGGCGTCAGGAACAACGTGGCGTCGCCGCGGGCACGCGCGTACTCGAGGCCTGGCCAGCGCGCGCTCACCTGCCCATCGACCCTGGCCGCCGCCCGATACGGCAACTGCAACGCGCGCATCAGCGGCTCGGCCGCGAGCCCCTCGACGGACGCATTCAAGCTGGATTCAGCCGCGCCCGCCGTGACGATCTCGCCGCTGCCGTCGATCGTGCCGACGGGACCGGCGACGTGCAGCCGCGATACACGGAGGATGTCGCCGCCCATCTCGTACGCGATCGTCGTGTCGATATCGAGATCCTCGAGCTCCCGGATCGCCACATCGGTGCCGCGCACCCGCGCGTCGATCGTCAGGGCCGCTGCCGGCCCCTTGATGTGGCCGTCGAGGCTGATCTGTCCCGTGATCGCCTCCTTGACTTGCGCGAGCTCCATCGCGCGGCCGGCATCGCCGGTCGCCTGCACGGCGAAGTCGACGACCGGTTGATCGAACGGCCCGTAGGTGCCGCTCGCATGCAGCTGCATGCCCTCGGCTTCGATCTCGGCGCGTTCGACCTTCACGTCTTCACGCCCGAGATCGAGCACGAGCGCGAGGCGATCGAGATGCGCACGGCGATCCTTGACGCGCACGTCGCCTCCGGGCGCCTCGATGGTGATCGCATGACGATCGCTGAGCCCCTGGCCCTTCATCAGCAGCGAAGCCCGCGGCAGCGTCACGTCGATCTGCTGCGCACGGTTCTCGTAGCGGACGACGGCGTCGGGAACGTTGAGGTGCTCGATCAGGTAATCAACCGGCTGCGACGGTTGATCGGGATCACGCACCGGCCGCGGCAGGTTGTCGATGCCCTGCTCGTTGACGAAGTAATGCACGCGCACGCCTTCCGCGGAGCCGTCCTGCACGACGTAGCGGCCGCGGAGCAACTGCAGCGAGCTCAAGTCGACGCGCGCGCGATCGATCTCAATGAAGGGCGGAGCATCCGGCAGCCGGGCCGAGCGGATGCGCACGTTACGCAGCTCGGTCGACAACTCGAGCGGGTTGTAGCGGAACTCCTCAGTCGCGAAGGTGATGTCCTGCGCCGCGAGCAGCGATGTGACCCTCGCGAGGACGAAGCGGCGGGCCGGCGGGGTCTGCAGCGCCACGGCGATCAAGACGGCGAGCACAACGATTCCCGCAGCCGCGAAGCCCAGCCACCGCCAGCCGCGGCGGCGTTTCGCCGTGGGTGGTGGTGTCGACAGCTCCGCCATGATGCGGCGATCGATGCACGATCTGCACCAGCTTCGCTAGCGCCGCAGTGCGTTGCGAACGAGCTCCGTGGTCGCGCCGTATACGACGTGCGAGGCGAGACCATAGGCGAGTAAACCCGGCGAAGCCTCTCGCGCCGATCGCGATAAGCCAAGCGCGGGCACGACGCCTTCGTCGGCGAGCGCCCACACCGCGAGGCCGAACGGCACGCCCGCGCCCATGCGCGCGCGCTCGTCGAGCTCGACCGCGGCGCCGTAGACCGCGCCGTTGAGGGCGCCGAATGCCAAATGTACGAACTCGCCCGCCAGCGCGCGGCTGTCCGGATCGGTCAACGGATGACCGGCGCGCGAGGTCAGGAAATTCGCTACCTTCGCGGTCGCGTCTTCCGATGCGTTGCCCAGCGCCTGAGCCGGCTGTGGACCGCGGCCGGTCCGCGGCAGCCCGATCGTCGCGTCATCGGCCTCGCGGCCGCCGCCGGCGAAGGCCGCGATGCGTTGAAACTGATTCATCGCGAATGCACCGGCCAGGCCGGCCACGGCGCCCGCGAGCATGCCATTCCACATCGATCGCTTCATGGCCAACGTGATAGCAACTATCGCGCCGTGGTCAGGACTTGAGAATCTGACGGATCGGATCCGGCAGCAGCTTCGTTCCGAATTTCCAGCACGTATTGCACGCGTTGCAATCGAAGTATTGAATCGGCATCTGCGGCATCGACGCCGCCTGCGGCCGAAACGCGCCGGACGACACCTCGGTGTCGACCAGCGTCAGCTCGGCGCCGCACTTTGGACAGTTCATGGCTTCCATCCGGGAATCGCCGACGATTGCCGCACCCAGCTCGCCAGCTGCTTCTCGTCAACTCGATCGTCTTCGCGGATGTCGAGGTGGCGCACATCCTTGTGCTTTGATTCGCCGGGCGGCAGCGGCATCAACGACGCGCCGTTGAAGAACGTCACCTTCACGTACTTCGTGAACATGTGAAAGCTGAGAAACCAGCCGTTGCCTTCCATGCTGTAGAAGGGCGAGTTCCATTTGATCGCCTTCTTCACCCTTGGCACCGTGCGCGTCACGATCGCGTCGACCTGCCGCGCGACGTCGCGCTTCCAGCCGGGAATCGCCTTGATGTAGGCCTGCACCGCGGCGTCGCCATCAGCCTTCGCGATCTGCGGATTGCCGCCGGCGAGAAGTTTCACGGTCCTCTTCTTCGCCGGCGATTTCTTCTTTGCTGCCGTTTTCTTTTTCTTGGTCATTTGCTCACGCCGAACAGGAAGCGGGTCGTCGAACGATACTCCCTTCCAGGCGGCAATAACGTCGAGGGAAAGTTTGCCTGGTTGGGCGTATCTGGATAGTGCTGCGTTTCGAGGCAGAAACCGCTTCGCCTGCCGTATCCGAGACCGCCCTTGCCGATCAATGTGCCGTCCAGAAAGTTCCCCGTATAGAGCTGCATGCCGGGCTCGGTCGTGTGCACTTCGAGCGTGCGTCCCGACCGCGGTTCGCGGACGCGCGCGGCGAGGCCGCCGCGGTTCAATACCCAGTTGTGATCGTAGCCGTGTCCGTGCAGCAACTGCGGATGACGCTCGTCGATCCTCGCGCCGATCGTCGCAGGCTTGCGGAAATCGAACGGCGTTCCGTCGACCGGCGCGATCTCGCCGGTTGGAATCAGCGTCGCGTCAACCGGCGTGTAGTGGCCGGCCTCGATCATCAGCTCGTGCCCGAGCACGTCGCCGCCGGCGGCGAGATTGAAGTAGGTGTGTTGCGTGAGGTTGACGTGCGTGGTCTTGTCGGTGATCGCGCCGTATTCGACGCGCAGCTCGTTGCTTTCGGTGAGCGCGTAACTGACCGAGACGCGTAACGTGCCCGGGTAACCTTCTTCACCGTCCACGCTGACGTACGCCAGGTCGATCCGGTCGTTCGTTGCCGCCGTCACATTCCAGATCTTCTTGTCGAATCCTTCGAGGCCGCCGTGCAGGTGATGCGGCCCATTGTTCATCGCCAACCGATACTCCCGGCCGTCGATCGTGAAGCGGCCGTTCGCGATGCGATTGCCATAACGCCCGACGAGCGCGCCGAAATACGGATGGCCGCCCAGGTAACCATCGAGCGTGTCGAAGCCGAGCACGATGTCGCCGGCGCGGCCCTCGCGATCCGGAGTCGTGATCGACGTGATGATGCCGCCGTAGGTGATCGCGCTGACTTCGATGCCGTTGCGGTTGGCGAGAGTGTAGCGTTCGACCGGACGGCCGGACACGGTGCCAAAGGGTTCGCGTTTCACGAGGGGCCGCTCGAGTGATGGTAGCCTACGGGCGGCCGCACCATGAAGATTTCACGCACGCAGTTCTTCCAGCTCGTCGCCGGCGGTTCGGCGTGGCTGGTGTCGTCGGGCTTCGCCCGTCGATTCCGCTCAGGGCAAGCGCAGAAGATCAAGCTCGCCGTCGAGGACACCGCGCGGCCGCTGCCGCTGGCCGCCGTGCGGCTGACCGGCGGGCCGCTGAAGAAGGCGCAGGATCTCGACGCCGCTTATCTGCTGTCGCTCGATCCCGATCGCATGCTGGCCTTTTATCGCAAGCGCGCCGGCCTTCCACAACAGGCCGACGGCTACACCGGCTGGGATGCCGACGGCCGCCAGTTGACCGGCCACATCGCGGGCCATCACCTCTCCGCCGTCAGCTTGATGTTTGCTGCGACCGGCGACGCGCGCTTCAAGCAGCGCGCCGACTACCTCGTCGCCGGCATCAAGGAATGCCAGGATGCCAACGGCGACGGCTTCGCGGGCGCCCTGTCGGGCGTGAAGGAAGCGTTCGCCGAAGTATCGAAGGGCAACATCAAGGCGGCGAATTTCGATCTCAACGGTTTGTGGTCGCCGTGGTACACGCTGCACAAGACCTTCGCCGGCCTTCGCGATGCGTATCGCCACACCGGCAGCCAGACGGCGCTCGATGTCAGCGTGAAGTTCGGCGCGTGGGCGGAGCGCTACCTCGCGCCGATGGAAGATGCGGCGATCCAGCGGATGCTGGCGTGCGAGTTTGGCGGCATGAACGAGATGATGGCGGACCTGTACGCCGACACCGGCGACAGGCGCTGGCTCGATCTGTCTTACAAGTTCGAGCACCAGGCCGTCCTCGATCCGCTGAAGCGCGGCGAGGATCCGCTCAGCAGCCTGCACGGCAACACGCAGGTGCCGAAATTGATCGGCTCGGCGTCGCGCTACGCCTACGCCGGCAACAAGGAAGACCTGACCGCGGCCGCCGTGTTCTGGGATCGCGTCGTCAACCACCATACTTTTGCAACCGGCGGACACGGCAAGGACGAGTACTTCCGCGAGCCGGACAAACTCGGCAACATCACCGAAGGCCGCACCGCGGAAACCTGCAACGTCTACAACATGCTCAAGCTGACGCGCAAACTGTTCGCGCTGCAGCCCGACGTTCGCTACGCCGACTTCCACGAGCGCGCGCTCTTCAACCACATCCTCGGTTCGATGGACGGCGAGGACGGCGCCACGTGCTACATGGTGCCGGTCGGATCGGGCGTGCGCCGCGAGTACGCGGACATGCATCGCAGCTTCACGTGTTGCGTCGGCACCGGCATGGAAAGCCACGCGCTGCATGGCCTCGGCGTTTATTACGAGTCGGGAACCGGCAGCCGGGAACCGGGAGCAGGGAGCCGGGAACCGGGAGTTCCGGGCCTGAAGTTGTGGGTGAATCTTTACGCGCCATCGATCGCGCAGTGGGAATCCGCCGGCGTCAAACTGACGATGGCCACGTCGTTGCCGGAAGGCGATAGCGCGTACCTGACACTCGATCTGCGCCAGGCGAAATCGTTCACGCTCGCGCTGCGGCGTCCGTCGTGGGTGGCGGACGGGTTCGAAGTCCGCGTCAACGATCGCCGTGTCGCGCAGCAGCTGCGCGCGGGCTACGTGGAGATCACGCGCACGTGGCAACCGGGCGACGAAATCTCGATCATGCTGCCGAAGTCATTGCGGATCGATCGCCTCGCCGACAGGCCATCGAAGGCCGTCGTGATGTGGGGACCACTGGTGCTGGCGGGTGATTTAGGCGCCGCCCCTCGCCGCCGCGACGATGGCGACGGCGACGGCGTGCGCGCCGCGGCGCCCGAGCCGGTGGCGCTGGTGACCGCGCGTCCTGTCGCCGAATGGCTGAAGCCCGTGGACGGCAGGCCCGGTGTCTTCAGGGCGCAGGGTGTGGCTCGCGCAATCGCGACGCAGTCGCCGATCGACATCGAGTTTTCGCCGTTCTATTCGATGCATCGCCGGACCTACGCCGCGTACTGGGATCTACTGACGCCGGCGGAGCTTGCCGCGCGGGCGCGCGATCTCGCCGCCGAACGCGAGCGCACGCGCGCGTTGGAGGCCGCCACGATCGTTTCGGTGCCGATCGGCGATCGCGAGGGCGAGAAGCAATTCAACCAGCAGGGCGTCGAAACATCCGTGATTCGCAGCGACGGCCGCAGCGGGCGCCGCGCGATTCAATGGTTTTCATACGACCTGCCGCTCAACGGCCAGACGATCGTCACCCTGGTCGCCACCTATAACAGCGATCAGCGACGGCCACGCAGCTTCGACGTCATCGTCGACGGCCAGAAGGTGGGTGCGGAGACGCAGCCGCAAAGCAGCGTGTCGCATTTTTACGAGAAGGAGTATGGAATTGCGCCGGAACTGATCCGGCACAAGGAGAAACTGACGGTGCGCTTCGAGGCCACTAACGGCCTCGAAGTCACGCCCGTCTTCGGTGTCCGCCTGATCACTCGCTGATCACCCTACTGCTGCACCTGGCAGGTCGCGGCGACCATCTTGATGCTAGCCGCCTGGAGATTCGGGAGGTTGCTGTTGCCTGCCGCCGTTGTCGCACGCGTGCCGTCGCGCGGGCTGTCGGAACGCCCCGCCATGCCGCCGCGGATGTCGCTGTTGTTTTCAATGCTGCCGGTCACCTCGATCTGATGGCCAAGGTGCTTCTTCAACTCCGAGTCGTTCACCGCGCCGCCCTTGATCTGATACATCGATCCGAGGCCGATGCCTGAGGTCGCGGCGCCCTGCGCCATCTTCACGTTGGTCAGGATGTAATCCTCGCCCATGCCGGCGCGCTCGGTCATGCTCTCGCGGCGGCCGGGGACATCTTTTTCCGCCTGCAGGCAGCCCGTCACTGTCAACACCCGTTCACCGGCATTGGCTCTAGCCTGCGTGCCCGCGGCATCCCGCTGATCCGTGCGGGGTTGCTGCGCGGCGGGCGGCGTCGCCGGCGGCTGCGTTTGCGGCTGCGTGCGCGGCTGTTGTTGCGGGGTCTGAGGATTCGGCGTCTGCGCGTTCAGCGTCATCACGCCGGCGATCGCTATTGCGGAAATGGTCGCACTCATTACTCGTATCGGCATTGTCCCTACTCCTTGATTTGTTTGTCGGGGTAATCCCTATCGAGTTCGTCGATCGGGTGCGCCGCATTTCGCGGCGCACGCGATCAATGTGCAACAAGCCTGCCCACGCCTTCGCGTGTTGCGTTTCGGCGCGCGGCTACTGAGCGGCGCTACACGCGAGCGACACCATCTTCAACGTCGTCGCCTGGAAGTCGGGCGTGTCATCCGCGGGTTGACCCGTGGATCCCGGCGGCACGATCTGCCCGATCAATTCGACGTGGTGATTCAAGTGCTTCTTCAATTCGATGTCGGAGATTCCCAAGATCTGGTACTTCGTCGACACGCCAATGCCCGATACGGTGCTCGATGGAGACATCTTTACGTTCGTGAGGATGTAATCCTCGGGCATGCCGCGCTCGCCGGGTTTGAGCCCGGCCTTCGCGGCTTCACGCTGCGTCAAGCAACCGCTGATCGTCATCGACGGATTGGCTGGAGTCGCGCGCGCGGTTGATTGCGTGATGGTCGGACGGCGATCGTCCGGCGGCTGGTGCGTGCTCGTCGTCTGCGGTGTCTGCGCATGCAGCGCCATGGATGCGGCTGCAGCAATGGCAACGGTCATCAAACGTGTGTGCATGGTCGTCACTCCAAGAGAGGACGACGTGCAAAGAAAGGACCGGAGTCCGAGGTACATAGTGAGACCGCGAAACGGAGAGCCCGTTTGCCTCGAAAATCGGCCTGATCGCCCGGTAAACAACCTACCCATCCCAACCAGTAAGTCGTCTGTAGTGTCTAACCCTTCGGCCTGATGCGTTCCCTTTCCCCGACAGTCTTTATCGTGCTGGCGACGGTCTGCGGCGCCGCCACCGCCATGGCCCAGCCTGCGCGTGACGCGCGCGCGATTGTCACGGTTGTCGATGTGACCGGCGCGATCCTGCCCAATGCCACAGTGGTCGTCACGCCGCGCGAGCCTGCGGGCGCGGCGGGCATCACCGTCACCGCGGATGAATCCGGCGTCGCGACGGTGCCGGGTCTTAAGCCGGGCCGCTACAACATCAAGGCGGAATTCGCCGGCTTCGACGCGTTCGAGCTCGATGATGTGCGCCTTCGCGCCGGCGACAACAAGCAGCAGATCGAGCTCGAGCTCACGGCATTCACCGACACCGTCGAAGTCGGCCAGGATCCGCAGGCCGCCGCCGCGGATCCGAACAACACCCTCTCGACGATGTTGACGGATGAAGAGATCGAGGCGCTGTCGGATGATCCCAACGAGCTGATGCGGCAGCTGGTCGAGATGGCCGGCGGCGCCGCGCGCGTGCGCGTCGACGGCTTCAACGGCGGACAGCTGCCGTCGCGCGACGTGATCCGATCGATCCGCATCGTGCGCGACACCTTCCCCGCCGAAAATCATTCCGCCGAAAACGACGGCATCGACATCGTGACCCAGGCGGGCGTCGGCCCGATTCGCGGCGGCTTTTCAACCCGCGTGCGCGACAGCATCTTCGGCGGCAGCAACCCGTTCGTCGACATCAAGGCGCCGGAGCGCACGCAGAACTTCGACGTCAACATCGGCGGCGCGATCGTGCCGAACAAGAGCTCGTTCTCGCTGTTCATCGGCGGCCGCAAGCAATTCGATACGCCGGTCGCGACCTACACCACCGCGGCCGGCAAGAAGTCGCAGCTGCTGGGCCGCCGTCCGAACGACGGCTGGAACGCCAACGGGATGTTCGACTACAACCTGCCAGCTTCGCACGTGCTGCGCCTCGGGTATTCGCAGAACTACTCGTCACGCAGCAATCTCGGCGTCGGCGGTTTCGATCTCGAGGAGCGCGCCTACTCGAACCAGACGTGGGGCAACCAGCTGCGGATGCAGGAAGCGGGGCCGGTCGGCCGCAATACCTACTTGAACACGCGCCTGCAGCTGCGGCTGTATCGCACCGATTCGACGTCGCAGCTCGAGGCACAGACGATCCGCGTGCTCGATGGCTTCACCAGCGGCGGCGCGCAGGTCACCGGCGGCGTCAACCAGAAAGACATCGAGCTGTCGTCGGATCTCAACCACGTACGCGGCATCCACACGATGCGCACCGGCATCCAGCTCGAGGGCCGGCACTATCGCACCGACAGTCATTCGAACTATCTCGGCACCTACATCTTCTCGAGCAACGACGACTTCCTGATCGGCAAGGCGCGCAACTACACGCGCCGCATTGGCGATCCGCTGATCTCGTTCGCGCATCTCGAGGGCGCGGTCTACGCGCAGGACGATGTGCGGCTGCGGCCGAACCTGACCTTCAGTCCCGGCCTGCGCTACGAGCTGCAGACCCACGTGCACGACCTGACCGGGTTCGGTCCGCGACTCGGGCTGACGTGGGCGCCGGGCAAGAACGGCGGGACGACGATCCGCACCAGCTACGGCATCTTCTACAACTGGCTCGGCACGAACGTCTACGAACAGACGCTGCGCGTCAACGGCGTGCGCCAGCAGGAGATCAACATCGTCAATCCGACGTTCCCCGATCCGGGCGGCCTCGCCACCATCAGCGCATCGAACAAGTACCTGCTGGGCGATCTGAAGATGGAGCGGATTCATCGCTACAGCGCAGCCGTGGACCGCAACTTCTCGCCGAAGCTGCGCGGCAGCCTGACGTTCTCGATGGCGCGCTATGGCAACCAGCTGCGCGGCGTGAACCTGAACGCGCCGGTCAACGGCGTGCGGCCCGACCCGGCGTTTGCCAACGTGATCGAGGTCGTGCCCGAGGCATCGATGCACACCTACGACCTGGTGCCGGATTTCAGCCTCAACTTTGCCGGCGGCATTCGCAACGCGGACCAGGCGAAATGGAACCCGAAGCGAACGGTGATTCGCTTCAACTACCGGCACCGCCGCGCCTACAACAACAGCGACGGCGCGTTCAGCGTGTCGCCGAGCGGCTCGCTCGACGATCAATGGGCGCCGGCCGGCGGCGATACCCGGCATCGCATGCGCGGGTCGGTCTCGACGCAGGCGCTGCGCAACCTCAACGCGCAGCTAAGCTGGGACGCCAACAGCGGCGCGCCCTACACGATCACCACCGGCACCGACGACAACGGCGATTCGATCTTCAACGATCGCCCGCTGCTGATGCCGCGCAACAGCGTGCGGCTGCCGTGGCGCTCGACGTTCTCCGCCAACATGTCGTACACGATTCCGATCGGCCGCGCACCCGGCCCGGAAGGCGGGCGCCCTGGGGCCGGCGGACGTCCCGGTCCCGGCGGGCGTCCCGGCGCGGGCGGCGGCGGTGGACCGCGCAGTGGCGGCGGCCCGCGCGGCGGCGGCCGTCAGAAGGGCATCACCATCAGCGTGTCGGCACAGAACATCACCAACCGTTCGAACTTCTCGGGCTTCAGCGGCGTGATGACGTCGCAGTACTTCATGCAGGCGACCAGCGTCTCGAACCCGCGCCAGGTCGACCTGTCGATCCGCTTTAATTTTTAACTCTTAACTTTTAGCTTTTAGTAGGGGACGTCGATCAGACGATCGCCCGACCGCATATCTTCCTCGAGCAGCGCCAGCAGCGCCGACGCAACCGGTCCGGGCTTGCCGTTGCCGATCGTGTGATTGTCCCACTGCACGATGCCGGCAACCTTCACCGAGCTGCCGATCAGCAGCATTTCCTTCGCGGCAACGGCTTCCTGCATCGTGATGTCGGCAACCTTCACGTCTTTCAGCTGGCCGGTTGCCACGAGCCGCCGCGCGAGCTCGAGCAGCCGCAGCGACGTGCAGCCCGACAGGATGTGATCGAACTTCGGGTGGACGAGCACGTCGTCGTGCGACACGAACGCGACGTTCATGTTCGAGCTCTCGCCAACGTGGCCGTCGTGATCGATGAAGACGCCGTTGTCGAAGCCCTTTTCCTTCGCTTCCATCTGCATCAGCACGTTCGGCAGATAGTTGGTCGTCTTCGTAATCGCATAGAGCGGCGGCTTGATCGGATAGGTCGTCGTCATTACCCGCACGCCGTCCGTCTTCCACTTCTCCGGATAGACGAGGCCCGGAAAAATCATGACGAAGAACCCCGGCTCGGCGCCGGCAACGGGCGTGAGGTCGAGATTGCCGGGCCCTGACGACAACCAGTAGCGGATCGAGCCATCGCGGCGGCCGCTCGCGGCCGTGGTCTTGATGATGATGTCCCGCATCTCCTCGCGGCCGCCGGGCAGCTTCAGCTTCGAGCGTTCGGCCGACTTGAGGAAACGATCGAGGTGCGCATCGAGATCGTAAATCCTGCCGTTGACGATGCCGGCCGTGTCGAAAATGCCGTGGCCGCGATGCACCATGTGATCGTCGAACGGAATCACCATCAGCGCTGGGTCGGTGACGATGCCGCCAAGCTGGCTCGAATAGAACGCGGTGAACTTGACGGGTTGCTTCTGGCGAAGGGCGCGCAGCTGCTGCAGCACGTCCTGTTCGCTGAGCATCCGCAAGGAGACGTTGGTGGCCGGCATGACGCGTAGTCTAGCAGGTCATCCGATTTCGCGCGGTCGCGCTACGTCGGGACAGGCGCGAGCCGACGGATCGCGCCGAGCGCCTTCTGGCTGATCTTCTGCCGCGCCTTCCAATAGCCTCGCCACGGATCGGCGCGCTTCAGCGACGGCACCGTCTCCACGGTGTAGCGCTCGGGTTTGAATTTTGCCGTCAGGTCGTCCCACGAGATCGGCATCGACACCGTCGCGCCGTCGCGCGCGCGGGCCGAGTACGCGCACACCGAAGTGTTCGTGCGATTGTTGCGAAGGTAGTCGATCAGGATCTTCGATTCGCGTCCCTGCTTCGCGAACGCGATCGTGAACCGCGACGGATCCGTTGCCGCCAGCGCCGACGCCACGGCGCGACTGAAGTCGAGACACTCGTCCCACTGCCGCGACGGCACGATCGGAACGACGACGTGTAAGCCGCGGCCGCCGGTGGTCTTGATCCACGATTCGAGGCCGAGCGTTTCCAGCAGGTTGCGCAGCGCTTTCGCGGCGTTGACCACCGCTGCCGTCTTGACGCGCGGACCGGGATCGAAATCCCACACCAGCCGGTTCGGGCGTTCGACGTCACCGGTCGTCGAGTTCCAGGTGTGAATCTCGATCACGCCCATCTGCGCCAGCGCGATCACCCCCTTGACGTCGTCCACCGCGAGATATTCGCCGACCTTGGTCTTTTCCTGGATGCGCACGCGCCGCAGCACGTCCGGTCCCCAGACCTTGCGGTGGCGCATGTAGTTGCACGGCGCCAGCAGCCCGTTCGGACAATGCACGAGCGTCAGCGGGCGATCGACGACGTGCGGCAGGATGCGATCGCCGACGCTGTCGTAATAGCGCACGAGGTCGAGCTTCGAAAAGTCGAGCTCGGGATAGATGATGCGGTCCGGACTGGAAATGCGGATGCCGTGAACGCTCGTCTCCATGCAACGAGCACATGCAAGATCTATCCCTTCGCCTCGAGATAGCGAATCATCGTCGCCATGGCGTCGTTGACCGGGCATGGAATGCCGAACTTCGCGCCGAGCTCGGCGACGGCGCCGTTCATGTGATCGATCTCGGTCTTGCGGCCCTTCATCAGGTCCTGGCTCATCGACGCGATCGTGCGCGCCCCGGCAAACAGCCGGTCGATCGTCGCCACGAAATCCTCGTCCAGCGTGACGCCATCCGCCTTCGCCACCGCCACGCATTCATCGATGATCTGCCGCTTCAGCGAGTTCAGCCGCGGGTCGACGATGCTGCCGACCTCCGACCGCAGGAGTGCGGTCGTGGGATTGATGACGCAGTTGAACACTGCCTTGCGCCACATTTCCTTCTTGATGTCGGGAATGATGCGGCCGTCGAGCCCGGCCTCGGTCAGCAGCGCCGCAATCGCCGGCGCCCGCGGATGATCTTCCAGCAGCGTGTAG
>DASUSZ010000040.1:0-3538 GCA_036374815.1 Vicinamibacterales bacterium | reverse complement strand
TCGCGTTTGCCGCCTTCAAGGTGGCCCGCGGCTGGCGCCCAATCGCGATCGATCCGTGGCGCGCGGGGCGGTTGATCCTGATCGCGGCGATACCGACGGCGGTGTCGCTGGCGAGCGGTACGCTCGGACTGTGGGACGGCTCGAACATCACGCGCGCGCTGCTCGCGGTGCCGTTCGGCATGACCGCCGGCGCCATCGTCGCGGCGGCCGCCACAAAAGACCTGAGGTAAACTCGCTTCGTGCCTCCCGCAGCGGTGTGTGTGGTGTCGTGGCTGGTGCCCGGCGCCGGTCATCTGATGCAGGGACGGCGGCAGAAGGGTGTCATCTTCCTGATCGCGCTGCCGGCGATGTTCGCGATCGGCCTCGCCCTCAAAGGGACGATTCCTCCATTCGACTTTTCCGACCCGCTCGTCGGCCTGGCGGCGGTCGCGAATCTCGGCATGGGCATTCCGTACTTCATCGCCAAGGGCTTGAGTCTCGGCAAGGGCATCGTCACCGCCGCGACCTACGAGTACGGCAACACGTTCCTGATCGTCTCTGGGCTGCTGAACATGCTCGTCACCATCGACGCGTACGACGTGCGCCTCGGGCGGAAGTGATGACCAGCCATCTCGGCCTGATGCTGCTGTTCGCGTTTTTCGTGTCGCTGATCTTCGCGACGATCGCGAAAGACCGGCCGCGCGAGCAGGCGATGCTCGGCGCGCAGATGTTCGCGATGTTCGCGGCCGCGGCGTTCGTGCTCGGCTGGGTGATGCGCCTTTTCCCCTTGTGACCTCCTTGTGGCTGCCGGTCGCCGCCTACATGGCCGCGATCTACTACGGCGCCGCGCTGACCATCGTCCCCGGACCCGCGGGCCTCGTTTCAGACACGGTGCTGCACATGGCCGCCTACGCGGGGCTGGCCGTTCTCACACTGCGCGCGACCGCAGGCGCGCAGTGGGCGGGCGTGACGCGACGGGCATTGCTGCTGGCGTTCGCGATTGCCGTCGCGCACGGCATCAGCGTCGAAATCGAGCAGATGTTCGTGCCGACCCGGTTTGCCGAATGGCGCGACGTCGGCAACGACGCGGTCGGCGCGGCGGCCGGCCTCGCTGCCGCGTGGGCGTGGGGTAAACTACTGAAGCAATGACCTTTGAAAACCTGCTGGTCGAGCGAGAAGACGCTGTCGCCCTCGTCACCTTCAACCGCCCCAAAGTCCTCAACGCACTGAATACGCAAACGCTGACCGAGCTGTCGGCGGCGATCGCCGAGTTCAAGAACGATTCGGGCGTGCGCGCGATCGTGCTGACCGGCGCGGGCGAGAAGTCGTTCGTGGCCGGCGCCGACATCAATGAGCTTGCGGTGCAGACGCCGATCGAAGGCAAGGAGCACGCGCGGCGCGGGCAGCAGATCTTCGATGCGATCGAGCAGCTGGGCAAGCCGGTGATCGCCGCGGTGAATGGTTTTGCGCTCGGCGGCGGCTGCGAGCTGGCGATGGCGTGCACGATGCGCATTGCCGCCGACACCGCGCGGTTCGGCCAGCCCGAGATCAATCTCGGCATCATTCCGGGCTACGCCGGCAGCCAGCGGCTGCCGCGCCTGGTCGGCCGCGGCGTCGCGCTTGAAATTCTGCTGACCGGCGACATGATCAGCGCGCAGCGCGCCTACGAAATCGGCCTCGTCAACCGCGTCGTGCCGGCGGCGGAGCTGATGACCGAAGCAAAGAAGCTGGCGCACCTGCTCGCGTCGAAAGCGCCGATCGCCGTCCGCTACATCATCGAAGCCGTGCATCACGGGCTCGACAAGTCGCTCGACGCCGGCCAGTTCCTCGAGACCTCGCTGTTCGGCGCAATCGCGTCTTCGGCCGACATGAAGGAAGGCACCAAGGCGTTCCTCGAAAAGCGGAAAGCGGTCTGGCAGGGCAAGTAATGCGGGTAGCGATTGTCGTCGCGCGCTTCAACGATTTCGTCACCGATCGCCTGCTGGTCGGCGCGCAGGCGGCGCTGCGCGATGCCGGCGTCAGCGAGAGCAATGTCGAAGTGTTCCGCGTCCCCGGCGCGTTCGAAATTCCAATTGCCGCGCAGCGCGTCGCCGAGACGGGCCGTTTCAACGCGGTGGTCTGTCTTGGTTGCTTGATCCGGGGAGCGACGCCGCACTTCGAATACATCGCGTCGGCGTGCGCGCACGGCATCACCGCCGCCGCGGCCAGCACCGGAGTGCCGATGTCGTTCGGCGTGTTGACGACGAACTCGGCGGAGGAAGCGCTCGAGCGCGCCGCGCCGGGGCCGTCGAACAAGGGCCGTGAGTCGGCCGATGCCGCCATCGAAATGGCGCGGATGTTTGCGCATCTCGGCGATCACGCGCGATGAGCAACTCGCGAGGACACGGAGCGGGCTCCGCCGGCTACGGAGAGCACGGAGACCGTTGGGCGAGCCGCCGCCGGGCGCGCGCCGCGGCGCTGCAGGCGCTGTATGAATGCGAAGTCGGCGGGCTGACGCCGCAACAGGCGCTCGGCGTTCTGCACCACGCCGGCCCACCCGAAGTGGCGGATCCGGGCGAAGACGAGCACTCATTCGTCGTGGCGCTGGTGCGCGGCGCGATGGACAATCGCGACGCGCTGGACGAACGGATCGGCGATGCGGCGAAGAACTGGCGCGTCGAGCGGATGGCGACGCTCGATCGGCTGGTGATGCGGCTGGCGCTGCAAGAGCTGTTGTCGCATCGCGACAGCCCGCCGCGCGTGGTGATCAGCGAGGCGATCGAGCTCGCGCGCGCCTACAGCGGCGAGGATGCCGCCAAGTTCGTGAACGGCGTGCTCGACGGCGCGTATCGCCGGCTAAAAGACGAAGGCGTCGTTGCCGACTGACTGCCGACTGCCCGACTGACGGACTGCGACTGCGAACTGCCGACTGCGGATTATTGAATGAGTACTGAGGTCGTCCAAACCGAACAACGCAAAGCCAACCTCGAGGCGATCGAGCGCCTCGGTTTTGCGGCGTACCCCAACAAGTTCGACACCACGCACACGGTGTCGCAGCTGGTCGAGGGCTACAGCGCGAAGACGGCGGCCGAGCTCGAATCGCCGCGTGTCGACACGATCGCCGCCGGCCGCGTAATGAGCGTGCGCAGCTTCGGCAAGGCGAGCTTTTTCGTGCTGTCGGACGGCCGCTCGCGCATCCAGGTCTACGTGCGGCAGGACGCGCTCAGCGAGCGCGATTACGCGCTGTCGAAGCTGCTCGACATCGGCGATCAGATCGGCGTCAGCGGCCATTTGTTTCGGACCAAGACGAACGAGCTGTCGATCTGGGCCGCGTCGCTGCAGTTTCTCGCCAAGTGCTTCCTGCCGCTTCCGGAGAAGTGGCACGGGCTGCAGGACGTCGAGATTCGTTATCGCCAGCGCTATCTCGATCTGATCGTCAATCCCGACGTGCGCCGCGTCTTCGAGATTCGCACGCACACCGTCGAAGCGATCCGGCAGTTCCTCAACGGTCACGGCTTCATGGAAGTCGAGACGCCGATGATGCAGAAGATCGCCGGCGGCGCGCTGGCGCGCCCGTTCA
>DASUSZ010000039.1:0-12911 GCA_036374815.1 Vicinamibacterales bacterium | reverse complement strand
ACGAGCGCTTCGGTCTCGCGCACCGAGAGGCCGCGTGACACGACGTCTCTGGCGAGACGGCGCTGATCGGTCTCGTTGTTGAGCGCGACGATGGCGCGCGCATGACCCATGGTGAGCGCGCCGGAGGCGACGTTGGTGCGGACTTCTTCCGGCAGCTTCAACAGCCGCAGATAGTTCGCCACCGTCGCGCGATCCTTGCCGACCTGCACGGCGATGTCGTCCTGCTTGAGATTGAATTCGTCGGCGAGCCGCTGATACGCCGCCGCCGCTTCCATCGGATTCAGATCTTCACGCTGGATGTTTTCGATCAGCGCCATCTCCAGCAGGCGCTTCTTCTCCGTCGGCGGAACGTCCTTGACGACGATCGGCACTTTGGCGAGCTGCGCCTGCTGCGCGGCGCGCCAGCGGCGCTCGCCGGCGATGATCTGATAACGCTCGCGCCCGCCGAGGCCCGACGCGCCGTCGATGCGGCGCACGACGATCGGCTGGATCACGCCGTTGGCTTTGATCGATCGCGCGAGCTCTTCGAGCTTCGCCGCATCGATCGGCCCGCGCGGCTGATAGTGATTCGGCTCGAGCTGATCGACGTCAACCTCAATCGACGCGCGCGGGGAGCTGGTAAGCGCCTCTTCCGCATCGGGAATCAGCGCGCTCAATCCTTTACCGAGTGCCGGCCTTTTCTCCATCGTTCTGCCTTTGTTGCCTTTTGCCTTTTCCCTGTTGCCCTTTAGCCTTAAGTGCGTCAGACGAGAGCGTCAGGCGAGCGCCGGCTCATTCCGCTCCAGCACTTCCTTCGCGAACGCGAAGTACGCTTCAGCGCCGCGCGAGCGCGCGTCGTACGTCACTGCTGGAAGACCATGGCTCGGCGCTTCGGCCAAACGCACGTTGCGCGGAATCACGGTGCGATACACCTTCTCCTTGAAGAACTCACGCACGTCGCGCGATACCTGCTGCCCAAGGTTGGTCCGCTCATCGTTCATCGTCAGCAGCACGCCCTCGATGTCGAGTGCGGGATTGAGCGACGCTCTCACGCGGCGCATCGTCGACACGAGATCCGCAAGCCCTTCGAGCGCGAAGTATTCGCAGTGCAGCGGAATCAAGACACGATCGGCCGCGACGAGCGCGTTGAGCGTCAGCAGGCCAAGCGATGGCGGTGAATCGATGATGATGAAATCGAATTCGTCGCCGAGCTGCGCGAGAAGTTTTTTCAAGCGCCGCTCGCGATCGTCCATCGCGATCAGCTCGATCTCCGCGCCGGAAAGATCGCGCGTTGCGGGAATCAGCGAGAGGCGATCGACGGTGGTCGGCAGAATGAAATCGTGAACGTCGGCGTCGTTCCTGGTGAGCGCTTCGTAAATGGTGCCGCCGGCAGCGCGCTTGCCCTTCTGACCAACTCCGCTGGTGGCGTTGCCCTGGGCGTCGCAGTCGACGAGCAGCACTTTTCGACCGTCGAGGGCGAGCGCGGCAGCCAGATTGATCGCCGTCGTCGTCTTCCCTACCCCGCCCTTCTGATTTGTGACGGCGATAACTTTAGCCATGTCAGCCATTTAGCCTTAGTTTCTGTTGTTCGACCTATTTGAATGACTTGCTTGAGGCGGATAAGAGATTAGCGCGTTCCACGTGGAACATTCAATGTCGATTTGTGAAATCAGACCCGCGTCTTGCTCAATACGACGAGCTTCGAATGGAGTGAGTCGACGAGCGGGTAGGTGGCCATCCACGCGAGGGGCGGCGGCGGCGAGTCTTCGAGATCGTTCTTGCTGGAGCCGCGAAACAACATCAGCTTTCCGCCAGGTCGCAGAAACGCCTGGAGAGTATTGAGCGTCCGAGTTTCGATTCGGACCGCGCGGATGGATACGAGGTCGAGCGCCTCATGGAGTTCGGCGCGAGGGAGGAGCTCCTCGAATCGAGACGTTTCGACTTCGGCGTCGCGCAGGCCGAGGGCGCGGACAGCTTCGCGCAGAAACACGGCCTTGCGCGTTTTGACTTCGACCATGCGCAGGGCGAGGTTCGTGCTGGCCAGCTTGAGCGGGATCGCCGGCGACCCGCCACCCGATCCCGCGTCGAGCAGAGTGCGAGCGTTCTCAGGAACGTAGCGGGCGGCGACGACCGGCTCGATTAGCAGGCGATCGATGGCTTGGTCGTCGCCTTCCGGCGTCAGGCGGAACGCGGTCAGGTTGATCTTCGCATTCCATTTCGTCAGCAGCTGGTAGTAAATCTCGAGTTTTTCGGCCAAATCAGCGTGAATGGAGATGTCGGCCGCCTTCGCACGGCGTCGCAACCGATCGCGGAACTCCCGACTCGCCACGGACAAATACTAAACACGAAGGACACGAAGGAACGAAGTATTTCCCGAGAGTTGCTCGCGTGGCCAGCCGGAGGCTGGCCCTGGGCCAGCAACTCGCGCAACTTCGTGCGTCTTCGTACCTTCGTATCTTCGTGTTGTCTTAAAAGCGGTCGAGGTAGGCACCGACGACGGCAACGGCGGCGGGCGTGACGCCGGGGATCCGCTGGGCCTGTCCGAGGGTTTCTGGACGGGCTTCGGAGAATCGTTGGACCATTTCGCGCGACAGTCCCGGGACTCGTTCGAACGGGAACGCTTCGGGTATGCGCCGACGTTCTGCGGTCTGGGCTCGGGCAACGGCCTGTTGCTGGCGCAGTAAATAGCCTTCGTACTTGATGGAGGTTTCGACGGATGCGACGTCGAGCATCCGATCGGACGGATCGGTCGTGATCGCCACGTCGCCGTTCGATTCCAGCTGCGAAAGCGTGATTTCCGGCCGCTTCAGCGCCTGGACGGCTGGAATCCTGGCGCCGCTTTCAACCTTCACCCAGCTGCGCGTGAGAACGTCGATATTCCGCTCAAATCTCGCTTTTCTGGCCTGAAAACGCTCCCAGCGTGCGTCATCCACGAGGCCCGCGTCTCGGCCTTTTGGCGTCAGTCGCAGGTCGGCGTTGTCGGTGCGCAACAGCAATCGGTATTCGGCTCGTGACGTGAACATCCGGTAGGGCTCGAGGCACCCTTTCGTGACCAGATCGTCGACCATAATGCCGAGGTAGGCCTCATCCCGACGGAAGACAAGGGGCTCCCGTTGCAGCACCCGACGCGCGGCATTCAACCCCGAGACGATGCCCTGGCCGGCAGCTTCCTCGTAGCCCGACGTGCCGTTGATCTGGCCGGCGAAGAACAGGCCGGGAATCCGGCGCGTTTCAAGCGTCGAGCGCAGCTCCGTCGGCTGGACGAAGTCGTATTCGACGGCATATCCCGGCCGGAGCATCTCCGCGGATTCGAGACCAGGCAGCGCGCGAATCAATTCGCGCTGCGTTTCCGCGGGAAGGCTCATCGAGAAGCCGTTGACGTAAATCTCTTCGACGTCCAACCCTTCCGGCTCGAGAAACAGCTGGTGGCGCTCCCGATCGGGGAAGCGCATCACCTTGTCTTCAAGGGACGGGCAGTATCGCGGCCCGATTCCTTCGATTTGGCCGTTATACAGCGGCGATTCGCCGATGCGGCTGCGAACGAGCTCGTGCACACGGTCGTTTGTGTGCATGAGATAGCAGACTGCCGTGTTGGCAGGCGCGTGAGTGGCGGTAAAGGAAAACGCGATGGGTTCCGCATCGCCATGTTCCACGTGGAACACTCCGCGTCTGACGCCTTCATCGAAATCGATTGATCGTTTGGCGAGGCGCGGTGGCGTGCCGGTCTTCAGACGACCCCATCGAAAGCCGAGTGCCTTGATTGATTCGGCCAAGTCCTTCGACGGCGGCTCGTCCGCCCGTCCGGCAGGCCGTTGATCGCGGCCTACGTGGATCAGGCCGTTCAGGAAGGTTCCCGTGGTGATGACCAGCGACTTGCAGCGAAAACTGCGCCCGTCCTCGAGCTCCAAGCCGCGAATTTCGCCCGAATCCAGCAAAATCCGACCGGCCCGGCCGAGAATCCAGTGAATATTCGGCTCCGCCTCGAGCGCGGAGCGAACCCAGCGGCCGTATTCCCGCTTGTCCGCCTGGGCTCGCGGCGACCACACCGCTGGTCCGCGGCTGCGATTGAGCAGCTTGAATTGTATTCCTGTAGCGTCGATTGCGCGGCCCATCAATCCGCCCAGCGCATCGATTTCACGAACCAGATGTCCCTTTGCCGTACCGCCGACCGCGGGATTGCAGGGCATGTGCGCGACGGTTTCCCGAGTGAGCGTGCACAGGCCTACGCTGCACCCGAGCCGCGCGGCCGCATACGCGGCCTCAACGCCGGCGTGTCCGGCGCCGATGACTATGACATCTAATTCGCTCATTCAATCGTGTGCAACGATGACTATTTCGGATTTTGGATCGAGCGGATTTCGGATTACTTGCGAATTTTAGGATCGTACCCGATCGAGAAATCGACAAACAAATCCGACATCCGCTCGATCCGGGATCCGAGATCTACTTTCCGATGCAGAAACGTTCGAAGATATGCCGCAGCAAATCGTCCGTCGTCTTGCGGCCGGTGATTTCCTGGAGCGCGGCGCCGGCTTCCTGGAGATCGAGCAGCGGAAATTCTTCCGACACCTCTGATTGGAGCGCCGTTGCGGCGCGGCTCAGCGACTCCCTGGCGCGCTCGAGGAGCGCCGCGTGGCGGACGTTGGTGACGAGCGGCTGATCGCGAAGCGGCTCGGCGCCGCTTAACGCGGAGCCGATTGCGGCGAGCAAGCGATCGATTCCCTTGCCGGTCGTTGCGGAGATCGCAACCGCTTCGATTGGATCGAGAGGCTCGAGCGGCTGCGACGGCGGCAGATCGATCTTGTTCCAGGCCACCACGCGCGGGCGCGAAGCGGTGATGCCAAGCAGCTCGCGATCGTCCATCGAGAGCGGACGCGAACGATCGAGCAGCACGATGGTGAGATCGGCCACGCTGACCGCGGCCTTCGCTCGCGCAACGCCTTCCTGTTCCACGACGTCCGCGGTTTCGCGAACGCCGGCGGTATCGATCAGCGAGAGCGACAACCCGTTGATGTCGGCCCGCTCGGTCAGCAGATCTCTCGTCGTACCTGGTATCGCCGTCACGATCGCGCGATTGGCGTTCAGCAGCGTGTTGAACAGGCTCGACTTGCCGACGTTCGGCGTGCCGACGATCGCGATCGCCGCGCCCTCGCGCACCATGCGTCCGCGCGCCGCGCCGGCGAGCAGCGCGTCGATGCGGGCGATGACGTTCGCGATCGATGCAGCGGCTTCCTTCGGCGCGACGAAGTGGTAACCCTCCTCGGGAAAATCCAGCGACGCCTCGAGCTTCGCGATGATGTCGAAGAGCTCCTTCTCAATCGCTGTAATCGCGGTCGTCAACGTGCCCTCGAGCTGATCGAACGCCGCGCGCGCCTGCAGCGGCGTGACGGCATCGATCAGATCGGCAACCGCTTCCGCCTGGACGAGATCGATCTTCTGATTCAGAAACGCGCGAAGGGTGAACTCGCCCGGCTCCGCCAGCCGCGCCCCGGCGCCGATCGCCGCGCGGAGAATCGCCGAAAGAACGACCGGGCTTCCGTGCGCAGAAATTTCAACCACGTCTTCGCCGGTGTACGAAGAAGGCGCCACAAAGTAGGTCAAAACGATCTGATCGCGTAGCGGTCGGTGCGAAGCACCAACGGCTACGTGCGCAAAAGTTGCAAAGCGGGGTTTGAGGGGTTTGGTGCGGCCGATCAGTTTGTTTGCGATCGATGCCGCGTCGGGGCCGCTGAGGCGAATGACACCGAGACCTCCACGACCGGGTGGTGTTGCGATCGCGACGATGGTGTCGGAGGTCGAAAACACTGGGGTAGTAGCTAGTAGCTGGTATCTAGTAGCTAGAAAGACACCGAGAGTTCTCTAGCGACTGGCAGCTAGCTACCAGCTACTTCACTGAAATAATCACCGTCTTCTCGAATGCGTCGCCGATCGATTCCGACGTCACCGACTCGAGCTCCGCGACGGCAAGATGCACGATGCGGCGCTCGTACGGATTGAGCGGGCCGATCTCCTGCGCGAGGCCGGTGTCCTTTGCCTTGCCGCCAAGAAACAACGCCATCTGCCGCAGCTCGTCGTCTTTGCCCTTGCGATAGCCCATGCAATCGACGACCAGGCGGCGTCCTTCTGACGCTTCGTGCCGGAAGATCGCGGCGACGATGTGCTGGAGCGCGGCGAGCGCTTCGCCCTGCCGGCGGATCAGCACGTTGCCGTCTTCGCCGGTGAGGTTGATGCGCACGCCGTCCGGCATCTCCTCGGCGGACGCCTCGAGATCGAGGTCCATTGCGTCAACGACTTTCTGAACGAACTCGGTGATATCGGCTGTCGCCATGTCGTGTCGGGTCCTGAATCCGGGTGTGGAGAGCGCCCTATTTAACAGCAGGTCGGGGCGGCGCGCCAATCAGATAGTTGGTGAAGTACTGCTGGCCGATGGTGAACAGCGTGCTCACCAGCCAGTAGATCACGAGGCCGCTCGGGAACGACAGCGACATCACCGTGAACATGATCGGCATCATCAGCATGATGCGCTGCTGCGTCGGATCCGCCGTGGTCGGCGTCATCTTCGTCTGCCAGAACTGCGCCAGGCCCATCACGATCGGCAGCACGAAATACGGATCCGGCGCCGACAGATTGCGAATCCATCCGGCGAAGTCGGCGCCGCGGATCTCGATCGCCTGCGACAGCATCGCGTAGAACGCGAACAGGAACGGGAAGGTGAGCAGCATCGGCACGCAGCCGCTGGCGGGGTTGACGCCCTTCGCCTTGTAGAGCTCCATCACCTCGGTGTTCATCTTCTGCCGCTCGGGGTCGGTGATCTTGTATTTCGCGTAGCGATCCTGGATCGCCTTCATCTGCGGCTGGATCTCCTGCATCTTGCGCATCGAGACCACGCTCTTGTGCCGCAGCGGGAACATCGCCAGGTTGATCAGGATCGTCAGGACGACGATCGCCCAGCCCCAGTTGCCGATGAAGCCGTGCACCCACTTCAGCGCGTTCAGCAGCGGCACGGCCAGCCACGAGAAGATGCCGAAGTTGATCACCTTGGTCGCTTCGGGACCGATCGCGCGCAGATCCTCGAAGGCCTTCGGGCCGAAGAAGAAGCGCGCCTGATCCTGCGGCGACTGGAAACGCACCGCGTAGTTGACGTAGCGCGCGATGATGTTCGGATCGTCAGGCTGCGGCACCACGACCGGCGCATAGGTCATGCGGATCGGCTGCGTGTTCTGATCGTTGACCAGCATCGTGACGAAGTAGTGGTCGTCGACGCCGGCGTAGCGGAAGCCGCCCTCCTGCGCGCCCGACAGCTCCGGCGAAACGCGCTCGATCGAACCGTCGAAGTGATAGATCGGCTGCGCGGGTGTGTTGTAACTCGGCGAGAAGAACGACGCCGGCGGCGCGCGCGCGATGTCGTCGCCAAGCCCGGGGCCCCAGTGGATGCTCGGGTTGAGGCGCTGGCCAGCCATGCGGACGTCCGCGCCGAATGTGACGACGTAACTGGTGGGTTCCACGGCGAACGTTTTCTTGACGCTCATGCCGTCGGCCGACGCCGCTTCGAAGACGATCGTCTGCGGCGATGCAGTTGCATCGACCGTGGTACCCGCCGGCGAACCGTTCACGGTGACGCGATAGATTGCCTCGTTCACGCGCCGCGTCATCGACTCATCGTCCAGTGACAGCGAGAACGGCTTCATCGCGTCGGGACCGGCGCCGCCGGGAACGAGATCGAGCGGCTGTCCCGCATCGGAGCGGTACTCCTTCAGCACCCAGTGAACAAGCTTCGCGCCCTGGTTCGTGAAGACGGCGCGGACCTTCGTCGTTTCGACAACGATTTCGCGCGCGTTCGCTTCGCTTACGGTCGCGGCTACGGCAGGTGCCGGAGGTGCCTGAGGTGCCGAAGGTGCCGGGGTGCCGGGTGCCGGGGTGCCGGGTGCTGACGTGCTCGGGGTCGGCGCGGCCTGATTCGGCGTCGCTGCCGGCGCCGCCGGAACGGGCGCGGGCGGCGGCATGACGAAACGCTGGAACAAGAACAGGACGAGAAAAGACAGCGTGATTGCGAGAAGTACTCTGCGTTCCATCTTTTACTTTTGCTGGGGCACGGGATCGAAGCCGTGGCCGCCGAACGGATGACAGCGGCACAACCGCTTCGTGCCGATCCACCCGCCGCGGAAGAATCCAAAGCGGGCGATCGACTCGCTCATGTAGTCGGCGCAGCCGGGCGTGTAGCGGCAACTGCCGGCGAAGAGCGGCGAGAAGGTGACTTTATAGACGCGAATGAATGCGAGCGCGATGCGGCTAAGCACGCTGTTGTGTGGCCTCGCTCCGCGCGGCGCGGCGATTGAGCAGCGATCGAAATTCCGTTTCGATGCGATCGTACGGCGCATCGAGCATCTCGCGTCGCGGCACGACGACCACGTCGAGCGCGGCGGCCGGCTTGTTGTGGCGGAACAGCTCGCGGACCAGGCGCTTGGCGCGGTTTCTCTCGACGGCGTCGCCCATTTTTCGTGTGGCTGCTATTCCCAGACGCGCCGGTCCCGCCTCGCGTTCCATGGTGAACATGGTCATGAGGCGGCCCGATCGCTTGAATCCTGTTTTGTAGATCAGCTCGAACTCGGACCGCTTCCGGACGTGCTCAGCGTGCCCGAAACCCGCCACTTATTTCTCGTCGGAAACCGTCAGGCGCTTGCGGCCCTTGGCGCGGCGGCGCTTCAACACCTGCCGGCCGTCCTTGGTCGCCATGCGGACCAGGAAGCCGTGACGCTTGGCGCGGCGGCTGGTATTCGGTTGAAACGTACGCTTGCCCTTCTTGGATCTAGCCATTTTTCTCCTTCGTCGAACCTCCGATTATATCCACGTTTAGGGCAAGAAACGGCCTCGATGGGCGTGCTAAAGTGAGCGTTCCCCCTATGACAGTTCGGCGCAGTCGAGTCACCGAAGATTTCCACACCTGTGGAAAAGACTGTGGAAAAGCCTGCGATTACGTACGGGTAAGTCCTTAACAATCAGTAAGTTACACCGATGGCTAGCTTAACAGTTTGGGACCAGGTCCTCAGCCGCATCGAAGACCAGGTGGGAAAGCACAGCTTTTCGACCTGGTTCAAGCCCACGAGCCTGCTGGCCGACGGGGGAAACCGGCTCTCGATTCGCGTCCCGAACCCGCTATTCGTCGAATGGCTGCCGAAGCACTATTCCGTGGTCCTCGCTGAAGCACTCCGCGACGTCGGGCGCGCGGACGTAAAGCTGGTATTCATTCCCGACGGGTCCGCGGCTGCCGAGCACACGGAGACGCGCGCGCCTGCCATCGTCAAGCGCCCCGAGCCATCGGAGGACACGGAGGCTGTTCCGTCAAGTGATGCGGCGCCGCAACGAGCCGGCAGCCTCATTCCCCGCTACACCTTCGACACCTTCATCGTCGGACCGTCGAACCAGTTTGCGCACGCGGCGTGCCGGGCGGTGGCGGAAACGCCGTCGCGATCGTACAACCCGCTCTTCATTCACGGCGGCGTCGGTCTCGGCAAGACGCACTTGATGCACGCGATCGGTCATTACGTCGTGCAGCATCACCCGGGCCTCGTGCTCACCTATATCTCGTCCGAGCGCTTCATGAACGAGATGATCAACGCGGTGCGCTTCGATCGGATCCTCGATTTCCGTTCGCGCTATCGCAGCGTCGACGTGCTGCTCGTCGACGACATCCAGTTCGTCTCGGGCAAGGAAGGCACGCAGAACGAGTTCTTCCACACCTTCAACGCGCTGCACGACGCGCAGAAGCAGATCGTCATCAGCAGCGACCGCCCGCCCCATGAAATTCCCGCTCTGGAAGAGCGATTGCGCTCGCGGTTCGAGTGGGGATTGATCGCCGACATTCAAGTGCCGGACGTCGAGACGAAGGCCGCGATTCTCAAGAGAAAAGCGGAAGAGGAAGGCGTGCCGCTCGCCAACGATGTGGCGATGTTCATGGCCAGCCGCATCAAGTCGAACGTGCGCGAGCTCGAAGGATCGTTGATCAGGTTGATCGCCTACTCGTCGTTGACGACCAAGCCGTTGACGATCGAGCTGGCGCAGGACGTGTTGAAGAACGTGATCGATCACGACGAGAAGGCCGTGACGATCGAGCAGATCCAGAAGTACGTCGCCGACTATTACCATCTGAAACTGAACGAGCTGAAGTCACGCAACAACTCGAAATCGGTCGCGATGCCCCGCCAGGTCGCGATGTATCTCTGCAAATCGCTGACGCACGCATCGCTTCCCGAGATCGGCCGCAGCTTCGGCGGCAAACATCACTCGACGGTGATTCACTCGATCAAGAAAGTCGAAGACCTCCGCAAGAAGAACAACGATTTCGACAAGCAGGTCGCCAACCTGATCGAACAGATCAAGTGACGTGCAAATCCGTGCACGGACAGTTTTCAACAGGCTGTTTGTGCATCGTTTGTGGGGCCTGCTGATGGGGCGAAAGACCCCTTTCTGACCGTTCGTATAACGACAATCCATTCACAGAAAAATGCACAGCTTAAGTGACTGTAAATAAACGATTTATTTCCGTTGGAAATTTCGTAAACAGGACCTAATTCCTGTATACTTTTATGTCTTCGCCTTTTACTCAATTCTCAGAGGTTAAGCAGGGTTATGGAACTGGTCGCCAGGAAAGCCGATCTTGTGCGGGAACTGCAATTTTTCCAGCAGATCGTTGAGCGCAAGAACACGATTCCAATCCTGGCGAACGTGCTGCTCGAGGGCACGGGCAACGAGGTAACGCTGCTCGCTACGGACCTCGAAGTCGCGTTACGCAGCCGCTGTGAGGCCGCCGTCAGCAAGCCTGGCTCGGTCACGCTGCCCGCAAAAAAACTCTACGAGGTCGTTCGCGCGCTGCCTGATGGCGACGTAACGATTGCCACCGACAAGGGCGGGACCACCGTTCGCGTCTCGGGCGGGCAATTCAGCTCGAAGATGCCGACCCTGCCGCGCGAGGATTTTCCGAGCCTGCCGGAAGCCGGCGGCGGCGTGAAGGCAACCATCAACGGCAAGTCGCTGCTGCAGATGGTCACGAAAACGCAGTTCGCGATCACCGGCGAAGACACGCGCTTTTATCTGAACGGCGCGCAGTTCGTGTTGAAGCCGGACGACATGACGCTCGTCGCCACCGATGGTCATCGGCTCGCGCTCGTCAACATCAAGCACGACGGCCAGAAGGGCGACGACATCAAGGCGATCCTGCCGCGCAAGACGCTCGCGGAGTTGTCGCGTCTGCTCGCCGAGAGCGACACGGACGTGAAGTACGAGCGCGGCGAGAATCACCTGTTCTTCGAAATCGGCCCGCGCCTGTTGATTTCGCGAATGATCGACGGCCAGTTCCCCGCCTACGATCGCGTGATTCCGAAGGGCAACGACAAGCACGTGGAATTCGAGCGCGACCGCCTGACGCAGGCGGTGCGCCGCGTCGCGATTCTCTCCAACGAGCGCTCACGCGCCGTAAAAATGATTCTCGAAAAGGGCAAGGTCGAAGTCACCTCGAGCAGCCCCGAGTTCGGCGAGGCGCACGAGCCGATTCCGACCGACTACAACGGTCCGCCGCTCACGATCTGTTTCAACGCGCAGTACGTCCTCGACTTCCTCAACGTTGTCGAATCCGAGGTCGTCGCGCTCGAGTTGAAGGATGAAGTCAGCCAGGCCGTGATGAAGCCGGTGGCAGCTGACGGGTACGACTACACCTACGTGATCATGCCGATGCGGGTATGAGCCACAGATTAGGCACAGATTAAAAACTTGGCAGAGCTCGAACAGAACGGGAAGACCAACGGCGGTAACGGCGAATACGGCGCGGACAGCATCAAGGTCCTCGAAGGCCTCGAGGCGGTTCGCAAGCGTCCGGCGATGTACATCGGCTCGACAGGGCCGGCCGGACTGCATCACCTCGTCTACGAAATCGTCGACAACTCGATCGATGAAGCGCTGGCCGGCTTCTGTACGGAAGTCAACGTCACGATTCATCTCGACAACTCGATCACCGTCGTCGACAACGGCCGCGGCATTCCGACCGACATGCACGAGAGCGGCAAATCCGCCGCCGAAGTGGCACTGACGGTCCTGCACGCCGGCGGCAAGTTCGAGAACAGCGCTTACAAGGTTTCAGGCGGTCTCCACGGCGTCGGCGTATCGGTGGTGAATGCGTTGTCGGAGCGCCTCGATCTCGAGATCTGGCGCAACGACAACACGCACCAGCAAAGCTACGAGCGCGGCAAGCCGCTGGCGGACCTGGCCGTGACCGGCACCACGAAGCGCCGCGGCACCAAGGTCACGTTCAAGCCCGACCCGCAGATTTTCGAAATCGTCGAGTTCAGCTTCGACACGCTCGCCGGCAGGCTGCGCGAGCTCGCGTTCCTGAACGCCGGCGTGACGATCACGCTCGACGACGAGCGCGAAGCCGGCAAGAGTCATCGCTTCCACTACGACGGCGGCATCGTGTCGTTCGTCGAGCACCTGAACAAGAACAAGGGCGTGGTCAACGAGAAGCCGGTGTTCATGCACGGCAACCGCGACGGCATCGACGTCGAGATCGCGCTGCAGTGGAACGACGGCTACAACCCGCAGGAATTTTCGTTCGCGAACAACATCAACACGCACGAGGGCGGCACGCACCTGTCGGGCTTCCGCGCCGCGCTGACGCGCACCGTCAACGCCTACGCGGCCGCGAACAATCTCGCCAAGGATCTGAAAGACACGACGATCAGCGGCGACGACATTCGCGAAGGCCTGACCACGGTCATCAGCGTCAAGATTCCGCAGCCGCAGTTCGAAGGCCAGACCAAGACCAAGCTCGGTAACACCGAGGTCAAGGGCATCGTTGAATCGATCGTCAACGACCGGCTTGGCGCGTTCCTCGAAGAGAACCCGGCGATCGCGCGCAAGATCGTCCAGAAGTCGGTGGATGCGGC
>DASUSZ010000038.1:0-4258 GCA_036374815.1 Vicinamibacterales bacterium | reverse complement strand
TGCTCGGCGCGCGATTCGCGATCGAAACCCTGCTCGCGGGCGGAGAATTGCGCCGCGGTGCGACTGTCGCATGCGCGAGCGAAGGCAATCACGGCCGCGCCGTGGCGCGCGCCGCTCGCGAGGCCGGCTGCTCCGCGCGCGTCTACATGGCGCACGATGCCGCGCCCGCTCGTGCCGCGGCCATCGCCGGCGAAGGCGCGGAGGTGATCCGCGTCGACGGCTCGTACGACGATGCGGTTCGGATTCTGCAGGCCGATGCGGCGGCGCACGGCTTCGCGATCATTTCCGACACCGCGTGGCCGGGCTATGAGCGGATTCCGTTCTTGATCATGTTGGGCTACACCCGGATGCTGGACGAGGTGTTCGGGGAACCGGGAGCCGGGAACCGGGAACCGGCCGGGAACCGGGAACCGGGGTTCGTTTTCGTTCAGGGTGGCGTCGGCGGTCTGCTGTGCGCCATGGCGAGCTGGTGCGCGTTTCATCGGCCCGACTGCAAAGTCGTCAGCGTGGAACCGACCAGCGCGGCGTGCCTGAAGGCTTCGGCAGAGGCCGGGCATCCGGTCGCCGTCACGGGCCCGCTCACCACCACCATGGCGGGGCTTCGCAATCGAGAAGTATCGCCGCCTGCCTTCATGTCGCTCCTGCCGAACGTCGATCTGTTCATGGCGATCGACGACGCGTGGGCGCACGAGGCGATGCGCGCGCTGGCGCATCCGATCGGCGGCGATGCCGCGATGGCGGCCGGCGCGTCGGGCGCGGCCGCGCTCGGCGGCGTGATCGCGCTCTGCCGCGACGCATCGATGAACGACGCCAGGCAACATCTTGGCCTCGGACCTGCGTCGCGCGTGCTCGCGATTGTCAGCGAAGGCGTCACCGACCCGGATCTATGGAACTCGGTGACCGAACGCCGGTGACCACGAAAGCTCACAGCGCCGGCGTCGCCGCGCTGTTCGTGGTGCTGACGGTCGCAATGACGTGGCCGCAGGCCGCGCGTCTGTCGACGGACGTGTACGACGCCGACGATCCGCTGTTGAGCATCTGGCGGCTGTCGTGGGTCGCGCACATCCTGCCGGAGTCGCCGGCGGATCTCCTGAACGGCAACATTTTTTATCCAGAGAAACGCACGCTGGCATACACCGATTCGGTGCTGCTCGAAGGCATCGCCGGCGCGCCGCTGATGTGGGCGGGCCTCTCGCAGGTAACGGCCTACAACCTGCTCCTGCTGCTGTCGATGGCGTTGTCAGGATGGGCGATGTGGCGCTACGCGTTCTATCTCACCTCGCATTCGGGAGCCGCGATCTTGGCCGGCATCATGTTCGCGTTCGTGCCGTTCCGCTTCGATCACTTCCATCATCTGGAGTTGCAGGCCACGATCTTCCTGCCGCTGACGCTGCTGTATTTCGAGCGGACCCTCGACCGCGATTCGGCGCGCGATGCGTGGCTCATGGCGGCCTGCTTCGTGGCGCAAGTGTATTCGTGCATCTACTACTCGGTGTTCCTCGCGACGATCCTGGTGCCGATCGCGGTGATTCGTCTGTGGACGTTGCCATCCGAACATCGCGGGCGATGGATTCGAAAGGTGGTCCCGGCAGCGATTGCGGCCGTGGCCGTTGTCGCGCCCTACGCCTACGCATACGCGCTCAACCGCGCCACTCTGGGCGAGCGGCTCGACTCGGACGTTCAGCGCTACTCGGCGACGCTGTCGAACTATCTCGCGACGACGGAAGCGAACGTCGTTCATGGAGGATGGAGCGCGCAATTCGGCCAGCCGGAGCGGTTCCTCTTTCCCGGCGTGATAACCGTCTTGCTGGCGATCGCAGGCGTGTTCTCGCTCGATCGCCCGTCGACGACGCTCGGTGCAAGCCGTCGCGTGTCGCTCATCACGATCGGCATGATCGGCTTCATCATCTCGCTCGGCTTGAACACGCCGCTGTACGATCTGCTGCGCGAGCTCGTTCTCCCCTATCGCGGCCTGCGCGCCCCGGCGCGCGCGTCGATCCTCGTGTTCCTGGCGCTTGCCGCGCTCGGCGCATATGGCTGGACGCGCCTGATGCGGGGACGCTCGCGAACCGTGACGACGATCGCCGGCGTGGTCATGGCGGTGCTGCTTCTCATCGAGTTGCGCACCAGGCTCGATCGCTGGTTGACGCTACCGGAACCACCGCCGCAGGTTTACCGGTGGTTGCAGATGCAGCCGAAGTCGGTCGTCGCCGAAGTGCCGTTCGCGCGGGCCGATGAACTGCATCAGATCTACGACGGCCTCTACATGTTCAATAGCACCTACCACTGGCAGCCGCTCGTCAACGGCTACAGCGGCTTCTTTCCCCCGACATTCGTGGAGCTCGCGGAGTCGACGAGATCGTTTCCCGATGATGCGTCGATCGCGTATCTCAAACGGCGCGGCGTCGATTTGATCGTCATTCACGGCCAGTTCATGACCGCCGAGCAGTTTGGGGATATGACCGCGGTGCTGCTCGAGCGGCCGGACATCGAGGCTATGGCTCAGTTTGATGAGCCGATGGGGTCGGACGTAGTGTTCCGGCTGAGGAAGTAACCAAGGCAGCAAGGCGAGCCTGCTCACCGAAGCGCCTTGGCGCGAAGGTGAGTCCCATCGACGGCGCCCCGCGTCCCACGTCCGAACACCGCGGCCATGCAGGAATGGAACCTTTGACCCCTAACTCTCGTTGAATCAATATGTTGTGCCTTGCGGGCGAAATGGCACAGCGATTGGATAGTGCAGTAGCCAGTAGCCAGAATTTAATGCCATCGTTTTGGGTGGCAATCACCGTCTAACTAGGGCAACTCGAACATGGACATTCAGCGTCCCGCATCAGTCGCGCAAGCGAAAAAGCGCCGGCAGTACATGATCGGCGCGGCCGGCGTCATCGTCATCGTCATCGTTTCGGTCGTGCTTTCGGGATTGGAGCCGGCGGCACCGACCGTCGAGCGCGCGACCGTGTGGGTGGACACCGTCAAGCGCGGACCGATGGTCCGCCAGGTGCGCGGCCTCGGCACGCTGGTGCCCGTTGACGAAGCCCGCCGCTGGGTGCCTGCGTCGACGCAGGGCCGCGTCGAGCGCATCGTGCTGCGCCCCGGTGTGCAGGTCACGCCCGACACGATCGTGCTCGAATTGAGCGATCCCAACGTGCAGCAGGCACTGAACGATGCCGAACAGCAGCTGCGCGCCGCTGAAGCCGACTACAACAGCTTGAAAGCGCGCCTCGATGCGGAAACGCTGAACCAGCGCGCGCAGGCGGCGATCGTCAGAGCGGAATACGAGAACGCCAAGACCGAGCGCGAGATGAATGAAGGCCTGTGGAAGGAAAAGCTGGTCTCGGCGCTGATCCTGAAGCAATCAGTGGTTCGCTCCGAATCGCTCGGCACGCGCGACAAGATTGAAACCGATCGCCTGAAGGTGTCCGAGGCGAGTGCGCTCGCGCAGCTCCAGTCCGCGCAGGCCAACATCGATCAACGCCGCTCCACGTATAACCTTCGCCGCCAGCAGGTCGATCAGCTGCGCGTGCGCGCCGGCATGGCGGGCGTGCTCGAGCAGGTGCCGGTCGAAGTCGGCCAGCAGGTGCAGCCGGGCACGAACCTGGTTCGCGTCGCGGATCCGACGCGCTTGAAGGCGGAGTTGCGCATCGCGGAAACGCAGGCGCGCGACCTGACGATCGGCCAGATCGCCTCGGTCGATACGCGCCAGGGCATCATCCCCGGCAAGGTCATTCGCATCGATCCGTCGGCGGTCAACGGCACCGTCACGGTCGACGTCGCGCTCGAGGGCGAGCTGCCGCGCGGTGCGCGGCCCGACCTCAGCGTCGACGGCACGATTGAGCTCGAGCGGCTGGAGAACGTCCTGTTCGTCGGGCGCCCGGCGTTCGGCCAGGAACAGAGCACGGTAGGCCTGTTCAAGCTCGATGCCACCGGCGAAGCGACGCGCGCTCAGGTGCAGCTTGGCCGCAGCTCGGTGAACACGATTGAAGTGCTGGGCGGACTGGCCGAGGGCGATCAGGTCGTGCTCTCCGACATGTCCGCATGGGATCAGTTCGAACGCATTCGGCTGAGGTAATGAAGTCGTTGTACCCCAAAGGAGTTACTTGATGAACGCTTCCGCGCAGCCCCTGATTAAGCTGGATGGGATCAAGAAGGTGTTCTACACGGACGAAGTAGAAACGCACGCGCTTGCCGGCATCCACCTGGAAATCGCGCAAGGCGAGTACGTCGCGATTGCCGGCCCCTCGGGCTGCGGCAAGTCGAC
>DASUSZ010000037.1:0-9418 GCA_036374815.1 Vicinamibacterales bacterium | reverse complement strand
CTCACGACGCCGTTCTCGCGTCGGCGAAAGCGGGGCTCGGCGTCAAGGAGATCCTCGAGAAGATCATCACGCACATCCCCGCACCGAAGGGCGACAAGTCCGGGCCGTTGCGAGCCCTTCTCTTCGATTCCTGGTACGACTCCTACCGCGGCGTCGTCATCGTCGTGCGCGTGCTGGAAGGCACGATCCGCAGCAGCACGAAGGTGACGCTGATGAACACCAAGCAGGACCACGAGGTCGAATCGCTTGGTGTGTTCTCGCCCAAGGCGGTGCCGGTCGATCAGCTTGGGCCGGGCGAAGTCGGATTCATCGCGTGCGGCATCAAGGTCGTCGCTGACGCGCAGATCGGCGACACCGTCACCGAGACGGCGCGCCCCACGCCGGCGCCGTTCCCCGGCTTCAAGGAGCTGAAGCCGATGGTGTTCGCCGGGCTGTATCCGGTCGAGAGCCATCAATACGCGGAGCTCCGCGAATCGCTCGAGAAGCTGCGGCTGAACGACGCCTCGTTCTTCTTCGAGCCGGAAACCTCGGTCGCGCTCGGTTTCGGATTCCGCTGCGGGTTCCTCGGACTGCTGCACATGGAGATCGTGCAGGAGCGTCTCGAGCGCGAATTCAACATGGATCTCGTGACCACGGCGCCCGGCGTGTTGTATCGCGTCACCAAGACCGACGGCGAGGTGATCGAAATCGATTCGCCGGCGAAGCTGCCCGAGACCGGCCACATCGCCAAGATCGAGGAGCCGGTGATCACGGCGACAATCCTGACGCCGGCGGAATTCGTCGGCGCCATCCTGCAGCTGTGCCAGGACAAGCGCGGCGTGCAGAAAGCGCTCGAGTTCAAGGCCGCCGACCGCGTGCTGATTTCCTACGAGCTGCCGTTCAACGAGGTCGTGCTCGACTTCTACGACAAGCTGAAGACGATTTCGCGCGGCTACGCGTCGCTCGACTATCACGTCACCGGCTACTGGGATTCACCGCTCGTCAAGCTCGACATCCTCGTCAACGCCGAGCCCGTCGACGCGCTGTCGATCATCGTGCATCGCGACCGGGCGTATGATCGGGGCAGGCAGCTGGCCTCGAAAATGCGCGAGCTGATCCCGCGGCAGATGTTCGAGGTCGCAATCCAGGCCGCGATCGGCGCGCGCATCATCGCGCGCGAATCGGTCAAGGCGCTGCGCAAGAACGTGCTGGCCAAGTGCTACGGCGGCGACATCTCGCGCAAGCGCAAGCTGCTCGAGAAGCAGAAGGAAGGCAAGAAGCGCATGAAGCGCGTCGGCACCGTCGAGATCCCGCAGGAAGCGTTTCTCGCCGTGCTGAAAATCGGGGATGAATGACGATGGCCGAGGCCGCGTTCCAGAAGTCGACGCTGCGTGAGTACACCGAGTCGATCCTCGTCGCGGTGATCCTCGCGTTGTTCGTGCGGACGTTCGTCTTCCAGGCCTTCAAGATCCCGACCGGCTCGATGAAGCCGAACCTGCTCGTCGGCGATCACCTGCTCGTCAACAAGTTCATCTTCGCGCCGACCGCGTCGGCGTTTGAGAAGGCGGTGTTGCCGATGCGTCCGATCGAGCGCGGCGACATCATCGTGTTCAAGTTTCCCGAGGAGCCGGAGCGCGATTTCATCAAGCGCACCATCGGGCTGCCCGGCGACACCATCGAGCTGAAAAACCAGACGGTGTTCGTGAACGGCCAGCCGCTGACCGAGCCTTACGCGCACTACCTGTTTCCGCCGGCTGACGGCACGCAGACCGACGGCTTCGACCTGCGCCGCAAGTACGGACCCGTCACCGTGCCCGCCGGCCACTATTTCATGATGGGCGACAATCGCGACGACTCGCAGGACAGCCGGTTCTGGGGTTTCCTGCCCGAGTCATACGTGAAGGGCCGCGCCCTGTTCATTTACTGGTCTTTCGACGTCCCGGACGACGGTTCCCCAGGCGGGCTGGCCCCCCGGTGGGGCAGGCTGTTCCACCAGATTCACTAGTCGCCCTTCGCTAAAGCTCAGGCGAGGCAAGGCCGACAAGAGGGAATAGCATGAAGACCATCATCAAGATTGTCTTGGGGCTGTTCATTCTCGTCGCCATGTTCAACGGCGGGCGGGCGGCCTTCAACAATTACGCCTTCGAAGACGCGGTGCACCAGGGCATGCTCTTCGACCCGAATGCCAGCGACACCGAGATCGTCGACATGGTGATGAAGCTCGCGCGCGAGTACGAAGTGCCGATGGATCCGTCGGACATCAAGATCAACTCGCGCGGCCAGGACCTGATCGTCAACATGAGCTACACCGACACCGTGGTGCTGGTGCCGGGCATTCTCGAGCGCGAGTGGACGTTCACGCCGTCGACGTCGACGCGTCTATTGGGCAAGGGCGGCCGACAGTAGGCGCGCGGTCTCCGCTTCGGCGGCGGACTTGAACGCTTCGTCCTTCAATCCTCCTAAATTGATCCGTACGTTCGCGGCGGCGCCGGCGGCGGCGGCCTTCAACAGTCCGATCGCCACGCCGGTATCGCTGTCGGCTGAGGCGTTGCCGTGCTTGGCAACTGTGCGCGAGTGATCGAGCGCCGCTGCGCACGCGCGCAGCGTGTCGAGCGGAACTTCGGTGGCGCCGCGCAGCGCGGATTGAATCGCGGCGGTGCGCGCCTGCTTGTCTTCGTCGGAGTTCTTCGGCAGGCGGTATGCCGCCATCACCGCGTCGAATGATGCGGCGTCGGCGTCGGCGAGCTCCGTCAGCCGCGCCGTGATCGGCTCGATCGCCGCCCGCGCGCCCGCGAGCGCCGCCTTCTCGTCGTCGGTGTTGTTCCGCGACTTGGCCAGTCCCGCGACCATTACCAGCAGCGACGTGCCCATCGCCCCCGCGATCGCCGCCGCGGTGCCTCCGCCGGGCGTGGGAGTAGGACTCGCGAGCGCCGCCAACAATTCCCCCACCGTCATGCCCGAGAAATGCAATGCGGGGGTCAGACCCTGATTCTTAGCGTTTTGCATCTTTTTGATCCATTGCTAATTTTCAGGGCCTGACCCCTGCTTAGCAACTACGCGCCCACGCTTGATGACCTGACGGATGACGGGGCATCCGACTTTGATCAGATCGGTCAGCATGCCCGAGACGATCACTGCATCGAGCTGCTTGCCGGGCTCGAGGCTGCCGATCGTGTCCTGGCGATCGATCGATGCCGCGGCATTGATGGTCGCGCCGTTGAGCGCCTCTTCGAGCGTCATGTTCATGCCGAAGCAGGCAAGCGACATCACGAACGGCATCGAGGTCGTGAAGCCGCCGCCGGGATTGAGATCGGTCGCGAGCGCAACCGCCACGCCCTCGTCGATCAGCATCCGCGCCGGCGCGTAGCGGCCGAGCTTCAGGAAGAACGCCGCCGACGGCAGCAGCGTGGCGACCACGTTCTTCTCGGCCAGCATCCGCGCGTGCGATTCGTCGACGAAAATCAGGTGATCCGCCGAGCGCGCGCCGACTTCCGCCGCGACCCGCGAGCCGCCGCTCAATGCGAGCTCGTCGGCGTGGATGCGCGGCTTGAGGCCGTGGCGCTTGCCGGCTTCGAGGATGTCGCGCGATTCATCCGGCGTGAACACGCCCTGCTCGCAGAACACGTCGCACCATTCGGCGAGCTGCTGTTCGGCGATCGCCGGGATCATCTCCTCGATCAGCAGCTTCACGTACTCGCGCCGCCGCCCGCGGAACTCAACCGGCACCTCGTGCGCGCCCATGAACGTCGCGGTCAGATCGATCGGTTGTCCCGCCGCCGCCGTGCGGATCGCGAAGAGCATCTTCCGCTCCGCCTCCAGGGCGAGGCCGTAGCCGCTTTTCGCTTCGGCCGTCGTGGTGCCGAACGCCAGCATTTCCGCGAGCCGCTTGCGCGCGCCCTCGATCAAATCGTGTTCGCTGGCGAGGCGCGTCGCGTCGACGGTCCTGACGATGCCGCCGCCCGAGGCGGCAATGTCGGCATAGGTCGCGCCGGCGAGCCGGCGGCGCAGCTCGTCGCGGCGATCGCCGGCGAAGATCAGGTGGGTGTGCGGATCGACGAAGCCGGGGACCACCGTGCACCCCTGCGCGTCGATCACCTCGGCGTTCGGCGTCAGCGTGACGGTCGCCGATGCGTCGTGCGCCGAGCCGACAAACACGATCCGTCCTTCGAATCCGGCGACCGAGCCGTTCGGGATCGCGCCGATCTCGCGCTGCGCGGCGCCGCGCCGCGGCCCCGGCCCCGCGCAGGTCGCGACCAGGTCGGCGTTGTCGATCAGGACATCGGCAAGCACGCGATCAGACTATCAGCTTCGACAGGATTTGTTCGCGATCGAGTCCGGCGATGCGGACGCGCTTCGCGCGCGAGCGCTCGCCCGCCACGATCGTGATGTCGCGCTTCGGGATTCGCAGGATCTTCGAGAGGAGCTCGATCAGCTCGCCATTGGCGGCGCCGTCGACCGGCGCGGCAGCCAGCTTCACTATCAAGATGCCGTCGCGCAGGCCGGCAATCTCACTGCGGCCCGCGCGAGGGGTGACTCGGACGTCGAGGTCCGTACTAGTTCCCGGTGCCGGTTTCCGTCTTCGGCAGTTCGACCGGACGCTGCGGCGGCTGCGCCGCGGGCAGCTCCGCGGGACGCGGCCGATGCAGCAGCACGCGATCGTTCTGCGAGCGCGCGTCCTGGTCCTTGATGAATTCGAGGGTGCTGGTCAGCGTCTTGACCAGCGCTTCGATGTCGTTCTCCACCTCGCGGCGCTTGTGGCGGAGCGCGTCGATCTCGCGCTGCACGTCTTCGAGGCGCGACTGCGCCTTCTGCAGGATCAGATCGCGCTGGCCTTCGGCTTCGCGGATGATCAGGCCCGCCTCGGTCTGGGCGTGCTCCTTCACATCGTCGGCGTGCTTCTGCGCGGTCAGCAGCGTGTTGCGCAGGTTGCGCTCCTGGCCGCGATGCTCGGCGAGCACCGCGTCGAGCTTGCTGACGTCCTGGCGCAGCTTGTCGGTTTCGCGCAGCGCGTTCTCGTAGTCGTCGGCGACCTGCAGCAGGAACGCCTGCACTTCGCCGCGATCGTAGCCGCGCATCACCGTCTTGAAGCGCTGCTGCCTGAGATCCAGAGGTGTCACTTTCATAGGTACTGCCTCTCCCCGAATATCGCGGTGCCGACCCTGACCATCGTCGCGCCTTCCGCGATCGCCACTTCGAAATCGTGGCTCATGCCCATCGACAGTTCGCGCAATCGATCGGCGGGGGTGCCGTTCGAGACCAGCTCGTCGCGCAGCTCGCGAAGCCGGCGAAACCAGGGACGCGCGTCCTCCGGGTTTTCGGCCAGCGGCGGCAGCAGCATCAGTCCCGTCAGCTTCGCGGCCGTGCAGGCCGCGGCGGCCGTCACGATTCCGGGGACGTCGCCCACCGGCGCCCCGTATTTCGTGTCCTCCAGCGCCAGGTCCACCTGGATCAGCACGTCGACGCTGCGGCCCGCCTCGGCGGCGGCCTGATCGACGCGCTTCAGCAGGTCGACGCTGTCGATTGCGTGAATCACGCCGACGGCGCCCGCGGCTTTCCGCGCCTTATTCGATTGCAGGTGGCCGATGAGGTGCCACCGCAGTCTGTTATCGGTCGACTGTGCAATTTTCTGCAGGGCTTCCTGGACCTTGTTCTCGCCAAAGTCGATCTGCCCCGCGTCGGCGGCGGCCCGGATGGCTTCGATGGGGTGGGTCTTCGAGACGGCGATCAGCCGGATGGCGTCCGGCCGGCGCCCGGCGCGGCCGGCGGCGTTCGCGATCCTGTCGCGAACCTCCGCCAGCCGTTGTGGAATGTGTTCGTACAATTACGATGCTCGAACTCGCAAGCCCGTAGCCCGCAAGTCCGTAAGCCCTCTGCTTACTTCTTCAACTGCGCAATCATCCCCTTCGCCTGGCCCGCGTACTGACCATCCGGCGCGAGCTTCACGTAGGTCTCGAACGAGGCGACCGCTTCGGTCAGCTTGCCTTCGTTCAACAGCGCCATGCCGAGCTGGTAGTGCGCGTCGGCGTGCGAGGCGTTCATCTTGATCGTCTCTTCGAACTTCACTTTCGCTTCGGCGATCTTGCCCTGGTTCCACAGGATGATGCCCTGGTTGAAGGTGGCGTCGGCGCCGCCCGAACCGCCGCCGGCGGCCGCTTTCGCGCTCATCGCCGCCGCTTCGTCGAAGCGCTTCTGGTTGTTGTAAAGCGTGGCGAGCGCGTTCAGCGCCTCGGAATAGTCAGGCTTCATCTCGACGGCCTTTTTCCACGCGGCTTCGGCGGCCTTCTCGTCCTTCTTCGCCATCTGCGCGACGCCGATGTTGAACTGGCAGTCGAAGCAGTTCGGCGAAATCGCCAGCGCCGCGGTGAACTTCTCGATCGCGACGTCGTTCTGCCCGGCGCGGCTGGCATTCACGCCCTCTTCGAAGACCTTCTTCAGCTCCGCGGCCTTGCCGGCGTCGTTGGCGGCCGTCGTCGGCACCAGCACGATCGTCAGTTCCGCCGCCTTGCCGAGCACCACCTTGGTGTCGTTGCTGGCGCTGCCGATTTTTGGATCCGTCGCGGTGATGCGGTACGCGCCCGACTCGGTGAGCAGCTGCACGAACTCGCCCTTGCGGTCGGTCTTCGTGGTCAGCTTGCGTCCCGAGCCGCTCAGCGATTCGATGACGATCGTGACGTTGGGGATGCCTTCCTTCTTGGCATCAATGACCTTGCCGCGGATCATCGTTGACTGGGCCAGCGCCGGCGCGGCAATCGACAGCGCGAACAGGACCGCGGTCACACCTGCAGTAAATGTCTTTGTCATTTTGATCTCTCGTGGTGTCCGCGTTTTAGCGGATTCCCTACATTTTAAGTCAGCTCGCGAAAAACCGCGTGACCGCTTCCGGGTTCTGGGTCACCGGCGCGGGCGGGAAGGAATCCAGGAACCGGCGGCCGTAGCCCATGGTCCGGAGCCGGGGATCCAGCACGGCCAGAACGCCACGGTCCGTGCGGTGGCGGATCAGGCGCCCCAGACCCTGCAGCATCGCGAGGATGGCGAGGGGCACCTGGTAATCCTGGAAGGCATCGCCGCCCTCGGCGTTGATCGCCTCGATGCGCGCGGCGGTGATGGGATCGCCGGGCGACGCGAACGGCAGCTTGTCGATGATTACGCAGCTCAGCTGTTCGCCGACGACATCCACGCCCTGCCAGAACGACGAGGTCGCAAACAGCACCGCGTTCGGCGTCGAGCGAAACTGCGTGAGCAAGGTGCTGCGCGGCGCCGTGCCCTGCACGATGATCGGGTACGGCAGATCCGGCTCCACGCGATCGCGCACCGCGCGCAGCATCGCGTAGCTCGTGAACAGCACGAACGCGCGTCCCTCGGTGCGCAGCAGCAGGTCGCGGACCTCGCGCGCGACCGCATCGCCGTACTGTGGCGACTTCGGCGGCGGCATCTGCTTTGGCAGATACAGGATCGCCTGCTCGTTGAAGTCGAACTCCGATTGCACGCGCAACGCGTGGGCGTCGTGCACGCCGAGCCGGCCCTTCACGTAATCGAACGAGCCTTCGACCGTCAGCGTCGCCGAGGTCATGATCGTCGCGCGCATGCGGTTGAACAGCATTTCGTTGATGATGCGCGACACGTCGATCGGCGCGGCGCGCAGGAAGACGCCGCGATTGCGCGTCTCGAGGAAATACACGTAGGACGGATCGGCGGCTTCGAGCAGGAACGTCAGCTGGTCGCGCGCTTCGGCGGCGCGGCGCGCGAGGGTTTCGGCGTCTTCGTTGATCTGCGCCCCGGCTTCCTGGGTCCCCGCGCGCTTGCGCATCGCCTCGTCGAGTCCGTTCAGCGCGGCGATCAATCCGAGCCCATCGTCGAGGACGTCGCCGAACCATCCGGGCCCGATGCGCAGGCGTTCTTCGAAGCCGCCGCGCGCGTGGCGCGCCATCTGCAGCGCGCCGAAGAACGTCAGCGCGTGATCGTCGACGCGCGAAATCGCGTGACGCAGATCGGAATCGAGATCCTCGATCATCCCGAGGTTCAACGCGCGCTCGGCGTCGCGGACCAGATCGCCGATCCGGTAATTGCTGACGGCGATGCCGAAGTACTGCGTCGCCACGTCTTCGAGGTGATGCGCCTCGTCGATCACCGCGTGATTGCAGTCGGGGATCACTTCACCGTAGGTGCTCTGGCGGACGGAAGCATCGGCGCACAGCAGGTGATGATTCACGATCACCAGATCGGACTCTGCCGCGCGCTGGCGCATCTTCGTCACGTAGCACTCGCGATATTGCGGGCAGTCGTTGCCGAGGCAGGTCTCCGCCTGCGCCGACACGTCGTGCCACAGCGACGAATCTTCCTCGAGCCCGCTCAGCTCGGCGCGATCGCCGGTGTCGGTCAGGCGCCGCCATTCGTCGATCGTCGACACGAAATCCATCGGCGCCGCGGGATGCGCGCGCAATTGATCGAGGCGATGCAGGCACAGATAATTGGCGCGCCCCTTCATGTAAGTCGCCTTGAACGGCACGCCAAGGGCCTCGCGCAGCGCCGGCAGATCCTTGAAGTAGATCTGCTCCTGGAGATTCTTTGTTCCGGTCGAGATCAGGACGCGCTGCCTGCTGAGGATCGCCGGGACCAGGTAGGCGAGCGTCTTGCCCGTGCCGGTGCCGGCCTCGGCGAGCAGCACGCCGCCGTGCTCGATCGTGTCGGCGACGGCTTCGGCCATGGCTCGCTGACCCGCCCGCGGTTCGAACTGATCGACCGCCCGGACGAGCGGGCCATCATCGGCGAACGCCGCCTCGACGGCGTGCTTCAGGCCAGGCGTTCCGGGTACAGCGGGAACTTCCTGCACAGCGTTTCGACTTCCGCCTTCACCTTGGCGAGCACGTTGATATCTTCCGGCGCCGCGAGCACGCGCGAAATGTATTCGGCGATCAGATCCATCTCCGGCTCGCCCATGCCGCGTGTCGTCACCGCGGGCGTGCCGAGGCGGACGCCGCTGGCGACCATCGGCGGGTTCTGATCGAACGGGATGGCGTTCTTGTTGACCGTGATGCCGGCGGCGCCGAGCGCGACTTCGGCCAGCTTGCCGGTGATGTTTTTCGAGAACACGTCGACCAGCACGATGTGATTGTCGGTGCCGCCGCTGACGATGCGGAAGCCGGCCGTCTGGAGCGCCGCCGCGAGCCGCGCCGCGTTCTTGACGATCTGCTTCTGATACGCGGCAAATTCCGGCGAGGCTGCTTCCTTGAAGCACACCGCCTTCGCCGCGATGATGTGCATCAGCGGCCCGCCCTGCACCCCGGGGAAGACGGTGCGATCGAGGTCTTTTGCGTAACTCTCGCGGCACATCACCATGCCGCCGCGCGGTCCACGCAGCGTCTTGTGCGTCGTCGTGGTGACGAATTCGGCGTGCGGCACCGGGCTGGGATGCACTCCGCCCGCGACCAGGCCCGCGATG
>DASUSZ010000036.1:0-27711 GCA_036374815.1 Vicinamibacterales bacterium | reverse complement strand
GCCGCGCCCGCGATCGCCGTTCACCTCGATCCCGATCGCATCTGGCTGCTCGATCGCAATCCCTTCAACAACGCGCGCGTCGAGCCGCGCGCCACCAACGTGCCGGTCGCGAAGTGGCTGGCGCGCTGGATCACATGGCTGCAGGACGCCATGCTGTCGCACACCTTCCCGGTATAATTGCTGGCTGATGCGGGTGTTGGTTGTCGCGGCGGCGCTTTACCTCCTCGCGCCCGGCCACCCCGACGTCATTCTCTCCGGCGTGCCGCTTGGCCAGGCCGGCGCATTCCTGTTCATCATCATCCTCGTGTGCTGGGCGTGGACCCGCGATGTGCCGTCGCGAATCAACCCGGCCCTGGTGCGCGCGATCGGCGTTGCCATTGCCGTGAAGTTCGCGATCGCGTTGCTGGTGCCGCACTCGGGCTGGCTGGCGGCGTATTACGCGAACGATCAGTTACAGCCGCCGGCGCGGCGGTCGGTCGAATTCTCGATTCCCCAGGCGACCCGCATCGATCGGCAGGTGTCGTTCGTGGACACCGAATTCCCCGTGCACTTCTTCAACGAGCACGGCTTCAACTACGGCTTCCGGCGTGAAGCGACCGAGGCGTTCTCGGTGCTGTGGCGCGGCTATCTCCACGCTGCCGAGCCGCTGAACCTTCGCCACGAAGCTCGCGGCGACGTGCGCGTGTCGGTCGATGGCACGCCCTCAACCGCGAACCCGATCGCCGTGCCGGCGGGAAATCACACCATCGAGATCGAGTACCGCAAGGCAAAGGAGATCGAAGGCGCCGTGCACGTGCGGCCACTCGATGCCTCAGGCGCCGTTCGCGACTGGCACATCGGCGAGATCACACCGGCGCCGGCCTCTCCGGCGCAACGGTCGGCCGCTCGATGGCTGGTGTTTCTCCAGTGGCTGGCCCACCTGGCCGCGGCGATGCTGGTCGCGATCGGCATCGCACCCGTAATCGCGGAAAAGCTTCGTCGCCTTCGCTCGCTCAGCGTCATCGATGCCGCTACGCAGCTCGTGATGCCTGCCGTTGTTCTGGGCCTGTCGCTGCAAGGGCTCTGGAAGTCGCGCCACCTCGTCGGCCACGTGTTCACGCTCACCGGCGGCGACGACTGGCTCGCCTTTGAAATGAACGCGCGCGACATCCTGTTCAACGGATGGTTGTTGCCGCGCGGCGCCGTGCCCGGTAAGGGACCGCCGTATTTCGAATACCCCGGCTACGGCTATTTCGTCGCGGGCGTCCACTGGCTTACCGGCGATTCGCTGGCCGGCGTGATTCTGATCAACTTCGTCTGCCTCGCGATTGCGACGGTGCTGGTGCACGCGATGGCGCGACGCCTGGTCGGCCAGCACGCGGCGCTCATGGCCGTCCTGCTGCTGTTGGCCGTCGAGCAGATGGATTTCGTCCGCTACTACACGGTGACGCTGCTGAGCGAGAACCTGTTCTTCCTGCTCGTCGCGCTGTCGCTGTATTGGTTCGTGCGGTTCATTCAGACGGGTACGTGGTGGACGTTAATCGGCGGCGCCGCCGCCGGCGGTCTCGCGGCAGCCACGCGCCCAACGATGCTGCTGTTCCTGCCGGTCGCGCTGATCCTGTTGCCGCTCGCGCGATTCAAGATCGACGGGCTCGCCCGCGCCGCCGCGATACCGGTCGTCGTGCTGATTTTCTGGTTCGCGGCGATCAGTCCCTTCACCTATCGCAACTACGTGATGTCGGGGAAGCCGGTGTTGATCACCGAAGGGCAGGCGAGGACCTTCATCGACTACAACCTCGTTGAAGGCCAGCACGCCGCGAATCAGAAGTACCTCGAGGATTTCCGCAATTCGAATTTGTCGGCCGCAATCATCCTGCTCAGGATTCTGCGGGACTTCCCGGCCGAGACGCTGCAGAACTGGGGCACCAAGGCCGGCTTCGGTTTCGGCATGGTGCACTGGATGGGCGCGGCCAACCGCCCGCATCCGGAATTGATCATCACCAGTGCGCTCTACCTGCTGGCGTTGTTGCTGCTCCGTGAGTCACGCACCATCGCCGCACTGCTGGTGCATGGTTTCGTCTTCACGCATCTCGCGACGCTGCTGCTGACGATGCCTGCGAACTACGGCTATCGGATGGTGCTGTCGATGTACTTGTTCATGGTGATCTTCGCCGGCGCGCTTCTGGCGAAACCCTTTGGCCGCTGGCTCGATCGACGCGCATCCGCGACGGCTGCCGCATGATCATCGCCGCCCTCCCGGCCTACAACGAAGCCGAAGCGCTGCCGCGGCTGCTGCAGCGGATGCGAGACGCCCAGCCCGAATCATCCGAGCCAATCCGCGTCGTCGTCGTCGACGACGGCAGCAAGGACGACACCGCCGCCGCCGCCGAGCGATGCAACAGCGAGGCGATGCGCGTCGAAGTCGTTCGTCACGGGCAGAATCGCGGCCTGCACGGCGCGCTCGACACCGGCTTCCGCGCGGCGCTCGAGCGCGCCCAGCCTCAGGATTGGATCCTCACCATGGACGCGGACGACACGCATCCGCCAAACCTGATCCCGTTGATGCTGTCGAAGGCGAAAGCGGCCGGGGCGACCGTGGTGATCGCCTCGCGCTTCCAGCCCGGCGCCGAGTGGTTCGGGCTGACGTGGGATCGCGTACTGTTCAGCAAGACCGTCAGCTGGATGTTCCGCGTCGCGTGGCCGATGCGAAACGTGCGCGATTACACGTGCGGCTATCGGCTGTATCGAGCGGATCTCTTGAAACGCGCCTATGACAAGTGGGGCGACGGCTTCGTCAACGAGCCGAGCTTTGCCTGCATGCCGGACGTGTTGTGGAAGGTGAGCCGGCTGTCGCCGGTGTTTGCCGAGGTGCCGCTGTCGCTGCATTACGATCGCAAGCCGGGCGAGAGCAAGATGAACGTCGGCCGCACCATCCGGCGCACGCTCGGGTTGATCGTCAAACGTCGATTCGGGATCAACAGCTGAGCGAATCCACGAGCTACCGCGCCGACATCGACGGCCTCCGCGCGATCGCGGTGCTGGCGGTCGTCGGCTATCACGCCTTTCCAGGGATCGTCCAAAGCGGGTTCGTCGGCGTGGACGTGTTCTTCGTCATTTCGGGATTCCTGATTACCCGCAACATCACAGACTCCCTGGCGTCCGGCGATTTTTCGTTTTCGGATTTCTACGCGCGACGCGTGCGCAGGATATTTCCCGCGCTGCTGGTCATGCTGGCCGCGATTTACGCGATCGGCTGGGTGTTCCTGTTCACCAACGAGTTCCGGGAGTTGGGCAAGCACACCGCCGCCGGCGCGGGGTTCGTTGCGAACCTGGCGCTGCAAGCCGAGGCCGGCTACTTCGATTACTCGGCGGACGCCAAGCCGCTGCTGCATCTCTGGTCGCTCGGCGTCGAAGAGCAGTTCTATCTCGCGTGGCCGCTGTTGCTCTGGATGATTTGGCGGCGCTTCAGTTCCGCGGTGGTGCTCTCAACCGTCACCGTCGCCTCGCTCGCCGCATCGCTCTACGCGTCGTACTACTATCCCGTCGCCGCGTTCTACTTTCCGCTGTTTCGCGTCTGGGAGCTGGCGTGTGGCGCGCTGCTCGCGGTGGCAGTGCCCGCCGGAGTCGTCCGCCGCATCGCTAAGGGCCGGCACGCGATCGGCGCGGCCGGCCTGGGGTTGATTGCGATCGGCGTGATGCTCGCGACCGATCGCACGATCTTCCCAGGCTGGTGGGTGCTGCTGCCCACCGTTGGCGCCTGGTTGTTGATCGCCGCCGGGCCCGGCGGCATTGCCAATCGGCTCCTGGCGCTGCCGCCGCTGGTCTGGATTGGTTTGATCAGTTACCCGCTCTATCTGTGGCACTGGCCGCTGCTGACGTTCGCGAGGATTCTCGACGGTCCGCTGCCGTCACGCGCCGTTCGCATCTCGATGGTCGCGATCAGCTTTGTGCTGGCGTGGTTGACGATGCGAGTCGTCGAGCGGCCGTTGCGGCGATCGCGTAACGGCGGCCGCAAGGCGATCGCCTTGTCGGTGTGCATGGGGGTGGTCTGCGCCGTTGGACTGGCGACGTATGCCTATGACGGGCTCGCGTTCCGGCCCGTCGCGCGGCGCTCACAGCCGTACATCGCGTCGATGATCGAATCGCCGCGCAGCAAGGAATGCTTCGACATCCACTACGCGCACGAGCGCGCCGACGGCTGGAACTGCATCATCAATCCGGCGGCGGGAACCCCGACGGCGTTTGTGTTCGGCGACAGCCATGTGGCGTCGCTGCTGCCCGCGTTCGAAGAGGCGGCGATGACGAGTAGCCGCAGCCTTTACCTCACCGGATTCTCCGGCTGCCCGCCGCTACTCGGCATCACGCAGGTTCGCGGCGATCTCGCCGTGCGGAATTGCCAGGCGCTCAACGAGCGCGTGTTCCGTTTCGTTGTCGATCAGGGGATTCGTGATCTCTATCTCGTCGGCGCCTGGAGCTATTACACCGACGGCGACTACACCGGCGAGAACTACAGCATGTTGACGACCGGCGACACGCCGCCGACGCTGGCAGGTTCGCGAACCGCGTTCGAGCGGGGCCTCGATCTGACGCTGTCACGCTACCAGGCCGCCGGCGTGCGTTTGCATTTCGTCACGAAAGTGCCGTCGCAGCTGCGAGCGGCGACCGATCTCGTGCGCGCGCTCATCACCAGCGGGCCCGAGTCGACCGAGGCGATTCGCAGCTTGTCCGTGCCGCTCGAGCGCCACCGGCAGTTGATGTCGTACGTATCGTCCGTGTTCGCGGCGCGGCAGGTATCGACGATCGATCTCGATCCAGCATTCTGCAGCACCGGCGTGTGCGCATTCGCACGGCCGGGCGAGTCGCTCTACATGGACAACAATCACCTGACGGTGACCGGCGCATTGCTCGCCGCGCCCATCCTCGCCGACGCAATTGCTCGTTAGGGGTCAGACCTCCCCTAGGGTCTGACGCCCAGATAGCGTTTGCCGCGGTTGATGGCCGCGCGGGTCCAGTACTTCGCGTAAAGCGTCTCGAAATCACGGCAGTTGCCGTTGAATTGCGAGGTCGAAATGCGGGCGTAGTAGTTGAACGCGGTATCGTTCCGAATCATCGCCTGGCAGCGCGCCAGCAGGAACATGTCGCAGAGCGCATCGACGATCGCGTCGCGATCCGTGTAGCCCGGGTCCTTGTAGTCGCTGAAGTAACGCCCAACGCCCGGGGGAGGAAAGACCTTTCGCCGCGTGACCGTGTTCGGCAGCTGCGACAGCAGGTCGTGCATCATCTGCGAGTCGGCGGCGAAAAAAATCTTCGCGCTCTTGCGGAGGTACTTCGGCAGCCCGCTGATCGCCAGCCGATAGGCCAGGCGGACCCGGCGCAGGAACTGCTGCTCGCTCGAGAAAATGTCCGTGTTCACGCGGCCGTGATACGGCTGGCCTTTCGCAAACTCGCCGTTGCCTTGCGCGAGGTTGACGCCGACGACGAACGAGTCGCGGAAGTGGGTCGCGGCGAACGTATCGATTTCGCGTTGCACGAAGTCGCGCGGCTGGATGTACGAATAAAAATCCTTGAGGATCCAGAACTGCCGGGCCATGTCGCCCGCCGGGTCCAGCCGGTTCAGCCCGTGGTAGGCACTGAGGAGAATGTGCGGCCGACCGTCACCCGACTTCAATAAGGCCGCGGCTTCCGGCAGGCTGTCGGGAAACTGCTCCGCCGTTCCCGGCATTTCCACGCACGGCGCATAGTGGATGCGCACACCCTGGATCTCCGGCCGCGCTTCGAGAAATTCGGTGAAGTAATTGAGAGACTGGTCCTTCAGGTGCGACAGTCCTCGCCAGTCGACGATGACGTCGCGATCGAGCTGCCTCGCGAACCAGATCGCGCCGGCCAGGCTGAGCAGGTTCGATCCAATCCCGCTCCACGGATGCGGATGCGTGATGACGTATCGCCGCGCCGTTGTCATCGGCATGCCGGCGCGCTAGATCGACCGCGCATATTCGCCGATCAGCGACACTACCTTGTCGATGTCGGCTTCGCTGAGGGCCTGGTGCATCGGCAGCAGCAAGGTGGAGTTTGCGGCCTGCTCGGTGCCGGGCAGCGGGCGGCCGTCGTGCCGGTAAATCGGCAGCCGATGCAGCGGGTAGTAGCGGAAGGTGACGTAGACCTGCCGCTCGCGCAGGAACGACGCGAGATCGTTGCGATGCTCGGGCGACATCTGCAGCCAGTAAAAATACGGCACCGACTTGTCATCCAGCAGCGCCGCCGGCGGCAGCGTCAGCCACGCATGCGCTTGCAGCCGCTCGTTGTAGGCGCGCGCCACCTTTCGGCGGCGCTCGGCGAACGAGCCGACTTTCTTCAACTGTTCCAGGCCGATCGCCGACAACAGATCGTTCATGATCGCGCGCCGTCCTGGCCGCGCGACGTCGAATTCCCACCACCGATCGCCGGTCTTTGAAATCGCGGAGGTGGTGCCGAGACCGAGATACAGATCGAGGCTCAGCGCCGAGCTCTGGCCCGGCACTTTCGAGTAGATCATCCCGCCGTCGCCGGTCGAGATCATCTTCATCGAATCGAACGACCACACCCCGAAATCACCGGCGGTGCCGCAGGCGGTGCCGTCGGGCAGCCGGCTGGCCGGCGCGCACGCCGAGTCTTCGATCAGCGCGATGCCGCGCTCACGGCAGAGCGCGGCGATCGCCTGCGTATCGGCGATCGCAATGCCGCCGTAGTGCGTGATCAGCACCGCGCGGGTGCGCGGCGTGATGCACGACGAGATGTGCTCGAGCGTCGGGTTGAGCGTGCGCGGCTCGACGTCGGCGAACACCGGACGCCCGCCCGCCGCCACCACCGCGTTGCCCGCGCCGACGAAGGTGATCGACGTCAGGACGACCTCGTCGCCGGGCTTCACGCCGGCCGCTGCCACCGACTGGAACAGGCCTTCGGTGCAGCACGTCGCCGACACCACGCGATCGCGCGGGACGCCGAGGTGCGCGGCCCACGCCGCTTCGAACTGATCGGTGAGCTTGCCGCGCCCGGTCCAGTTCGATTCCATCACGGCCTTGACCGCGGCGAGCTCCTCCTTGCCGAGCTCGGGCTGGAACACGTTGATCATCGAGCGCCGCGCTCCAGCGTCACGAAGCGCGGCGTAAATCCAAGGCGCTTGAACAGATCGAGCGACGGATCGTTGTCGTGCAGCACTTCGGTGTAGTAGCGCAGGTCGCCGAGTTGAGCCATGGCCGCTGCCATCGCGCGGGTCATCACGCCCTGGCCGCGAAATTCCGGCGCCAGCAAAATACTGCCGACATAGGCGCGTCCATCTTCACCGACCTTGATTGAAAAGCACCCGGCCGGCCGTTCGTCGACGCGCACCAGATACCAGTGATTGTTCGGGTTCGCCGCCAGGCCGCGGTGCCACGCCGCTTGCGCCTCGGGGGTCACCTCGCGCTGATCGAAAAACCATCGGCGCTCGGCGTTGCGCAGCTGGCGCAGGAACTCGAGATCCTCCGCGCGAATCGTGTCCAGTCGAACGTCGCTCACCTGATTGATTCTAGTCTGTCTTATCCGCGCCACCATTCGCCGATGCGCTCGCGGCCGCCCTTGCCGAACGCCAGCAGCGCCAGCGCCCGCGGCCACGATACGCGCGCGAACGCGCCGGGATGATGCCGGCCAAGGTGCGTGTAAAGCGACGCGGCCGCGGCGCGCGATCCAGGACGCAGCCTGAACGCGACGGCCTCGAACAGCCGCGCCACCGTGGCATTGAAGTCGCCGCCGGCGTCGTGCGGAAAGCGATCGAGCACGCGCTCGAACAAGTCGATGAAAGCCGGAACACGATCGGGGTGCAGGCCTCGCACCGGCGCCGCCAGCAGCTCGCTGTCCGCGTCGCTGACGGCGTCGGCGCCGAGCAGCCGGCGCGCCTGCCGCAGTGTCAGCTCCTGCACGACCCGGTCGAAGCGCCGATCGTACTCGCTGTCCGAGCCGTCGTCGCGGACCGCGCCGATGATCGACGTCTGGCTCGCGCGGTAACGAATCAATCGCTCGCCCAGGTTGGCGACGCGGTGGCCCTCGGCGATGCGGCACCACAGATCGTAGTCCTGCGAGAACGGATCGTATGCCGCGTTGTAGCCGCCGCAGCCGCGCGCGACCGCCGCGCGATACATCACCGACGTGTGGATGAACGGATTGTCGAAGATCGAAAAAAACCTGATGCTGTCTTCGCCGATCGGGCGCGTCACCGCTCCGGTCACGTGCCCGTCTTCGGCGATGACCGTCCCCTGCGTGCCGAGGAGGGCGACGTCCGGATGCGCGGTCATGAACGCCAGTTGCCGCGCCAGCCGTTCAGGCTCGGCGGTGTCGTCGGCATCCTGCCGCGCGACGAGCGATGCGCCGGCCGCCTGCAATCCTTCGTTGAGCGCGGCCGACAGGCCGCGATTCTGCGGCAGCCTGATCAGGTTGATGCGTCCGTCGTTGCGCGCGGCGGCAATCTCCGCCGATCGATCGGTCGAGCCATCGTCCACGATCACGAATTCGAAGTTGCGGTGGGTCTGCGCGAGGATGCTGTCGATGGCCGCGGGCAGGTGGCGCTCGCCGTTGTAGACCGCCATCAACACCGAGACGTCAGGTTTCACGTGGTCTCGACGAGTGTAGCACTGCGCGCCCGGCGCCTTGCGACGAGGTGCCAGGCCGCGACGGCGGCATAGGGCACGAGCAGCGTGTGAACGGGGACGACGAGGCGTTCGCCCTTTGGATAGACGACCACGATCGCGATGAACTGTGTCGCCGCGACGATCGCCGGGATCAGGATCGGCCACATCGATCCGTGGCGATGCTTGAGCGCAAGCCACGCGCCGGCGAGTGCCGTCGTCCACGTCAGGATGTAGACCGGCGAGTAGCCCCAGCCGGGCGCGTACGGTTCATAAAAGCCGAGCACGAAGATCGCTTTCCGCCACAGATTGAGCGCGAACAGGCGCGGCTCGGTGATCGCGTACTCGATCACCGTCGCGGTGATGTCGCTGATGCCGAAGCGGTGGTAGAGCGGACGCCGCTCGGCGCTGATCACGAGGCCGGCCGGCGGCTCGTTGCCGCCGAGCAGCGTGATGGCGCCTTCGGTCGGGATCGGCGAGGGCACGCCGGCGACGATCCAGTTACGGATCGCCGGCAGCGAAAAGACGGCAAGAAACGATGCGATCACCAGCGCGATCGCGGCGGTGCGTTTCGGCTTGCTCTTCAGCGCCAGCCACGCGGCTGGCCAGGCGAGCATCCAGCCGACGAGTGCGGTTGATCGCGTAATGGTTGCCAGCCCTCCAAGCACGCCCGTCCATACTGCGCCTCTGGTCGACGGGTGGTCGCACAGCCGGACGGTGGCGGCAGTGGCGGCAACGAGCAGCGGGACGTACAGCGATTCGTTGAGTGGTTGAGCCGCGATCGGCCAGAACTTCCAGGCGATGAACGCCGTGGCGATCGGCAGCGCCACCATCCACGCGCGCTCCGCAGTGAAACGAATTGCGATCTCGACGAGCTTCACGATCGCGAAGGCGGCGAGCAGCCGCTGCACCAGCACGCTGCCGAACATGAAATCGCCGAACATCGCGTGCGTGCCGGCGAGGAAATACGGGTAAAACGCCTGGTAGTAGAACGGCTCGCCCTCGCCAAATGGCTTGCCGCCGCTCATCAGGATGCCGTTGAACAGGATGTCGCGGGCGTAAGTCTCGTAGGTCAGCGTATCGTCGCCGCCGACCAGCATCATCACCTTCGTCGCCCAGGGCCAGGCGAAGCGCAGCGCCTCAATTGCCGCAACCGCCGCGAAGATCGCAATCGCCTGCTCGCGCCGCTCGCGATCCGTCGCCGGCAGCGGCAGCGACGCAATCTTCCTCCACACTCCCAGCGCAAAGACGATCGCTACCGTCGCCAGCGCCGCGATGTCGGTCATGGTCCGGACAACGCGCAGGATGCGCGCCGCTGTCATCTGCCAATCGCGAATCTGCTGCGTCACGACCTCGGTCGAATCGAACGGCACGTATTCGCCCCTGCGAATCGTGCCTGCCGAGAACCGCCGCGACGCTCCGTACGGCGACGACAACGCGACATCGAGCCGATGCCAGCCGGGGGTGATCGAGACGTTGCCCTGCACCTTCTCGCCGTCGACGAACACCTCACCCTTGGCATCGGGCGGCTCCACATAAATCGCGTCGACGCCCTGGGGCACCATCCACACGCCGCTCCAGCGCGCCGAGAACTCCAGCAGGTTGCGATCGCGCGGCCGCACCTGGAAAAAGCTGAAGCGGCTGTTGTCGTTGAAGAAGTTGAGCGGCAGCTCGTGGCGGCCCGGCTCGAAGTGCAGCCGCTCGTCGATGCGGGTGTAAGCGGATGAAGATGCGGAGCTCCGCTCCGGCGCCCCGGTGGCATCGATGGTGGTGAAGTAGCGCGCGCGAAAGCCGCTGGTGCCGGGAATCGCGAAGCCTGCGGCCGCCGTGGCGATCAGCATCAACGCCGCCAGCGGCGCGAGCGGGAGCCGCCCGCCGAAGACCGCCAGCCATCCGATGGCGAGAAGCGCCGCCGCCTCGATCGGTCCGATCGGCCAGCCGCCGGCCAGCCCGCCGGCGTCGTTCGGGATGATGAAATACGCGGCCCAGATCGCGAGTGAGAGCAGGCGGCGTCGATTCTCGGCGGACACGTTGGAGTCCGTCGAGTCTATGACATCCTTATCGACCGATGCAGTCGTCTTTTCACGCTATCGATTGGGTAATCGTCGGGGCCTACCTCCTCGCGATGGCCGCGGTCGGCATTTATTTTTCGCGCAAGCAGACCAGCCTCGATACCTACCTGCGCGCCGAGCAGAGCATGGGATGGCTGCCGGTCGGGTTGTCCTTGATGGCCGCGCTCAACAGCGGCATGGATTACCTGATGCAGCCGTCGGCCACGATCAATTACGGCCTGGTGCTGGTGTTCGGCATCTTGTCGTGGCTGCTGCTGTATCCGTGGGTCGCGCACGTCGCGTTTCCCTTCTATCACCGGCTGAATTACTTCACCGTCTACGAGTACCTCGAAGCGCGCTTCGACGTTCGCGTGCGCACGCTCGCCGCGATGATCTTCATCCTGTGGCGCGTCGGCTGGATGGCGACCGCGATGTACGTGCCGAGCCTGGCGATCAACGCGGCCACCGGCGGGCAGGTCGATCTCAACACCATGACGATCGTCGTCGGCGTGCTGGTGACGCTCTACACGATGCTGGGCGGCATCCAGGCGGTGATCTGGAACGACGTGGTGCAGTTCTGCATCATGTTTGGAGGCCTGGCGGCAACCGTGGCGATCGCGTGGTCGACCCTGCCGGGAGGGCTGGGCGAGATCTGGGCGGTGAATCTCGCGGCCGGAAAGCTGGACTGGTGGCCGCCGCTCGTCGATCCATCCGCGAATGGCGCGCTGGCGCAGATCGAAAGCTTCTTCCGCCAGCCGATGACGCTGCCGACGCTGATGATCGCGCTGGTCATCGGCCGCATGGCGCAGTACACGAGCGATCAGGTGATGGTGCAGCGGCTGCAGACCACGCGATCGCTGCGGGACGCGCGCTCGGCGTTCGTGGTCAACGCCGCCGGCGACGCGCTGTGGATGGTCGGATTGTCGTTCGTCGGCTTCGCGCTGTTCGCCTACTTTCAGCAGCGGACGCTGCCTCCTGAGTTTGCCACCGACAAGCTGGTGCCGTATTTCATGTCGCTGGCGTTTCCGGCTGGGGCGGTTGGCCTGGTGATTGCCGCGATCATGGCGGCATCGCTTTCGAGCATCGATTCGGCGATCAACTCGTGCACGTCGGTGGCGGTAGTCGATCTTTACAATCGCGTGTGGCGTGGCACCGAGGTGCGTAATGAAGCGCAGACTGCCGAGAGCCAGCGGCAACAAGTCCGCGTGTCCCGCATCTTCACCGTGATCTTCGGCGTGCTCGGCACGACGCTGGCGTGCAACGTGTCGCGGATCGGCTCGCTGCTCGAGATCAACGCCAAGGTCGTCAACGCGTTCACCGGCCCGCTGTTCGGCATCTTCCTGCTCGCGATGTTCAGCCGGCGTGCCGGCAGCGTTGCCGTGCTGGCCGCCGGCGTGATCGGCGCCTTTACCGCGTACTACGTGGCCTACCACAGCGGCATCGGCTTCATGTGGCCGTCGACCTTCGGCCTCGCCGCAACCCTGGCAACCGGCGCGCTGCTCTCGCTCGCCATGCCGATGTCTGCCGGCGACGCGCGTACCTCCCTAACTTGGAAAGCGGTGATGACCAGAGGCCGCGAAGCGACAGCGCCGGAGGCGCTGTAAGAAATAGGCTAGAATTGTGGGCTTGTGACGACCTCCAAACGCGCGCTGATCACCGGCATCACCGGCCAGGACGGCTCCTATCTCGCCGAGCTGCTGCTCGAGAAAGGCTACGAAGTATTCGGCGTCGTTCGCCGCCTGAGCGCGCCGAACGTGTGGCGCATCCAGCACCTGTTGCCGCGCATCACCTTGCTGCAGGCTGACCTCCTCGATCAGCTGTCGTTGATCAAGGCCGTCGAGCGGTCGCAGCCGACCGAGTTCTACAACCTGGCGGCGATGTCGTTCGTGCCTGCGTCGTGGGATCAGCCGATGCTGACCGGCGAGTACAACGCCCAGGGCGTGACGCGCGCGCTCGAAGCGGTGCGCAGCGTCAATCCGAAGATCAGGTTCTACCAGGCATCCTCGTCCGAAATGTACGGCCGCGTCCGCGAAGTGCCGCAGACCGAGCTGACGCCGTTCTACCCGCGCAGCCCCTACGGTGTGTCGAAGGTCTTCGGCCACTACATCACCGTAAACTACCGCGAGAGCTACGACCTGTTTGCGTGCTCGGGCATCCTGTTCAATCACGAATCGCCGCGGCGCGGCATCGAGTTCGTGACGCGCAAGGTCACCGACGGCGTGGCGCGCATCAAGCTGGGTCTCACCGACAAGCTGATGCTCGGCAACCGCGACGCGGCGCGCGACTGGGGATTCTCCGGCGACTACGTGCGCGCGATGTGGCTGATGCTGCAGCAGGACACGCCGGACGACTACGTCGTCGCCACCGGCGAAGCGCATACCGTGCAGGAGCTCGTCGAGGTCGCGTTCGCGCACGTCGGCCTCGACTGGCAGAAGCACGTCGGCATCGATCAGCGCTTCCTGCGCCCCGCGGAAGTCGATCACCTGATCGGCGATCCGTCGAAGGCGAAGAAGGAGCTCGGCTGGGAGCCGAGCGTCGACTTCAAGGGCCTCGTGCACATGATGGTCGACGCGGATCTCGCGCGCATCGAATCGGGTCAGCTGATCGCCTGATTCGTGGCAGACCGGACCCGAGCGACCGGCGAACGATTCGGCTACGGCTGGACGGCCGGCGGAATTCCCCCGTCAGCGACGCAACCGGGCAAATATCATCTCGACGTGATGCAAACGGCGGTGAATGCACCGCCGTTTCGCGGCCTGATCCTCGACGCCGGCTGCGGTGACGGCGTCGACCTCGCGACCACCGGCCTCACTGACGGCTGCCGCGTCGTCGGCGTCGAATTGAGCGAGGGCGGCGTGCGCGCCTCGGCCGGCCGCATCGCCGGCATCGATCGATCCCACCTGGTGCAAGGCAGTCTCCTCGCCTTGCCGTTCCCATCCTCGACCTTCGACAACGCCTATTCATACGGCGTCGTGCACCACACGGTCGATCCCGAGCTGGCGGTCCGCGAGATCGCGCGCTCGCTCAAGAGCGGCGGCCGGCTGTTGATCTACGTCTACGAAGAATTCGACCGGCGATCGTGGCCGTGGCGCCTCGCGCTTGGTGCAGTCAACGCGGTGCGTCAGCCGATCAGCGCGATGTCGCCGGCGGCGATCCGCCGCTTCTGCGCGATCGTGGCGCCGCTCGTCTACGTCACGTGCACGATTCCGTCGCGGCATTTTTCGTGGGCGGCGAGGTTTCCGTACCCGGCGACGCAGAATCGCGACATGAAGAGCCTGATTCCGGACTTGTACGATCGCTTTGCGGCGCCGATCGAGAAACGCTACACCGAGCGCGGCGCTCGCACGCTGGTCGAACAATCGGGCTTGAAGGTGCTTGCCGTCGCCAACGTGCGAGGGTGGATTCTGCTGGCCGAGAAGGCCTAGGATTCGGGCGTGCTGTTCAACTCAGCGCTGTTCCTGCTGCTGTTCTTCCCGCTCGTCACCCTGCTGTATTACCTCGTGCCGCAGCCAGCACGCTGGCGCGTGCTGCTCGTCGCGAGCTGCTATTTCTACGCGGTCGGCATTCCGGCCTACCTGCTCGTCCTCGCCGCGATCATTGCGATCGACTTCACGGCCGGCATCCTGATCGAGCGCGCGACCGGGCCGCGTCGAAAAACCATCCTCGCGATCAGCCTGGCGTCGAATCTGCTGCTGCTCGGCGTGTTCAAGTACGCGGACTTCCTGTCCGGCAACGTTACCGCGCTTGCCTCGTTGATTGGATGGAACTATTCCCTGGCGACGCTCGGCTGGCTGCTGCCGATCGGCCTCTCGTTCCACACCTTTCAATCGATGGCGTACACCATCGAGGTTTACAAGGGCGCGCAACCCGCGGAGCGCCATCTCGGGTACTTCGCGCTCTATGTCTTGTTCTATCCGCAGCTGGTGGCCGGGCCGATCGAGCGTCCGCAGCATCTATTGCCGCAGTTGCGTCGTCCGGCGCTGCTGTCGGCGCGTGCGCTGCGCGGCGGTCTCGCCGGCCTGGGCGAATCGTGCATTGTCGCCGGGCTGCAGCTGATGCTGCTTGGCCTGTTCAAGAAGCTCGTGATTGCCGATCGACTCGCGCTCGCCGTCGATCCGATTTACGGCGATCCCCATCTCTACTCCGCATCGGCGCTGCTCTTCGCCACCGTATTCTTCGCGATCCAGATCTACTGCGACTTCTCCGGCTACACGCACATTGCCCGCGGCGCGGCCATGACGATGGGCGTCGAGCTGACGCACAATTTCATGGCGCCGTACGGCGCGAAGTCGGTCGCTGATTTCTGGCGCCGCTGGCATGTCTCGCTCTCGTCATGGTTTCGCGACTACGTCTACATTCCGCTTGGCGGCAATCGCGTTTCGACCGCCAGGTGGGTGCGCAACGTTCTGATTACCTTTTTCCTGAGCGGGTTGTGGCACGGCGCGAGCTGGACGTTCGTTGCGTGGGGTGTCCTGCACGGCTGCTTCCTGATAGCGAGTCGCGCCACCAGCGGTCTGCGCGCCAGCGTCGTCACTGCGCTGCGGCTGCAGACGATGCCGCGCCTTCACGGCATCTTGCAGGCGTCGACCGTGTTCGCGCTCGCGACGTTCGCATGGATCTTTTTCCGCGCCGAATCGCTGGGTGACGCCTGGTTCATCGTCTCCAGCATTCCTGCCGCGGCCGGTCAACTGATTGATGTGATGCTCAGCGGCGCGCCGGAAGGCGTGATGGTGCGCCTTGGGCTCGCCGGCCTGCCGATTGCCAAGCATGAGTGGGCGCTGATGTTCCTGCTGACGCTCGCGGTGCTCGCGTTCGATCAACGGCGGTGGCGCGATCCGCTGGTGTTCGAATTACCGGCTGCGCCGGCGTGGCCGCGCGTCTTCGCCGCCTATGCGTTGATTGCCGGCGTGCTGTTCTTCGGCGTGTATCGAACAGCGACGTTCATCTATTTCCAGTTCTGATGAACGTTTTCTTCCGCATCCTCGTGTTCCTCGCGCCGATTGCCGCGGTGGCATGGATCGTCGAGCGCGCCGCGCGGCCGCTCTGGCCGGAAGCGGTCGGCCCGAGCATGGTCGAGCGCATCGACCGCAGTTTCGCTGCCGCCGCCTCGGGCGGCTACGACGTGCTGGTGACGGGCAACTCGCGCATCTACCGCGGCGTCAATCCCGACGAGCTCGGCGTGCGGGCCTACAACTTCGCCCAGGACGACGATGCGTTCAACCAGGTGTACTACAAGCTGAAATACCTCGACGGCCGGGGGGTGCGCTTTCACACGCTGGTGATGGGCGTCGACTACTTCGAGTTCTCCTTCCTGTCGGACCGGCGCAACGTTGCCTACGGCAAGTATCTTGGCGAGGAGTACTTGCGTGATTTCGCGGCGCCCGAAACGGGCCGCGCGGCGCGAATCCTCGACGCCGTGCTGCATCCGATCGACGAGCCGGCGTTCAACAACCTGATGATCCGGCGATTCACGCGGCCGGCATCGCTGCTGATCGAACGCGCGCTCGCCGCCGTGCAATCGTCGCCGCGGCCGCCGCCGATTCGTGCCGTGCTGAAACCCAACGGGCAATACATCCTCGACGCGGGCCCGCAGCGCGCGGATCCGATCACCCGCGACGCCACGCGGCTGCCGATCCAGGAGCAGTACTACCGGCGCATCCTGGAATGGGCGGCCGGGAACAAGATCAGGGTGGTGTTGGTGATGCCGCCGCTACGGCGGATGGAGCTGGATGCGTATCCTCCAGGCGTTGTCGACGCATTCGACGAATGGCTCGCACGTTCGGCGGCGGAGCATGGCGCGACCTACGTCAACTTCGCCCGCCACCCGGAGTTTACGGATCAGGATTTTGCGGACGTGACGCACCTCAACGAAGCGGCTGCCGATCGATGGTCGCGGCTGCTCGGAGCGGTGCTGGGTCGTGATTAGATGCGTCCCGACCAGATATCTGCGACGCGATGCCCGATCGCGAGCGATGAGGTGAGGCCCGGCGAATCGATGCCCGCCGCCTGGATCACGCGCGCGTTGACGGTGTCGCGCTGAATCAGGAAATCCGCGAAGCCTCGATCGGGCCCGTGCAACTTCGCGCGGATGCCGCTGCCGCCCGGCTGCAGGTCCGACAGCGTGACCCAGGGCAGCAGGCGCTGCGCCGGCTCGACGAACGCTTCGAGCGGCAGCCGGCCGCCTTCGTAATCGTCCCTCGATTCCTGGTAGCAGATGGTCGGGCCGAGCGTCACCGATCCCCATGTCGTTTTCGCGAGATGCACGCCGAGACCCGCGCCCGATGCATGCGGCAGCGGATACACCAGCGCGTTGACCATCGATCGCCGCGACGGCTTCAGCTCCGCGTATTCGCCGCGGCACGGATAGATGCGGAACGGCATGGCGCCGAGCATCTCCGAAATCTTGTCCGCATACAGCCCGGCGGCGTTGACGACCGTGGCCGCGACGAAGGTCTCGTGCGGCGTCGCCAGCTCGATGCCGTCGGCCGTCGTCTTTGCGCCGACCAGCGGGCTGCCGACGAGCAGCGCCACGTCACGATCGCGGCAGAGGTGTTCGAGTGCCTTGACCAGCGCTTCGGCCTCGAGGATGCCGGAGTCAGGCGACCACAACGCGGCGATCGCTCGCACGTGCGGCTCTTTCGCCTTGATGAACGCGCCGTCGACCAGTTCGACCGGGACGCCGTTCTCGTGCGATTTCTGCCGCAGCCGCTCGAGGTCGGCGATCTCGTGATCGTCGGCGGCGATCACCAGCTTGCCGCAGCGAACGTGCGGCACGTGGTGCCTGGCGCAGAATTCATACATGCGATCGCGGCCTTCAACGCACAATCGCGCCTTGAGAGAGCCGGTCGGGTAGTAGAGGCCGGCGTGGATCACGCCGGAGTTGTGCGTGCTGGTGGCGCGGCCGGGTTTGGCCTCGCGCTCGAGCAGGCAGACCGAGGCGCCGGCCTCGGACAGCGCCAGGGCCGACGCGAGGCCCGTCACACCGCCTCCGATCACCGCCACATCGACGTGAACCATCAGTCAGTCCAATATACTTCGGCCTGATCGTGACGAGGCGGCTGCCCACACCGATTGTGATCCTGCTGGTCGGCCTCGTCGCCGCGCGCGTCCTGATCGTGACGTGGCAGGCCGTCGATCGCACGCGCGGCGACTTCTACGCGTCGATGCCGGGCGCCTACGTCGAAACGCTCAATCCCGCGCTCTGGAACAGCCCCGATATGACCGAGGCGTGGGGCTATCAGCGCGACACCTACTTTCACGGCCCGATCCAATACCTGACGCTGTATCCGCTGTCGTTCTTCGACACCTTTGGGGCGATCGCGTCGTTCCTGTTGCCCGTCTACGCGGCGCTGCTGGCGCTGGCGTTCTGGTTGCTGTGGCGCACCGCGAAGACGCTCGGCGCGTCGAGCGATCTGTTCGTGCCGATGCTGGCCGTGACGTTCCTGTTCCTGCCGCTGCTCCAGGCGTACCTGCAGCGGGAATTCGAGGTGGTGATCTTCGCGGCGTTGTCGGCGTCGTTGTATTTCCTGGTGAACGATCGGCGATCGGCTTCGGCCACCTTGATGGCCTACGTCGCCTGGTTCAAGTACATCCCCGTGATGTTTGCGGGCTACCTTGTATTTCGCAGGTGGTGGCGAGGGCTCGCGATGTTCGTGGCGGTTTCGGCGGCCGTGCTGATTGCGTCGGAGCTGTTGTTTGGCCTGTGGCGATTCTTCAACAACAACGTGCCGGGGCATGCTGCCAACGCGATGACGCTGTGGGGCTACGACTTTCGAGTCGATGCGACCGGTCACCTGTATGGCACCGGCTTCTGCGAAGGCTGGGTCGATACCCAGTCCTCACTCACCAACATCCGCCACGGGCTCTGCACGATGGCATCCCGAAACTCGTGGGTGCATCCGCCGCTGATCTACATCGCGCTTTGCGCATTCACGGCGGCGTTCTACATCCGCGAGCACGCGCGGCTCGAACGAGCCGGCGGCGCCGCCGACGAGGCGCGCCGGCGCGCCACCGAATTTTCCATCGTCACCACCATCTGCACGTGCTTCTTCTTCGGGCATTACTACTACCTGGTTGCACTACTGATCCCGTTGAGCGTCCTGCTCGTCATCTACGCATCAGAGCGCCGATCGCCGGCGCTGGCGGTGTGGGCGGTCACGTATTTCCTGCTCGCCGCCTTCATCGTGCCGATCGGTGTGCTGAGCCGCGCCACCGGCTACGATGTGTGGGCGTTCTATGTCCGCCACGCGTTCTTCTGGTACGGTGAAGTGCTGCTGATGGTGCTGCTGTTGAACGAATACCGGCGGTTGGCCGCGCGTGTCTGAATTCCTGCTCGCGCTGTTCGTGCCCGACGTCGAGGCGCGCCGCCCCAGGCTGACGGTGTTTTACCTGGCCGCGCTCTTCACCGCGGGCCTCGTCGGCTGGGGATACATGTTCACGTGGGGAGCCGCGCCGCTCGACTTCCACGACTGGCTCGACATCAACGTGCCTCGGCTGATGTTCCTGCAGAACGCGCTGCAAGCCGGGCAGCTGCCGCTGCACATGGCGGATGCGGCGGCGCTGCATGACGTCACCGATCGTTTTTTGACGCTGCCCGACGTCATTACCACGCCGCAGACCCTGCTGCTGCTGGCCATGCCCATTCCGATCTTCGTGCTGGTGGACGTGTTCCTGTCCTATTCCGCGGGCTTCATCGGCTTGCTGCTGTTGCGGCGGCATTTCAGCTGGTCGCTGGTGACCCTGACCGGCGTGTTCCTGCTGGTGCTGTTCAACGGCCACATCCTGTCGCACTACAGCGTCGGCCACTTCACGTGGGGCGCGTACTTCCTGTTTCCCTTCGTCGCGCTGCTGCTGTGCCGGTTTCTCGACGGACACCACAGCTGGCGATCGGTGGCCGGCTTCGCGGGGCTGATCTTCTACATGGTGCTGGCCGGCGGGCAGCATCACGTGACCTGGATTTTCCTGTTGCTCGCGTTGATGATCCCGTTCTGCTGGTCGCGCAAATGGTGGTTGATTGCGGTGATTGTCTCCGGCGGTTTTCTCAGCGCGGTGCGGCTGTTGCCGCCCGCCCTCGAGATCGGCTCGTTCCGATCGCGCGGGCTGGTGTCCGATGTGATTGGCTACCCGTCGATGCTGCACCTGCTCGAATCGATGGTGGTGCTGCGGCGCGAAACCGAGTCGTATAGCGACGTCATTCCCGGCAACATCTGGTTTTTCGATCGCTCCTTTTACGAATTCAGCGCCTACATCGGCGCCGCCGGGTTCGTCATTCTGATCGTCGGGCTCTATCGCTGGTGGCGCGCGGCCGACCCGATCTATCGCGAGTTGATCGTCCCGGTGGTCGCGATGACCGCGTTTTCAATCGGCAGCGTCTATCGCATCGTCCGCATGGCGCAGGTGCCGCTGCTCGAATCGGAGCGCTACACCTCGCGCATGTTCAGCCTGCCGCTGACGCTGATGATCATCATCGGCGCCGTCGAGATCGACGGCTACCTCAAGCGCGCCTCGATCACGGTGTGGCAGCGCGTGCTGGCGCTCGCCGCGCTCGCCGCCCTGGCCATTGATATCAGCGCCGGCGTGCGGTTGTGGCGCGTCTCGATCTCGTCCGGCCTGTTCGGGCACGGCACCATCGATCCGGCGACGGCGGCGATCGGTAATCACGCCGATCCGGTCTACACCACGACTGTGCTCGCCGGCCTTGCGCTGAGCGTGGTCACCGCCGTCGTGCTTGGCGTGCTGGTGTCCCGTGAGCGGGTTGCGGAACGAGCGCCCGCGCATGTACCATAGACGTTTTGTGACAGTTCCTCTGCTAGACCTCAACGCACAGTACGTTCCGTTGCGGCAGGCGTTGCTCGATGCCGTCACGCGAGTCTGCGACAGCCAGCGGTTCATCGGCGGCCCCGAAGTGGAAGGGCTCGAACGCGAGCTCTGCGAAACGCTTTCGTATCCCCATGCCATTGGTCTGTCGTCCGGCACCGACGCGGTGCTGGCTGCGCTGATGGCGCTCGATATCGGTCCCGGCGATGAAGTGATCACGCCGACCTACTCGTTTTTCGCCACCGCCGGTTGCGTGGTGCGCGTCGGCGCGAAGCCGGTCCTGGTCGACAGCGAGCCCGGCACCTTCAACATCGACACCAGGGCCGCGATCGCCGCGATTACGCCCCGCACCAGGGCGATCATCCCGGTTCATCTGTTCGGTCAGTCCGCGGAAATGGCGCCGCTCATGGAAGCCGCAACCAGCCGCGGCATTCACGTGATCGAGGACGCCGCGCAGGCGATTGGTTGCACGTATCACGGCAAGCAGGTCGGCACCATTGGCGCCGTCGGTTGCTTTTCGTTTTTCCCGAGCAAGAATCTCGGCGCGTTCGGCGATGCCGGCTTCGTCACCGCTACCGACGCGGCGATTGCGAAAAAGCTGCGGCTGATTCGCACGCACGGCATGGAGCCGAAGTACTACCATCACATCGTCGGCGCCAACTTCCGCATCGACGCGATCCAGGCCGCCGTGCTGCGCGTCAAGCTGCCGAAGCTGGCCGGCTGGAGCGAAGGGCGCCGCCGCAATGCGGCGCGTTATCGCGCGATGTTCGCGGATGCGCAGCTGAGCGAAGTCGTGCTGCCCGTCGAAGCGCCGAACCGCACGCACATCTACAACCAGTTCGTCATCCGCGTCCCGCGGCGCGACCAGCTGCGCGCGCATCTCGATGCCAATGGCATCGGCAGCGAGGTGTATTACCCGGTGCCGTTCCACCTGCAGGACTGCTTCAAGGATCTCGGTTACCAGCGCGGTGCGTTCCCCGAGGCAGAAGCCGCGGCCGGCGACTCGCTGGCATTGCCGATCTATCCCGAGCTGACCGAGGCGCAGCAGGCCGCCGTCGTCAACGCGATTCGTGCGTTTTATCGCGCGTAGAACCCGTAACCCGCAACCTGGAACCTGACTACATGGAATTGTTGAAGAAGATCGAAGGCAAGCAGGCGAAGTTGGGCGTCATCGGACTCGGCTACGTCGGCTTGCCGCTGGCGGTGGAGTTTGCCCGCGCCGGCTACGGCGTGATCGGCTACGACGTCGACGAGCGCAAGGTGAAAGAGCTGATGGCGGGGAAGAGCTACATCCCCGACGTGCCGTCCGCGCATCTCGCCGAAGTCGTCAAGAACGGCAAGTTCGTGGCGACCACCGACCCGAAGCGCCTCGGCGAAGCGGACATCATCGACATCTGCGTGCCGACGCCGCTGCGCAAGACCAAGGACCCGGACATGACTTACGTCGTCCAGGCCGTGGACGCGGTGGCGGCGATCCTGAAGAAGGGCCAGCTGATCATCCTCGAATCGACGACCTACCCGGGGACGACGGTTGAAGTGGTGCAGCCGACGCTGGCCGCGAAAGGATTCAAGCCGGGGATCGACTTCTACCTCGCGTTTTCACCTGAGCGCGTCGATCCGGGCAACCCGCAATATCAGACCAAGAACATTCCGAAGGTCGTCGGCGGCATCAACGAGGACAGCACCAGGGCGGCGGTCGCGTTCTACTCGCAGGTGATGGACACGGTGATTCCGGTCAGCTCGCCAAGCGTGGCCGAGATGGTCAAGCTCCTCGAGAACACCTTCCGCGCCGTCAACATCGGCCTGGTCAACGAGCTGGCGCTGATGTGCCATCGCATGGGCCTCGATGTGTGGGAAGTCATCGACGCCGCCAAGACCAAGCCGTTCGGCTTCATGCCGTTCTACCCGGGCCCGGGCCTCGGCGGACACTGCATTCCGATCGACCCGCATTACCTGTCGTGGAAGGCGCGCCAGTTCAACTTCGAAGCGCGTTTCATCGAGCTCGCCGGCGTGATCAACAGCAGCATGCCTGAATTCGTCGTGCATCGAATTGCCGACGCGCTGAACTCGCAGAAGAAGGCGCTCAACGGCTCGCGCGTGCACGTCATCGGCGTGGCCTACAAGCGCGATGTCAACGACCTGCGCGAATCGCCGGCGCTCGAGATCCTCGAGCTGCTCGACAAGGCCGGCGCGGCGGTCAGCTATACCGATCCGTACTTCCCGAGCTTCAAGCACGCGCACTTCGACCTGAACAGCGTCGACGAGAAGACGATGCACGAGGGCGTCGACTGCGGCGTCATTGTCACCGATCACAAGGTCTTCAACTACGAGGCGATGCCGCGCAACTTCAAGCTGCTGGTCGATACGCGCAATGCGTTGAAAGGCGTGACGCGCGACAACGTCTTCAAGCTGTAATGATCTACACGCCGTCGAAGATTCCCGGCGCCTGGGTGATGGACATCACGCCGATCGCCGACGCGCGCGGGTTTTTCGCGATGACGTGGCTGCCGGAAGAACTGCGCGCGCGCGGCATGAACCCGGCCCTCGCGCAGTGCAACCTCGCCTTCAACCACAAGCGCGGCACGCTGCGCGGCATGCATTTCCAGGTTGCGCCGCACGCGCAGGCCAAGATCATCAGGGTCACCCGTGGCGCGATTCTCGACGTGATCGTCGACCTGCGCGCAGACTCGCCGACGTTCAGGCAGTGGGATGCCGTCGAGCTGACCGCGGATAACCGCCGCATGCTCTACATGCCCGAAGGCATCGCGCACGGCTACATCACGCTGGTGGACGAGACCGAGGCCTATTACCACGCATCTTCGCCGTGGGTGCGATCGGCGGAATCAGGCGTGCGCTGGGACGACCCGGCGTTTGCCATCGACTGGCCGATCAAGCCCACCGTAATTTCCGACAAAGACGTCAGCTGGCCGGCGTTTGCTACCTAGGGGTCAGACCCTGATTTCTAGCAACTTGCCTCATTGGGGACAGGTCGTCCGGTCCGCGGTCCGGCCCCGACGAAGCATTTTGCGTAAATTCAGGGTCTGACCCCCAGGATGCCTCTCACCGCCTCGAAGACTTCGTCGACCGTGATCGACTGCATGCAGACGTTATTGCGGCACGGCGACAGGCGATGGTTGAACACGCTCACGCACGGACTGCACGCCAGCTCCTTCCAAATCACCGTCGTCGCCGGGGCGAGCGGCCCGAACAGGCGCGGCGTTTCGGGACCGAACAGCACGATCGCATGGACCGGCGTCAGCGACGCGAAGTGCCCCGGGCCGCTGTCGTTGGTGACGAGCACGTCGGCGAGCGAGTAGAGCGTCAGCAGCTCGGGCAACGTCGTTTCACCCGCAACTGATTTCACGCGCTCCGAGTTGAGCGACCGCGCCAGTGAGTCCGCCGCCTCCCGCTCGGAAGGCGCGCCGGTCAGGACGATTTTCGATCCCGGATACGCGGCGAGGATGCGCCGGGCGAGCTCGCCGAATTTCGACGTTTCCCACTTTCGAAGCGGCAGCAGATCGCTCGCGTTCGGATTGAGAACGACGATCGGGCCCGATGGAGAGCCGAGCCGCTGCCGCATCGCCGCCACTTCCGCGGCGGTGGGCGTGAACGCCGGAGGCGCCTGCTGCGCCGTCGCTCGAATGCGCTCGAGCGGAATCTTCAGCATCGGTTCTTCGTTCGGGTCGTTGAAGGCCGCCTCGACCAGCACCGAATACTGCAGCGAAATGTGGAGCTGCGGCAGGTACTGGATGCGGTGCGTCATCAGGTTGCCGCGATACGGCAGCTCGCCGGTGAAGCGATGCAGGCCGACGCGGATCGCGGCGCCGGTCAGCGACGCGAAGATCGCCGACGCGCGAGAAAAGAACTCCATGTCGATCACGGTGTCGATGCCGTGACGACGAACCGTGGATGCGGCGGCGAGGAAATCGACCACGAACGCGCTCAGCTGCTTGTCGCGAATGCTGATCACGTTGGCCGATGGCACCGTGCCGATCAGGTCGAGGATCGCGCGGTTGCTTTCAAAAACGCAGAAATAGACGTTGTCGCGCCCGACGGCGCGCGTGGCGCGCGCGATCGCATCCTGAGCGAGCACGGTCGCGCCCTGCTCGATGAACTTCAGAAAGAGAATCTTCCTGGGCACGGCCGCCTTGCCCTCCGAAGCCGCGCCGGGAGCGAAGCGGCGAAGGAGGGTGAGGAGCGCGCAGGCAGGCACTCCCAGCCAGTAGTCGAGAAAGCGAATCGTGGTCGCGCGCATTAAGGGCGGGGATGCGGCGGAATGAAACTACGTTCCGATCACTCCTTGCAAGGGACTGCTCGCCGTGGCGTAGGATTTTTTCGGGATGCGCCCGGCGAGAAAAGCGAGGCGCCCGGCTTCGACGGCCAGCTTCATCGCTCTCGCCATCGCCACCGGATCCTGCGCGCCGGCGATCGCCGTGTTCATCAGCACGCCGTCGGCGCCGAGCTCCATCGCCACTGCCGCGTCCGACGCCGTGCCCACGCCGGCATCGACGATCACCGGCACCTTGGCTTGTTCCTTGATAATGCGGATGTTGTTCGGGTTCTGGATGCCGAGGCCCGAGCCGATCGGCGCGCCGAGCGGCATCACCGCCGCGGCCCCCGCCTCGGCAAGCTTGCGGCACATCACCGGGTCGTCGTTGGTGTAGGGAAGGACGACGAAGCCTTCCTTGACCAGGACGCGTGTAGCTTCGAGCAGGCCCTCGTTGTCGGGAAACAGCGTTTGCTCGTCGCCAATCACTTCCAGCTTCACCCAGTTCGACATGCCCGCCTCGCGCCCGAGCCGCGCGGTGCGAATCGCATCCTCAGCCGTGTAGCAGGCGGCGGTGTTCGGCAGCAGAAAAATCTTCGAGGTGTCGATGTAGTCGAGCAGCGATTCGGTCTTGCGTGAAATGTCGACGCGCCGCACCGCGACGGTGACCATGTCGGTCCCCGACGCCTCGTGCGCCGCGCGCATGATCGAATGCGACGGGTACTTGCCCGTGCCGACGATCAATCGCGATCGAAACGTCCGACCCGCAATAATCAGTAAATCAGACATTCAGCAAACAAATCCGAAATCCGCAATCCCAGATCCCAAACCCTGCTAACCACCACCGACAAAGTTCACGATTTCGACTTCATCGCCGTCCTTGAGCACCGACGAATCGTAGGCCGCCTTTTTGACCACGGCAGTGTTCAGTTCGACGGCGACACGTCGCGCGTCGATTTCCAGCTGCTGGAGCAGCGCGGCAATGCTGAGCGGCCCGCTGATCTCGTGCGGATCACCGTTAAGTCGAATCGTCATTTCGAGACGTCAATCGTACCACGCGCCGCCGTAGCCTTTGAACCCTTGAACCCGTGAACCTTTTGAACCTTTGAACTTATAATTGAGAGTTGTTCATGCCAAGTCAGACGTCCTCGACTACACCGCTCGGCCTGCCCGAATTTACCTTCGCCGACCTGCATCAACCGGCGCGCCTGCGCGAGCTCTACGAGCGCTTCGTCGAGCAGGTGAAGTCGACGGAGCCCGAGTTGTGGGCGCAGTGGTCGCAGTATCGCGAGATTCCGGAATCGTTGAATCCCGTGGCTCGCGGCAACATCGTCGTGGCGATGGCCCCGCACGTCAGCCGTTTTCTGAGTGTGCTGTTCAGCGTGGGAGCGGATGCGGATGCGCTGGTGGCCGCCACGCGCGCCTACGACGTGCTGTTCCGCTTCAAGATCGATTTCGTCCGCCGTCGCGCGCTGCCGCTGCTGAAAGCCGGGGCGCACGTCGACGCGACCGCCGAGGATCACGCGCTGGCCGAAGAAATCATGTTCGGCACCCGGCAGGCGCAGGGCGCGTTGAGCTCGGAGGCCAGCCACGACGCCGAAACGCGCATGGCTGCCTACGGATGCTCGCTGCTCGATCGTGAAGCCGCCTTCGCCAAGGCCCCCGCGGAGCAGGGGCCGGAAAAGGCTGCCGTCGCCGCCGAAATCGAATCCCTGAAGCGCTGGTGCGCCGCGCACATTCACGATCCCCGCTATCGCGGCTGGGTCGTGTTCCGCTTCCCCGAGACCCTTGATTACGACCATCTCGTGCAGGTGCAGCGCCCGGACGCGAAACTGCCGGAAGAGATGTTCGGTCCAGACGAGAAGCTGCGCCGCCGCGAAGGCTTCAAGCTGACCGACAACCGGTTCACGCGCCGCGAGGTGTTGAGCGAGATTCACTACTGCGTGCTCTGCCACGAGCGCGACAAGGACACCTGCTCGAAGGGCATCCGCGACAAGGAGGGCAAGGTCACCACCAACCCTCTCGGTATTCCGCTGGCGGGATGCCCGCTCGACGAGAAGATCTCGGAGATGCACACGGTGCGGAAGCGCGGCGACGCGATTGGCGCGCTGGCGATCGTCACCGTCGACAACCCGATGTGCCCCGGCACGGGTCATCGCATCTGCAACGACTGCATGAAGGCCTGCATCTACCAGAAGCAGGAGCCGGTCAACATTCCGCAGATCGAGACCGGCGTGCTGACCGACGTGCTCAACATGCCGTGGGGCGTCGAGATCTACGGCCTGTTGACGCGCTGGAATCCGCTCAACATCAATCGGCCGTACGCGCTCGAATACAACGGCAAGAACGTGCTCGTGGTCGGTCTTGGCCCCGCGGGCTACACGCTGTCGCACTACCTCCTGAACGAGGGCTTCGGCGTGGTTGCGATCGACGGCTTGAAGATCGAGCCGCTGCCGGAAGACATCACCGGCACTGACACCAAAGGCCCTCGACCGATTCGCGACTGGAGCGAGATCTATCGTCCGCTCGACCAGCGCATCCTCGAAGGCTTCGGCGGCGTGTCCGAGTACGGCATCACCGTCCGCTGGGACAAGAACTTCCTGACGCTGATCCACCTCACGCTGGCGCGGCGCGGCAAGCTGAAGATCTACGGCGGCGTACGCTTCGGCGGCGCGCTGCCGATGGACGAAGCGTGGGCGATGGGCATCGATCACATCGCCATCGCCGCCGGCGCCGGCCGCCCGACGATCATCGACATCAAGAACAACCTGATTCGCGGCATCCGCAAGGCCAGCGATTTCCTGATGGCGCTGCAGCTGACCGGCGCGTTCAAGAAGGATACGCTGTCGAACCTGCAGGCGCGCCTGCCCGCGGTCGTGATCGGCGGCGGCCTGACCGGCGTCGACACCGCGACCGAGTTGATGGCGTATTACCCGATCCAGGTCGAGAAGATTCTCGATCG
>DASUSZ010000035.1:0-11780 GCA_036374815.1 Vicinamibacterales bacterium | reverse complement strand
CTTCAGCACTTTCAGATCGTGAATCGGCACGCCGCTCTTCGACTCGTCGCCGATCTTGGTGTCGGCGACGTCGAACATCGCCACGATCTCGAAGCCTTCGCGCTTGAAGCCGGGATAATCCGCGAGCGCGAGGCCGAGATTGCCGGCGCCCATCACCGCCACGCGCAGCTTGCGATCGAGACCGAGGATCTGCCGCAGGTGGCGCTTCAAGTCCTTGACGTAGTAGCCGACGCCGCGGACGCCGAACTCGCCGAAGTAGGCGAGGTCCTTGCGGATCTGCGCCGCGTTCAAATGGAACTGCTCCGCCAGCGCCTGCGACGAAATGGTCTCAACGCCCGCAGCTTCGAGCTGGTTCAGGCTGCGCAGGTACACCGACAGCCGGTTGGTTGTGAGCTCGGAAACCGGCTCGGTGGCCGTCTTCCGCTTGTTCGGTGAATTCACAAGCTGAGACACAGAATGCCACAGAGATACAGAGACACAGAGAAAAATTTTTCAACAGCGGACGCGTGGCGGCAGTGGCATTTAGAAAGTTGTTCTCGGTGTCTTTGTGTCTCTGTGGCATATTCCCGGCATGGCAGATACCTCGAAGGGCTTCCAACCCTACGTCCCTGCAACACAATCGATGGCCGAGTTCACCGCCAAGGCGATCGTCCTCGGCGTCTTGTTCGGCCTGCTGTTCGGCGCGTCGACCGTCTATCTCGGCTTGCGCGCCGGCCTCACCGTCAGCGCGTCGATCCCGATCGCGGTGCTCGCGATTTCCGTCCTGAAAAAACTCGGCGGCTCGACGATCCTCGAGAACAACATCGTCCAGACGATCGGCTCCGCAGGCGAATCGGTCGCCGGCGGCGTGGTCTTCACGATCCCCGCGCTGATCTTCCTCGTGCCCGACGGCCCGCGCTACTTCAACTACACGCAGATCATGATGCTGTCCTTCGCCGGCGGCATTCTCGGCGTGCTGATGATGGTGCCGCTGCGACGCGCGCTGATCGTCAAGGAGCACGGCATGTTGCCGTACCCGGAAGGCACCGCCTGCGCGGAAGTCCTGGTCGCCGGCGAGCGTGGCGGCAAGCTCGCCACGCTGGTGTTCAGCGGCCTCGGCATCGGCGCGTTGTGGAAGTCGCTGTCGTGGACCTTCAACATCTTCCGCCAGGAAATCGGCCACTCGCTGTCGCGCACCAGCCAGTTTCCGAATGCGACGCTGAACGTCGACATCTCGCCCGAGTACATGGGCGTCGGCTACGTGATCGGTCCGCGCATCGCGGGGACGATGGTCGCCGGCGGTGTGCTGTCGTGGCTGGTGTTGCTGCCGCTGCTGTCGCTGCTCGGCGCCGCGATCAACGCGCCGTTCCCGCCGATTCATCCCAACTTCGCGAATAACCCCGCCACCGGCCAGCCGTTTCTGATCTCCGAGATGAGCCCCGGACAGATCTGGAGCGCGTACATCCGCTACATCGGCGCGGGCGCGGTGCTCGCGGCCGGCCTGATCACACTCGGCCGCACGCTGCCGACGATCATTTCGTCGGCCCGCGAAGGGCTCAAGGGGTTCGGCAGCGCCGCCGGCGGCACGCAGACCCGCACCGAGCGCGACATCCCGATGATGGTGGTGCTGGTCGGCTCGCTGCTGCTCGCGGTGTTCCTCGCCGTGACGCCGGGCCTGCCGACGCAGGGCAACGTGCTGGTGTCGATCCTGATCGTCATCTTCGGATTTTTCTTCGCGACGGTGTCGTCGCGCATCACCGGCCTGATCGGATCGTCCTCGAATCCCATTTCGGGCATGACGATCGCGACGCTGATCATCACCTGCCTGATCTTCGTCGCGCTCGGATGGACCGGCGATGTCTACGGGCCGGTGGCGCTGTCGGTCGGCGCGATTGTCTGCATCGCCGCGGCCAACGCCGGCAATACCTCGCAGGACCTCAAGACCGGCTTCCTCGTCGGTGCCACGCCGCTCTATCAGCAGCTCGGCCTGGTCATCGGCGTCGTCACCTCCGCATTCGTGATCGGCGGCACGCTGCTCTATCTGCACAACGTGTTCACGATCGGCTCGGCTGATGTGGCCGCGCCACAGGCGACGTTGATGGCGACGCTGATCAAGGGCCTGCTGTCGCAGAACCTGCCGTGGGGCCTCGTGCTGGTCGGCGTGTTCATTGCCGTGACGCTCGAGCTGTGCGGCGTGCACTCGCTCTCGTTCGCGGTGGGCGCGTATCTGCCGATCGCGACGACCGCACCGATCTTCGTCGGCGGCCTGGTGCGGTGGTGGGTCGAGCGAAAGACCGGTGAGACGAGCGAGTCCGATTTGAGCGCCGGCACGCTCTTCAGCTCCGGCTTGATCGCCGGCGGTTCGCTGGCCGGCATCCTCTACGCGATCCTGTTCGGCGCCGACTTGCTGCGGCCGTTCCAGGTGGTGGGCGAGATGATGCCGGCGCTGCGAGGAGAAGAAGCGCTCGGTCAGATCGCCGGCGCGTTGCTCTTCTTTGCACTGGCCGTCATCCTGGCGCGCTTCGCGCAGCGGAAAATCTGACGCAGCGCCGCGCATGCGCGTGCAATTGCGCGTTGAAGCCATCCTGTTCGAGGCGCCGATAACCTCAACAGGATGGCCGCGCCACAAGGCGGACTGACGGCGTCGATTCGGCGCAAGCTGCAGGACGGCAAGACTCCGGAAGAAATCATCCAGGAGCTCGTCGCCGGCGGCATGGGCCAGGTGTCCGCGCAGCGGTTTGTCGATCGCGCGCTGGCTGAGAACACTTCGCTGCCGCAGCCGGATTCGCAACCGGCCGCCCCAACCTCCGCTCGGACCGAAGGCGACGCGCTCGATTCTTTCATCCAAACCAAGACCGTTGAAACGCAGGCTGCCGAAGCGAAGAGCGGCAGCAAGACGCTGTGGTACGCGTGCGGATTGATGTGCCTGGGCATCGGCATCACCGCGTTTTCCTACAGCATCGCGGGTCCCGGGCAGCGTTACACGGTGATGTGGGGCCCGGTCGCCGTCGGCGTGTTCCTGTGGGGCAAAGCCGTGTTCGGTGGATTGGCTCACGCCCGCTCGTTCTCGTGGACGAGCGCCATCGTATCGCTGGCCGTGCCGGCCGTGATGGCCGTCGCACTCCGTGCGTACGTTGCTCCAACGCCCGCCGTGGTCCAGTCACCCCAGGCGTCGTTCATACAACTTGAAAAGGGGCCCGACGGTAAGTATCGCCGCGTCGAATCGAGGCCCGACAGCAATCCAGGGGTCGCCCGCCTCCTCGCGGAGTTCGAAGAGGCCGAGTCACTCACCGCCAGATGCGACGCCGTCGATCGCATCGCGAGGGTTTCCTCCCAGGAGGCCGCGACCGCGGTCGATGGACTGATGGAGCATTACGAGTCCGAGACCAACCGCGTCCAGTACTGCATTCGTAACGCGGTGAGGCGGCTCGACCCGTCGGTGGAGTTCGAGGAAGACGCCCGCTGATTTCACCTACGGCTTCGGCCGATCCCCATCATCATCCTCGTCACGCTTCCATTCCTGCTGCCGCACGACGTCCTGGAGATGCCTGCGTGACGGGTCGTACATGTTGAGGAAGTTGCTCGTTACCCCGAGCCCACCGTAGCTGCCGCGTTTCTTGCGGTAGTAAACCCAGCCGCGATCCTCGGCGTAACTCAGAAAGCGGTGCAGGCCCCACAGCACCGCGATCACGGCGAAGACGGTCAGGGTCACCCGCATTTGCTAGCATTGACGAAGATGCGCTTCCGGACGTTCACATCGACGGCGATCCTGCTGGCGGCGACGGCGGCCGCGCTCGTGGCGCAGCCGCAACCGCGCCGCGCCACGACGATCACCGCGATTCGCAATTACCCGGGTTTCTACCACCAGCAGACGGTGCTGGTCGTTGGCGACGTGAAAGGCTCGCTCGAGCGCGCGACGATCGGCACCGACGAAGCGGCGCTGACGCTGATCGCGCGCGAAGTGCGCGAAGGCCGCACCGAAGCGCGCGGCCAGGTGCTCGACATCGGCCGCCTGGCGCAGGACGACCCGCGCCTGATTCCGTTCAACCTGCTCGATCGCGTGCGCACGCAGTACCAGGATCGCTGGCCGAAGCCGGGCGAAGAATTGATCCTGATCCTCGGCGGCACCGCGCCGCCGCCCGCGGCCGCCGACGTCACGTCCCCGCCGCTCCGCGCCGTGGCGATGGAACCCGCGAAGTTCGACGGCCAGACGGTCACGCTCGTCGGCCAGTTTCGCGGCCGCAACCTGTTTGGCGATCTGCCGGAAGCGCCGGCGCAGAACCGGTTTCAATTCGTGCTGCGCTCGAGCGACGCCGCCGTCTGGGTGATGGGCGTCCAGCCGAAAGGACGCAACTTCAACTTCGATCCCGCGAAGCGCATCGATACCGGACGCTGGGTCAAGGTGCAGGGCACGGTGCGCAGCGCGAAAGGGTTGACGTGGCTCGATGGCACCAGCATCGAGCTGGCGCCGGAACCGCAGGAAACGACCGAGGTCGCGATCGATTTGCCGCCTCCGCCGCCGGTCGAGATCCTGTTCACCGCGCCCGCGGAAGGCGAAGGCGACGTGCGGCCGACCGAACGCATTCGCATGCAGCTGTCGCGCGACCTCGATCCGGCGACGCTGAAAGATCACGTGCGATTGACGTATGCGTCGACTGATGCGGCTCCGCCGGCGGCGATCGCCTTTACCGCGAACTACACGCGCGAGAATCGCGCGCTCGAGATCAAGCCCAACGAGCCGCTCGATCGCTTCCGAACCGTGAAGATGGAAATCCTCGACGGCGTGAAGGGCACCGACGGCGGCGCGATGGCGCCGTTTACACTGACGTTCACGACCGGCGGGTCTTAGGGTCTTAGGTCCTAGGGGACGATTCGGAATTCGTAGACGGTGCTTTCCTTCCGACTGTCGACATCGAACGTCAACTCGAGCGAGTAATTCCCGACCGCGAGCGGCGCAAGCGTGACGTCGGCGATGCCTACCGTCTTGCCATTCACTTGTGATGTCGAATAGCTCACCGGCAGGGGCATCGGCTGGCCTTGAGCCGTCAGGATCCTTCCCGCGACGTTCGTGGCGCCGTCCGGTATTTCCACCTCGACGCGCAACCGCTCCGTGCGCCGGAACATCGGCTGCTCCACTCGCACGTAAGCCAGGCCGGTGCTTGGTCCACGCCGCAATGCGGTCATCGGCGGCCGGCGCTTGATCGCGGTGACGCCGCCGGGCAACGCCGGCTTTGCCGCCGTCATCGCCCGCATGTCGGCTTCGCTCGGCGCGAGGTACCCTTGCCGCGCGCGCACGTTCACGCCGGGCCGCTTGACACGCACGGTGATCGAGCGGAAGCGCCCATCGAGCTTCGGGTTCGTCGAGTAGTACTGCATCAGGTAATAGCCGCCGAGGTCGGACATGATCCGCGCGACACCGCCCTTGACGTCGTTGGTGTTGAGAACGACCGCGCCGTCGGTATTGATCGCCAGCTCTCGCAGGCCGCCATGGCGCGATGCAAGGCGCGTGCGATCCTCACCCGGCGTCGCCGGGCGCAGCGGGCCGATCGAATCGTCGAACACGGCCAGCCCGCGCGGATCGATCGCGTAAAACGTCACGTTGGCGCGATTGGCGCGCTGCGCGAGCTGCCGGAGCTCGAGCGTGTGGTCGACAAACGCCAGCAGCGATCGCTCGCGCTCGCACGACGCAAAGGTGCGGTCGTACGAGACGCTGTTCTTGTCGTTCTCCGTCGTGATGCGGCCGCGCTCGACGCCGATGCCGGGCGGTCCGGGAATCGACGGGTTCTCCGGGTCGAGAATGGCGGCGAGCTGCTCGTTCTGCCGGAACAGCACCCACCCTTCGGTGAGCAGCACGACGAACTTGCGTTCGTCGCGCACGCCGCCGAGGTGCGCGACCAGGTCGTCGAGGGCGCGCAGCGTCTTCTGCTCGCGCCGCCGCTCGATCATCTCCTTGGCCACGCCGCGGAATTTCGGCCGGCGCGGATCCTCCGGATAACAGTTCGCGATCTCGCGCTCGCGTGGATCGATCGTGTCGATGCGATCGCGCTGTCCCCACAGCGTCGTCTCGCGCACGGCGCGTTCGATCCCATCGCTACGGCGCGTCAACGACAGCGTCCGTGCGGGAATATCGGGCGTCATCACCCCAACCAGATCGCTGGCGCCAACCACGCGATTCAGGAATTCGGTAACCGGCGCCGCGGCCCTGCTCGATCCGCTGGTGCTGACGTGCCAGTTGTCGAAGAACACGACGAAGATGCGCGCTTCCGGATCCTCGGCTGCCGCGCGTGATTCAGCCGCCGTCGTGGGGTCTGGCTTCGAACGTGGTCCGCCCTGCCCGCCGGGCCTGACCAGGCGGAAACTCTCGATCGTCTGAGGGCGGCCGTCCTCGAAGATTTCAATCTCGTCGGGCTTGAGATCGGTGATCGGCTTGCCGTTGTCCGTGAGGTACGCGTCGACCGTGACCAGGTTGGCGCCCGCACGGAACCGCGGCAGCGGTTCCTGCGCGATGACCCCAACGGCCATCAGCACGATGCCCGCGACGAACGCGACGCATCTGATGCGCCCGTTCACGGAATCACTCTGAAGCCGTAACTGACAAGTTCGGTTTTGCCGGCCTTTGTCAGCGACAACTCGAGGACGTACTCCCCGGCGGCGAGCGGCGCCAGCGTGACGTCGCCGACCGCAAACTGCTGCCTGGTTGCTTCGTCGGTGCGCGTCGAGAACGTCACGACGAGCGGCGTCGCTTGTCCTTCGCGCGTCAACAGCCGTCCGCCGCCGGTGAACCCATCGCCGGCGAGCGGCACTTCGAGCCGCAGCCGTTCGGTGCGGCGAAAACGCGGATCGGCAGTCGCGATGTAGACAAGGCCGGTGCTCGGACCACGGCGCGACGCCAAGCCGCCGGTCCCGATTTCGACACCTTGAGCAGGCACCGTCGCGAACGTGGTCACCTGCATTGGCAACCGGCTGTTGCGCGCAAGAAGCTCCGCGCGGACCGCGTACCGGCCGGCCGCCAACGGACGCTCGCTGCCGTTGACGACAATGCTGCGTTGACCGGGCTCGATCGCCACCGTCATCGTCTGTGGCGGCGTGGCCGGCGCCGCGCCCGGCGCGCCGACCGCGCGATCGGGTTCGAACGTCAACCGCAGCGTTCCGCCCGACAGCCACTCAGGCTGCTTCGCCGTGGCCGCGTCGAGCTCGACGATCGCGCTGATGCTGTTCGGCCGTCCCACCGCCTGCACGCGCACCGGCATGTTGCCGCGCGCCGGCGCGAGCGCATCGAGCGCGCGCGTTACCGTCGTCGGCGCGGCTCGGGTGGTGGCGGTCGTGGCGGCACCGGCGGCGCGCGCTTCGGCTTCCGTCGGCGCCAGGTAGCCGGGCCGCGCGCGCACATCCACGCCTTCGCGCTTGACCTCGACGCGAATCCGGCGGAAGCGGCCGTCGAGCCGTGAGTTGGTGGAGTAATAACTCAACAGGTAATACGACCCGAGATCGCGAAACACTTTCTGAAAGGCGCGTGTGAGATCACCCTGATCGAGCACGGCCTGCCCGTCGGTCTGCCCTGCCATGTCGCGAAGGAAGTCCCAACGGTGTCGAAGGATCGCCTGGTCCTGGCCGGGCGGGATGCCGGCGCTGATCGGTTGATCGAACACCACCAGGCCGCGCGCATCGATCGGGTAGAAGCTGACGTTGGCGCGGTTGGCGCGCTGCAGCAGCGTCATGAAGTCGCGCTCGTGATCGACCTGCGACAGTTGAATACGCAGCTGCTCGCACTGATTGAGCGACATCGCCCGCCCCAGATTCGGATCCGGATCGTTCTGGCGGCGGATGCCGCCGGTGCGGGGATCGGTGCCGAGCGGATCCGGTACCGGGCCATCCGTGTCCTTCAGCCCGCGCGACAGCCCTGCATCCGGACGATGCAACATCCAGCCTTCGGTGAAGACCATCACGAACTTGCGATCCTCGCGGAGGCCGTCGAGATGCGTCACCAGCGATTCGAGCGCGTCCAGCGTGCGCTGCTCGCGCAGGATCGAAATCATCCTGGCGGCAATGCCGCGGGTCGCGACGTCGCCCGGCGGATAGCAGCCGGTGATGGCGGCTTCCTGGTCGGTGCGGAATCCGAGCCGATCCTTGGCGCCCAGGTCCCACCACCTGCTGATCATCCGCTCGATGGTGTCGGTCCGCTTGCCATAGGAAATGCCCGTCGGCGACATGTCCGGCGTCATCACGCCCACCGCGTCGTCAGGACCGATCACCTTCTCGAGTGCGTCGACGAGCGGCTGGCGCACGCGATACGCGCTCGCGTAGGAGTTGCTGAGCGGATCGAAGAACAGCGTGAACAGCCGCACGGCGTCGTCGGCTTGCTGGCGCATGTCGCGGGTGTTGTTCGGATTGGTGCGCTCGGTGGTCGGCAGCGCGCCGCGCGCCTGCAGCAGCTCGAAGTCGGCGATCGTTTGCGGCTTGTCGTCCTCGTAGACGGTGAAATCGTCCGCTTTCAGATCGAGCACCGCGACGTCGTTCTTCGAGACGTAGGTGTCGACGCGAACGAGGTTGGCGCCGGCGCGGAAGCGCGGCAGGTCCTGGGCAGGCTCTTGAGCGAGCAGCACCGCCGGCATGGCAAGACCGAGCAACAGGGCGCGATAGCGCATAGGCGTTACGTTTCGTTACAGGCGCTGGCTAAGCAATCATATAGTTATCCAACTGATGGCGGGATCGGGTGACACCACCGTCGAGCAGACGGATGTCGGCAGCTATTTCATCGCCAACTATCCACCGTTCTCAGCGTGGACGACGGAGTCTGTGGCGCGCGACGCGCGACCCGCGCTGGATTCGCCGCCGGCCGATGTCCCGTTGGGGCTGTATCTCCACATCCCGTTCTGCCGGAAACGCTGCCACTTCTGTTACTTCAGGGTCTACACCGACAAGAACGCCCGCGAAGTCGAGGGCTATCTCAATCTGCTCGCCCGCGAGTGGGAGCTCTACGCGCAAACACCCGCGGTCAAGGGGCGCACCTTCAATTTCGTCTACTTCGGCGGCGGCACGCCGTCGTTCCTGTCGACCAGGCAGTTGCAGGGACTGGTCGGCCGCCTCAACGCCACGGGCGCGTGGAACGGCGCGGACGAGATCACGTTCGAATGCGAGCCCGGCACGATCACCGAAGCGAAGCTCGCCGCGATCCGCGAGCTGGGCGTCACGCGGCTCAGCCTCGGCGTGGAAAACTTCGACGATCGCATCCTCGAGTTGAACGGCCGCGCGCATCGGTCGCCGGAAGTGGGCCGTGCCTACGAAGCGGCGCGCAATCTCAACTTCCCGCAGATCAACATCGACCTGATCGCCGGGATGCTCGGCGAGAGCGAGGCCAACTGGCACGACTGCGTCGAACGCACGCTCGCGCTCGAGCCCGACAGCGTCACCATCTACCAGATGGAGCTGCCCTACAACACGACGATCAGCGGCGATCTTCTGAAAGGCGGCGGACAGTTTTCCGAATCGGTTGCCGACTGGGCCACCAAGCGGCGATGGGTGCGCGAGGCCTTCGAGCAGCTCGAACGCGCCGGGTATCACATCGGCAGCGCGTACACCGCGGTGAAGAACCCGGCGAAGACGAAGTTCGTCTACCGCGATCGACTATGGGAAGGCGCGGATCTGCTCGGCCTCGGCGTGGCGTCGTTCGGACACATCAACGGCGTGCACGTGCAGAACCTGGATAAGTGGCCGGCCTACCAGGCCGCGATCGAAAGCGGCGAAATCCCGCTCGGCCGGGCCTATCGCCCCACCCACGAGGAGCGCTTGATCCGCGAGTTCGTGCTGCAACTGAAGCGCGGCTCGAACCGGCCTGCCTATTTCAAACAGCAGTACGGCGTCGACGTGCTGACGCGTTTTGCTGACGCGATCAAGTCGCTGCGCGAAGATGGCTACATCGCGGAGGCCAGCGCCGATCGCATTGCATTGACTCGCGAAGGACTGCTGCGGGTCGACGTGCTGCTGCCGCGCTTCTTCCTGCCGGAGCACGCCGGCATTCGATACACGTAACTGCCACTTACACTTTTGACTGCCAACTAAACTTGTGACTGCCAACTAACTGGCCACTGCCAACTGTCAACTGCCAACTTCATGGTCTCTTCATATGACGTCGTTGTGATTGGCGGCGGGCCCGCGGGCTCCACCACGTCGACGATCCTCGCGCAGGCAGGACTAGACGTCGCGCTGTTCGAGCGCGAGAAGTTTCCACGCTTTCACATCGGCGAATCGCTGATCCCCGAAACCTACTGGGTGCTGAAGCGGCTCAACATGCTAGAGAAGATGCAGCGCAGCCGCTTCGTCAAGAAGTACAGCGTCCAGTTCATCAACGCGAACGGCAAGCTGTCGGCGCCGTTTTACTTCTGGGACAACAAGCCGCACGAGTGCTCGCAGACCTGGCAGGTGGTGCGCAGCGAGTTCGACCAGATGATGCTCGATAACGCGCGCGAGCACGGCGTCGACGCGCACGACGGCGTGCACGTCGTCGAGGTGCTGTTCGACGGAGATCGGGCCACCGGAGTTGTGATCAAGGAGAACGGCCAGCGAAAGGAAATCAAGGCCAGGGTCGTCGTCGATGCCAGCGGGCAGGCGGCCCTGCTGATGAATCGCATGAAGCTGCGACTGTGGGATCCGGTGCTCAACAAGGGCGCGATCTGGACTTACTGGGAAGGCGCGTATCGCGACTCCGGTAAGGACGAAGGCGCGACGATGGTGATCCAGACGCCGGGGAAAGAGGGTTGGTTCTGGAACATCCCGCTGCACGACAACATCGTTTCGCTTGGTGTGGTCGCGCCGTTCGATTACCTGTTCAAGGGCCGCAACGGCAACCACGAGCAGACCTACCAGGAAGAGGTCGACAACACGCCCGCGGTCAAAGAGCGCATCAGGAACGCGAAGCGCGTGACCGGCTACTTCGCCACGCGCGACTACTCGTACCGCTCGACGGCGTGCGCGGGCAACGGCTGGGTGCTGGTCGGCGACGCGTTTGGCTTCCTCGATCCGCTGTATTCATCGGGCGTGCTGCTGGCGCTCAAGTCGGGCGAGCTGGCGGCCGATGCGATCATCGACGGGTTGAACAAAGGCGACACCAGCGGGGCGCAGCTTGGCGCGTGGGGCCCGAATTTCAACGACGGCGTCGATCGCATGCGCCGCCTGGTGTGCGAGTACTACGACGGCTTCAGCTTTGGCGCGTTCGTCAAGAACTACCCTGAGTTGCGCAACACCGTGACCGATCTGCTGATTGGCGATCTGTTCACCGACAAGGTCGACAAGGTGTGGAAGCCGATGGAGTCGCTCTACCCGGCCGACAAGAAGCGGCTGCAGACGTGGCGAGAAGGCGTGGCGCCGGAGCAGGCGCAGCACAAGGCCAACGAGCTGGTGCTGCCGGAAGGGCGGCGGCCATAGGCGCCGTCTATCGCCGCCGCGTCGAGTTCGCCGAGACCGATGCCGCGGGCATGGTCCACTTCTCGGTGTTCTTCCGTTACATGGAAGAAGCCGAGCACGCGGTGTGGCGTCTCGCCGGCATGGACATCTACGCGAACCACGAAGAGCGCAGCTGGCCGCGCATCGCCGCCGCATTTGACTACAAGGCGCCGCTGCGATTCCAGGATGAATTCGAAGTGCGCACTGAAATTGGAGCGGTCAGCCGCAGCACCATTCAATGGGCCCACACCATCGTGCGCGGCGATGTCGTGATCGGCTCGGGGACGGTGACCGCGGTCTACGTCGCCAAGAACCGCGACGGCAGCATGAAGTCGACGGAAATCCCCGGCGAGATCACGGCG
>DASUSZ010000034.1:0-4506 GCA_036374815.1 Vicinamibacterales bacterium | reverse complement strand
GTCTGCTCAACGACGCGCAAAGCTCGGCGATCGCCGGAACGGAGGGCGCCGTCACGCCCTTCTTCTCTCCCGACGGGCGTTGGCTTGCGTTCTTCACGGGCCCGGCCCTGAAAAAAGTGTCGTTCACCGGCGGCGCGGTCGCAACGGTTGCGGTGTTGCCCGTCAACGCCGGCGCGCAGGAATACCGCGGCGCGACATGGGCCGACAACGGCAGCATCGTCTTTGCGTCATCGACTGGCGCGGGCCTCTTCACGGTCCCGGCCGAGGGTGGCGAACCGAAGCCGCTGACCACCCTCGCTCCGAATGGCGCCGAGATGAGCCATCGCTGGCCGCATTTCCTGCCCGGCGGCAAGGCGATTCTATTCACCGTGAAGTCCGCGAGCCTCGAGTCCTTTGACGACGCGCAGATCGTCGTGCGCTCGCTGGAGACGGGAGCGCAACACCCAGTTGCGCAAGGTGGCTCCGCCCAGTACGTGCCGACCGGGCATCTGGTTTACGCGCGCGCCGGGGCGTTGTATGCGGTGCGCTTCGATGCGACGCGCCTGGTTGCGATCGGCGCTCCCGTCAAAGTCGTCGACGGCGTCATCACGCATCCAAACAGCGGCGCCGCTCAATTCGCCATCGCGCAAACCGGGACACTGGTGTACGCGGCGGGCGACTCGACGATCGCCGAGCGCCCATTGATGTGGGTCGATCGCAACGGAGCCGCGCGCCCGGTTGCCGATCGGCAGGCATCGTTCTGGTGGCCGCGCATCTCTCCTGACGGGCGCCGCATCGCCGTCGACATCGACGCCGCGTACTCGAAGATCTGGGTCGTGGATGTCGAACGCGGCACGATGACCCGGGCGAGCCAGCTGGCCGGCAATCACGAGCGCGCCGAGTGGATGGCGGACGGAACGCACATCACATTCGGCGCGGACCCTGCCGGCAGCGGCAAATACCGTCTTTTTTCGGATCGGGTCGACGGCACGGGCTCCGCGACGCTCCTTTTCGATAGCGATGTGTCTTCCACCCCGCTGGACTGGTCCCCGGATGGCAAGTGGCTTCTCTACCGGCAAACCGCCGCGGCGACTGGTCACGACCTGTGGATCTATTCGCCCGCGGATGGCACGTCGACGCCTTTCCTTCAGACCCCGGCAGATGAATCGCTTGCGGTCTTCTCGCCGGATGGCCGCTGGATCGCGTATGCGTCGGACGAGTCAGGCCGCACCGAGGTTTACGTGCGCCCGTTTCCGGGCCGCGGTACCCGAACGCCGATCTCAGTCGATGGCGGCACGGCCCCGTTATGGTCCCGCGATGGGCGGGAGTTGTTCTTCGCCCGCGGCGACACGCTGTTCGTCGTGCCGGTCACGCCCGGCGCCGCATTCAAAAGCGGGGCGGCGCGCCGCCTCTTCTCCGGCCCCTACGGCTTCGACGACGTGTATTTGAACTACGACATCGCACCCGATGGCCAGCACTTCGTGATGCCGCGCAGCCGCGTCGATGCGGCACCGCGTCAGCTCGAGCTGGTGCTGAACTGGTTCGACGAATTGAACCGGCTTGCACCATTTGACTGACGCGGACCAATCAATGAGGCAGCGTTACCAGCGGAACGTCAGGCCGACCGAGCCGCGCCAGTAGTTGAATACCTCCTGCGCAAACGGCTGATCGAAGAACGGATTGTCTTCAATCGGATCCTCGTCGTCGATCGATTCGAAGCCGCGGATGTAGCGCACGTCGGCGCGCACGCCAAAGTGGGTGGCGGCGAAGAAGTTTGCGCCCGCGCCGATGTTGAAGCCGCTGTCGTTGCTGGTCAGGTCGTCGAACACATCCGCCTCGCTGCGCAGCTGCGTGCGAATCGTGCCGACGCCGGCGGTCACGTACGGCTGGAAGCCGGCGCCGGTCGATCCGCCCACCGGGATCGCAAGAACGATGTTGCCCATCAGCGTCTGGACGCTGGAATTCAAGTCGAACAGATCGAAGTCCCCGGTGCCGCCGGTGAACTGGAAGAAGTTCGGCGCGACGTTGTAGTCCAGCTCGAAGCCGATGACGCCTTTGGTCCGGTAGCCGATGCTGCCGCCGAAGTTGACGCGCTGCTCGAACTCGTCGTCGAGATCGTCGACCTTGAACTGATTCGACGCGCCGCCGAACACGCCGCCGATGTAGGGCGTCAGGAACCAGTCGGCGCGCGCCGGCGCGGCGCTACCCAAAATCGCCAGCGCCATGACGCTGATCCGCACCACTTTCGTGAAATTCAACATGCGTAATACTCCCGCCGGGCCGTGGTGCAAACGGCGGGCCACCGATCAGCTTGGGCGTGAAAAAACGCGGAATCAGCGTGAGCCCGACAAGCGCGGGCGCTGATCGCGCACGAACAGCGCGTCCACGCCCGCACCCGCGGCTGCACCGACGCCGGCGCCAACCGCTCCGAGAGTGAGCACGCCCTTCAAGCAAGGCGGATCGCCGGGCTCCTTCAACATGTGGCAAATCCACGCGCCCGGCGCGGCAAGCGCGACCGCGCCGATCACCGCGCCGATGATCGCGCCGTTCCTGACTGAATCACGTGATTGCACCGCGGGCGGCATGCGATCGAGACCGCCGGCGAGCGCGCGTTCGGAAATGATCAGCCGCGGCTGCGCCGCTTCGATGGCGGGTGCTTGCGCGAATGCGGGCGAGGTTGCGGCGAAGATGAGCACGACAATGCGGCACAATTGCATGCCGCACGCGGTGCAAGAGCCAGGCCGTTACCGCGCAGCGACGAGCTTGCGACGTTCATCCAGCAAATAACCGCGCAGCGCCGCGATCATCGGCCGATCGAATTCCGCGAAGCGCGGCATGCCGCGCTCAACCAATGCGCCGTCAAGAATCTTGTCGAGGCCGTTCAACACCGCGGGCGTCGAGCGGCGCAGATCCGGCAGCAGCGTCGCCTCGCCGTGACAGCGCGCGCAGTAGGTGGCGAACAACTTCGCGCCGGCGGTAATCTGCTCCGGCGTTGCGGTGTTGGCGATCGCCGTGACCGTGCGCGGGCGCGGTCTCGAGGGCAGCGTCGCCGTGCCGCCGATCGTGAACGTGAGCAGCCGTCCGTAACTGAGATGTTTCTTCGCGAAGGCGCCGCCCCATCCCGCCATCACTGACACGTATTGCTTGCCGTCGATCGCGTAGGTGATCGGCGGCGCGAGAATACCTGTCGTCGCCCACGATGACCATAGCTTCTCGCCGGTGGCCGCGTTGTAGGCGATGAAGTCACCGGCCGCAGTGCCCTGGAACACGAGATTGCCCGCGGTCGCCAGCGTGCCGCCGTTCCAGTAGTTGCCGTACTCGACGGCCCATCGCGGCTTGCGCGCCACCGGATCCCAGGCGAGCAGCCGGCCCTTGTACGGGACCTCGTAATTCTCCATGTTGCGATCGATCGGGCCGAGACCGAGGTTGTACGGCAGCGGCGCCTTGGTCGGATCGCCCTGCATCTGCTTGAACTCGGCGAGCGTTTTCGGCTGCTCGAAGTAGCGGCCGTTGTCCTGCGCGGGCAAATAGACGAGGCCGGTCTGCGGACTGAACGACATCGCCTGCCAGTTGTGCCCGCCGAGCGGTCCCGGACGAATGTAGGTGCCCTTGGTCTTGTAGTCCGCGCCCGCGATCTCGACAGGGCGTCCGGTCTGCATGTCGACGTGCGAGGCCCAGTTCACTTCCACGTACTGGTCCGCGGACAGCAGCTCGCCGGTCGCGCGATCGAGCACGTAAAAAAATCCGTTCTTCGGCGCTTGCATGATCACCTTGCGTTGGCGGCCGCCGATGGTGAGATCGGCCAGCATCATCGGCTGCACCGACGTGTAGTCCCAGGTATCGCCTGGCGTGGTCTGGTAATGCCACACCAGCTCGCCGTTGTCGGGATTGATCGCCAGGATCGAGCACAGATACAGGTTGTCGCCGCCGCCCGGACTGCGAACGTCGCGGTTCCACACCGAGCCATTGCCGGTGCCGACGTAGAGCAGGTTCAATTCAGGGTCGTAGACGATCGAATCCCACACCGTGCCGCCGCCGCCGTACTTCCACCAGTCGTTGCCTTGCCACGTCGGCAGCGCGCGCTCGAGCGCCTTGTTCTCCTGCGGCTTCGACGGGTCGCCCGGCACGGTGTAAAACCGCCACGCCAGCTTGCCGGTCTCCGCGTCGTACGCGGACACGTAACCGCGCACGCCGTACTCGGCGCCGCCGTTGCCGATGATGATCTTGCCGTTGGCAATGCGCGGCGCACCGGTGATGGTGTACGGCTGCGTTTGATCGACGGTCGTGGTCTGCCACGCCACCTTGCCGGTGGTGGCATCGATCGCCGCGAGACGTCCGTCGAGCACGCCGACGTACACCTTGCCCTTGTAAAACGCGGCGCCGCGATTGACGACGTCGCAGCAGGCGATGTTGTCGTACTTGCGATGCACCTCGGGATCCCACTTCCAGAGCTGCTTGCCGGTGCGCGCGTCGATCGCATAGGTGACGCTCCACGAGCCGGTCGTGTACATCACGCCGTCGATGACG